>JAIXSO010000016.1 GCA_027484685.1 Bacteroidota bacterium
CAAATAATCCAAATATTGGTTGGAATGGTAAGTTGAATGAAATTTTACAATCCAACGAGGTATATGTTTATCAAATACAAGCAGACTTGATTGATAATTTTATTGGTACCAATAAAAAATATGTAAGCCTAAAAGGAAATGTTACATTAATAAACTAAAAGATCTTGTCTATAAACTATCCAAACTTTTTTATCTTTAAACTTTTCTCTCAATTGATCGTGATTGTAATCTTTGTAATTTTTTCAATCTTTGTAACCTTGTAACCTTGTAACCTTGTAACCTTGTAACCTTGTAATTTTTGTAATCTTTCAATTTCTAAATCAATGAAACAAAAACTAGTAGTATTAAGTGGTGCTGGCATAAGTGCCGAAAGTGGTTTAAAAACTTTTAGAGACAGCGATGGACTTTGGGAAGGTTATCGGGTAGAAGATGTGGCTACTTTAGCAGCTTGGCAAGCCGATATGCCTTTGGTGCTCGATTTTTACAACATGCGCAGAAAAAATGTGTTGGAATCTGAGCCTAATATAGCCCATATTTTATTAAAAGAATTAGAGGAGAAATTTGATGTTCAAATCATTACGCAAAATGTAGATAATTTGCATGAAAGAGCTGGCAGTACTAAAATATTGCATTTACATGGCATTATTACGCAAGCCAAAAGCACTTATGATGATAGTTTATTGTATGAAATAAACGGTTGGGAAATGAAAATGGGCGATAGGTGTGAATTTGGCTCGCAATTAAGGCCCAATATAGTTTGGTTTGGCGAGGCTGTACCCAATATTGAACCAGCTATAAAATTAGTAGAAGAAGCCGATTTAATGTTGGTTATTGGTACCAGTTTGCAGGTTTATCCTGCTGCAGGTTTGGTTCAATATTTTAGCAATACCAAACCTTTGTATGTTATTGATCCTAAAAAAGTTCCTGTAACACGTCAGCAAAATATACATTTTATAGAAGCAAAAGCCAGCGAAGGCATGGAGCAATTGGTTCAAATTTTAGCCCAATAATAGTTTAAAAACTAGGAGTTATTGTCTTTTTATTTTGCTTTAACTTAGCAGTTTGTTTGTAAAATTTATAGCTCAAACCTAGGTTAAAGTTTAGCATACCAAGCGTTTGTTCATTAATTTTATTGGAAGGTAGTGTGCGAGTTTGGCCTGATACATTTGCTATTCTTATATTTCCAAAATCTACCTTTGAGTAAAAATACTCAGCGTATCCAATTATCGAAATTTCTGCCGAAAGTGCATATTCAACTCCTGCACCTATACCCCAATAAATACTAGTAGCATCGTTACTAAGTACTTTTACATATTCTAAACTATCAGTTTTGCTGTATTCTGGCGAATTAACAAAAAGTTGGCCTAAAGTAAATTTTGAAAACCCTCTAATTTTGCTTTTTAAAGGTGTAAAATAATACAATACACTTGCCCCAAAGCCGTAACCTTTATAAGGCTTTAAACTAGTAAAGACAGAGTTTTGGGAATAAACTGTATTATTTTGTTTTTGAATATTTTCAACGTCAAAAGGATTAGTAAAATAAACAAAACCTAAGCTAAAATTTAAGGTACTTTGTTTTAAAATAATGTAGTCGAGTTTAATATTATAACCATTAAGTGCATGTCCATTGGTATTATCTAAAATATCTTGCGCTGAATATGGACTTAAAGGCATGGTAAACCCGCCCGATAGCATAACTTCTTGTGCAAAAGCTGTGCTGCCAAGTACTATTAACCAAACCAAAAGTAATAATCTCTTCATAATTAAATTACTTATTTTACTAATTGTCAAATAAAATAAAAAATTAGTTGCTTTCTAGCAGTTTAAAGTAATTTATTGGTTAATCATTTTATCGCAAATAATAGCGGTGGCAATGGCTGCATTTAAACTTTCAGCTTCGCCAAAACGTTTTATACTTATTTTTTTTGTAATAAATTGATGCAAGTTTGGGTTAACTCCTTTACCCTCATTTCCAATAATTAGTATAGCAGGTTTTTCAATTTTGGCGGTAGATATGTTTTCTCCATCCATAAATGCACCATAAATAGGAAGTTTGTTGTTTTCTAAAAATGTTACTAAATTGGTGTAAAGTACTTGTACTCGCGCTATACTTCCCATGGTAGCTTGTATACACTTGTTATTATAACAATCGGCTGTGTTAAGCGAGCAAACAATATTTTTTATGCCATACCAATCGGCTATTCTAATAATAGTTCCTAGGTTTCCAGGATCTTGTATTTCATCTAAAACTATGGTAAAGTTGCTTTCTAAGTTGTTGTTTTCTAGCTTTTTGTTGTTTATTTCTACCTGTAAAACCACATCACGTGTACTTTTTAACGAACTTATTTGTTCAATTTCCTTTTGAGTACAAACCACAAGTTTGGAACTGTTTTTGTACTTTGGGAATAAATTGCACCAATCAGTAGTAGCATATATGGCTTCTATGTGTAAATTTGATGCAAGTATTTCAACAGCAGTTTTACTACCTTCGGCCAAAAAATAGCCTTCGGTGTAGCGAGTGCTTTTGTCTTTTAAACTTTTTAAAAACTGAATAGTACGTTTGTTAAGCATAAATAAATATATAATACCAATAGCAATAATTGTTAGCGCAGTGCTATTAAATGCTTGCAATATAAGTAGAATTCACAAACGCGAAGGTGCTAAATTGGTTAAAAATAAAATCGAAATTTTTGAAAA
Organism: Bacteroidota bacterium; assembly: GCA_027484685.1. Taxonomy (GTDB): domain Bacteria; phylum Bacteroidota; class Bacteroidia; order UKL13-3; family UKL13-3; genus JAAFJM01. The sequence goes on from JAIXSO010000016.1 coordinate 2,698, forward strand.
GAAGAAAAGCCGCTTTTATGAATCTGATTTAGAAAGTCAAACCAAGCAAAAACCTGGAGTTAAATTTTTAGGTTTAGTTAGGTTAAATGTATTTTTTTATAGAATGGGAGATGCCACAAAAGGCGATAACCATTTAAAGCGTTTTTTGCGCGATAATTTGGGTAAAGTTCCTGTTATTGTTGATACTACCATGATAGAAACCAGTGTACGTGCCATGCGTAATTACCTCAAATCGCAAGGTTATTATTATTCCGAAATTTCATACACAGTAAATGATACCAAGTTTTTAAAGGAACGTAAAATTGTAACTTATAACGTTAAACTCAATAACCAATTTAAATACGGGAAGCTTAACGTTAATTGTCCTGATAAAAAGATTTATCGTTTGGTACAAGCTTCGTTAGAAGATAGTTATATAAAAATAGGTAAATCGCTAAAGCGCGAAAACTTATTAGATGAACAAAACCGAATTTTAAACTTATTGCGCAATAATGGTTACTATACTTTTGCTAAGGAATACATAGATTTTAATGTAGATACCAATTATCAAAACGATTACATTGCCATTGAAATAAATATAAAAAACCAAGAAGATTTAAAACCATTTAAAACCTACACCATCCGTAATTTAGTTATTGAAGTGGAGCCAAGTAAAAAGCCGCTAATAGCCTCTCACGATACTGTTTTTACAAATAATTTTAAGTATTTACCCAATGGTAGTAAAATAAACTCAGGTATTATAGGTAAAATGAACTTTTTAATGAAAGGCGATCTTTTTCAGCAAAATAATTTAATTAAAACATATAGTAGGCTTAATGATTTGCAGCTATTTAGATTGGTAACCATTACACCAACAGTTATCGAAAATGATAGTCAAAATGTAATAGATTTCTATTTTAACCTTAAGCAGGATGAAAAGTATGATATTATTTTAGAGCCTCAAGCTATTACAAGCGATCAGGCTAATTTAATCAATATTGCCTCATATAGAAATTATGGTTTGGCAGCTGTGGTTCAGCTTACTGATAGAAATATTTTTCATAATGGCGAAATTTTACAGCTGAGGTTTCGCACAAGTTTTGAAGCGCAACGTGGCGAAAAAATTGATCCCAAACCTTTTTTTAATAGCAGTGAACAGTCGTTTTCGGCTAGTATATCCTTCCCTCAACTCTTGTTTTTTAGTAAATTAGATCGAAAAATTAATAATGCTAATACTAAAACAATTGTAAATAGTTCCATTATTTATGAAAAAAATGTACAGTACGAACGTAGGGTTTTTACCTTAGGTTCGTCTTATCAAATTAATAGAAAACTAGTTAGTTATTATGTAGGTTTTCCTGAATTTAGTTTTGTACGCACTAATTTTACCAATGATGAATTAGAGGAAAAAAGTAAAACCGATATTTTCCTCCAAAATGTATTTGCCAATAATTTAATAGTCAATGATATAAGGCTAGGTTTTACATTTAGTAACCAAGCTATTAGTAAAGGTAAAAGTTATGTTTTTTTACGTTGGGATGCTTTGGAACTTGCAGGAAATATGGTTTCTGCATTTAATTTTTTATTAGATGCACGTAAAGTTACCGATACCACTCGAAATATTAAAAATCAATATGAATTATTTGGTTTAAACTACTTTCAATACGTTAAAACGTATGCCGATTTTAGGTACAATCATTGGCTAGATATGAATAATACCATGGTTTATCGTGTGGCTTTAGGTTATGCTTTACCTTATGGTAATTCACCAGATTATATTCCTTTTGAAAAACGCTTCTTTACAGGTGGTGCCAATAGTTTAAGAGCATTTAGGCCTAGGTCAATTGGTCCGGGCGTTTATTCTACTTCCAACCAAATTGATAAATCGGGCGATATAAAAATTGAATTGAATATGGAATATCGCTTTAATATTTACAAACATTTGTTTGAAGGAGCTGTGTTTACCGATGCTGGAAATATTTGGGCAGCTAAGCAAGACAGTAGGCTAGGGGCTGATTTTGATATTCAAAATTTTTATAACGAAATGGCTTTGGGTTCTGGTTTAGGTATTAGGTTAAACTTAGGTATTTTTATTTTTAGGCTCGATGGCGCTGTGCCTTTACATGACCCTAGTAAAGAGTTTGGGCAACGTTGGGTTATCAATAATGCCAAAGACTTTTCGTGGTATTGGGATAACAGTATATTTAGTTTTGGTATAGGCTATCCGTTTTAGTTTTTATTACTGTATGTTATTCAATTCATTAAATTTTTTATATTTTTTCCCAATAGTCACGCTGATATTTTATGTATTACCTCATAAATGGCGTTGGGTATTACTTTTTTTAGCAAGCACTTATTTTTATGCTGCATTTTTTCTACCTTATATTTTAATTTTATATGCTATCATTATTATAGATTATGTGTGTGGTTTATTAATTGAAAAATACCAAGGAAAAATAAAACTCTTTTGGCTGTTATTCAGTATCATAAGCAATATTGGACTGTTAGCTTATTTTAAATATTTCAACTTTTTTATAGATATTTTTCATCTAGTTATTCCTCAAAAATTACATCACCTCAATATAATTTTACCAATTGGGTTGTCTTTTCATACTTTCCAATCGTTAAGTTATACCATCGAGGTTTATAAAGGTAATCAAAAACCCGAAACTCACTTAGGTTACTTTGCCAATTATGTTTTATTTTTCCCACAAATGGTGGCTGGCCCCATTGAAAAATATGCAACTTTAGGCGCTGAGTTAAGAAAAAAACATAACTTTAAGTATAAAAATATCAGTAAAGGTTTGAGGTTAATACTTTATGGTTTATTTGTAAAAATGTGTGTTGCCGATAATTTAGCACCTTTGGTAAATGAATTTTATACTAACCCCGCTGATTATCAAATAGCATCAGTTTGGTTGGCTTTAGTAGCATTTTCTATTCAAATTTATGCCGATTTTTATGGTTACTCAACTGTGGCAATTGGAGCAGCCAGATTACTTGGAATTGATCTAATCGATAACTTTAAACAACCTTATTTTGCTACCAGTTTTTATCAGTTTTGGCAAAAATGGCATATTTCATTAACTACTTGGTTTCGTAATTATGTGTTTTTCCCGCTGGGTGGTAGCTATGTAAATACACTTAGATGGATTTTTAACATTTTATTGGTGTTTTCATTAAGTGGTTTTTGGCATGGAGCCAATTATACTTTCATTGTTTGGGGTTTTTTACATGGCCTATTTTATTTATTGGAAAAGGGATTGGTTAAGTTTTATCCTGAAACCATAAGGCAGCATATAGTTTTTAAGTTTCTTGGAGCCAATATCACTTTTATATTAGTAACCTTAATTTGGGTGTTTTTTAGAGCCGAAAATTTTGATAAAGCCATTTTAGTACTTAGGCAATGTGTTAATTTACAGTCAACTGCTGTAAAAGAACTCGTTTTTAACTACGAAACTTTAGCCATGTTGCTATTGTTTGTAATTTTTGAAATAGCAATTTTTAAAACCAGGTTTGATAAGTTTTTACAAGGCAATAAAATGGTCATAAGATGGATTGTCTATATTGTGTTGATTATGAGTATTTTGCTATTTAGTGGTATTCAAAGTTTTCAATTTATTTATTTTCAATTTTAAGCATGAAAAAATTAGTTATTAAACTTGGCGTGGCATTATTGGTTGGTATAATTACTTTATTCATAACCAATTCATTGTATGTAAAATATTATTATTGGGCAAATGCAGAAGCAATTGATGCTAAATTATTATTTACGCAAGATAGTTTAGAAAATTGCAGCGATGTGTTGTATTATGCCGAATCAAGTAATGCCACAGCTGCCAATACCGATACTTGTTTGCAATCTATTTCCCAAATGATTGATTCTTTGTCGCCCTTAAAAGTTAATTCAGTCGATCATGGTGCCATTCATGCGCACACATTTTTACAATTAATCAAAAATTTAAAGTCAGATTCTAAAGTAAAAACCATTATAGTTACACTTAACTCTCGTTCGTTTGGCTCTCCTTGGATAAACTCACATTTAGAAACCAATATTGCACAAGCCAATATAATGTACGAGCCAATTTTGCCAATTTTTAAACGTATAAAATTGTCGTTTAATGGTTACGATAATAAATCAATTCAATTACGCGATCACGATGTAGAAAAAGATTGGTCAACTGTTAAGCTAAATGTACCCGAAAGTTTTCCATATAAAACGGTGCGTCAGTGGGATAATGCCATGGCAAACGGTACTTATTTATTACCCAATGGAGATTGGGATATGCCTAAAATTACCTTGGCTTGTCACTATATAAAAACGTATGCTTTTCCAATTGATGTAAATACCAATCCAAGAATCAAAGATTTTGACGAAATTGTGAGCATTGCAAAGCAAAAAAATCTAAAGCTAATTTTTCATTTGTTGGCCGAAAATGTGCAGTATGCCGATAGTTTAGTAGGGAAGGAGTTGGTGAACATAATGCATCAAAACAAACAATTGTTAATTGAAAGGTACCATAAAGATGGAGTAACTGTAGTGAATAGTTTTGAATTGGTTAATGGCCTAGATTTTATTGATCAAGACTGGACAACAGAACATTACAACCAAACAGGAAGATTAGCTTTGGCTGAAAATGTGCTAAAATATTTGAAATAAAAAATATTTAAATACTAAAATATTTCTATTTTCGTTTTACCTATATTTAAATTTAACTATATGCAACAAAACTACTCCGAAGACGATTTACTCAATTACATTTACAAGGAAACTACTCAAGATGAAAGTATGGCTATTGAAAATGCTATTGCTCAAAATGAGTCCTTAAAATCAATGTATTTAGAGCTTTTAGAAGGTATAGATTTATTAAATAAAACATACTTCCGACCGAGTGAAATAACTTTAGATAATATTTTAAAAAAGGCCAAAGACGGTTTACAGCAAAATGTAGATTAATATAAAAAGCCCTGTAAAACATAGTTTACAGGGCTTTTTTATATACTTACTTAAATTAGTTTATTTAAATTTATTGATAATATCATTACCAAATATTAATACCATTAGGGTTAATAAAATAATGGTTCCAACAGTTTGAACACGCTCTTGTGTTTTAATGCTAATTGGTTTTTTAGTAATCATTTCAATAATTAGTAATACCACGTGTCCACCATCTAATGCTGGAATTGGTAAAAAATTCATAAATGCTAAACCCATCGATATTAAAGCTGTTAACATCCAAAAGTTTAACCAATCCCAAGTTGGTCCAAAATAATCAGCTATACCAATTGGGCCTTGTACAGCTTTATTTAATGGAATATCACCTTTAAAAATTTTACCCCAGCCAGCTACTTGGTTAGCTATGGTTTCATAAGCTTGGTTAATTCCTGCCGGAATTGACGATAGTAAGCTGTATGATACAGTATCAAATTTCCAATTTAAATCGGTTGGCATAAATCCTAGTTTACCATCAGTACCAATTAAAGCAGTTAAAGCTAAGGTGTCGTTATTTCTAACTACGGTAAGTTTGGTACTTTTTCCCTTGTATGCCATTAACAATGGCTGAAATTCTTCAAACAATATTATTTTGTTGGTATCTACTCCAATAATTTTATCTTTAGGTTGTAAGCCAGCTTTTTCTGCTGCTGAGCCACTGTTTACTTTTTGAACATAAAGTTCCATTCTTGGTGTAAAAAATGCTCCTTTGGTTTTTTTAGTAAGTTTTTTCAAAAAATCGTCAGGTAGTTTAACCTCTATAATTGAGTCATTTCTCTTTACAGTGTAGTAAGGTTTTTCACTCATTAATATTTCTGAATTCAAAGCATCATCAATGTGTTTAACAGGCTTACCATTTACAGCTTCTATTTTATCGCCTAATTTAAAGCCCATTTCTTGAGCTAATTCGCTAGGTGCTATACCATGTTTAATAGTACTATTAATCAGCATTTTTTCACCATAATAGTATTTAATACCAGCAAAAATAATGATACCTAAAATTACATTAAATATAATACCCCCAAGCATAACAATCATACGTTGCCACGCTGGTTTGCTTCTAAATTCCCATGGTTCTGCCGGTTTGGTTAAATCTTGGTTACCCATGTTTTCATCTACCATTCCGTTAATTTGTACATAACCACCCATTGGAAACCAACCTAAACCATATTCGGTATCTCCTTTTTTAAATTTAAAAAGTGCAAAATTTAAAACACCTGGCATTGGAAATAAAAAATCAAAAAATAAGTAAAACTTATCTACTTTAATTTTAAATAATTTAGCTGCTAAAAAATGTCCTAATTCGTGTATTAATACTAAAATTGAAAGAGCCGCAATTACTTGCGCTATCATTGTGAATGTTTGCATTTATATATTGTATCTTTTTAAGTTAACTATTTGTATAGTTTTAAGGGCTGCAAAAGTAAAAAACTATTTGATATTATCTTATCAAACTTTTCGCCACTAGTCTAGCTTCGCTATCAGTGCTTATATAGTCTTCTAAAGTAGGCTGTTTTATGAAATGGACCTTGTTCATGCAAGTTTCATTTATTTCAGCTATTTGCAAAAATTTTATTTTGTCATTTAAAAATGCTTCTACTGCTATTTCATTGGCAGCATTTAATATACATGCCTTATTACCTCCTACTTCCATAGCTTCATATGCCAAACCTAAGTTTCTAAATGTTTGCATATCAGGCTCTTCAAAAGTTAGTGTGTTCATTTCTTTAAATGAAAGTCGTTTAAAATTGGTTTTAGTTCTTTCAGGATAAAAAAACGCATAATGAATAGGTAATTTCATATCTGGCAACCCCATTTGGGCTTTTATGCTACCATCATTAAATTCCACCATGCTATGTATAATCGATTGCGGATGAACAACAACATCTATTTGATTATTTTCTAGTCCAAATAACCATTTAGCTTCAATTACTTCTAATCCTTTGTTCATCAAACTAGCTGAATCAATAGTAATTTTTGCGCCCATTGTCCAATTTGGGTGTTTAAGAGCTTCTTTTTTAGTAATTTCTAACAACTCATTTGCTTTTTTACCTCTAAATGGTCCGCCTGATGCTGTTAAAATAATTTTATCAATGGTATTTAAGTCTTCACCTACCAAACATTGAAAAATAGCCGAATGTTCCGAATCAACGGGAATTAAATTTACTCTATGTTCAGCACATAAACTAGTAATTAACTCTCCCGCAACTACTAATGTTTCTTTATTTGCTAGTGCAATTTTCTTTTTATTTTCAATTGCTTTAATAGTTGGCAAAAGTCCACTATAACCAACCATAGCTGTTAAAACTATTTCAGCCGAGGTTATCTCCATTAAGTCAGCTATCGCCTTATTGCCCGAAAATACCTTAATATCATGTTTATCTAAAGCATCTTTTACTATTTTGTATTTGTTATCATCTGCTATTACCACATGGTTTGGCTTAAACTCAATCGCTTGTTTAATTAATAAATCGGCATTACTGTTGGCAGTTAATACCTCTATTTCAATTTTATCTCTTTGCTCTCTAGCTATTTCTAGCGCTTGAGTTCCAATACTACCAGTACTACCTAAAATAGCAATTTTCTTTTTCTCTAATTCTTTACTCATTATATATTTAATAATGTATGCAGCAATAATATAATATTTTCAAATATCTTATCTAACAAAAATTCAAATTATTGGTTTCGGGATATAAAGGAGTAATATAAAGGAGTAATATAAAGGAGTAATATAAAGGAGTAATATAAAGGAGTAATATAAAGGAGTAATATAAAGGA
>JAIXSO010000011.1 GCA_027484685.1 Bacteroidota bacterium
GAATTACTAAAACAAATAATTATTGAGTGTAATGGAGACCCTAAAATATTTATGCAGAAATATCAAACTTAATGTTTCGTACAACCGTGATTTGCAATCCGAATCATATATTTAAAGGAATTATTTTTTTCGCATTACAAATGCTAGTAATAGTAAACGCGGTTTTCAAAACCGCATTAGCTAAAATTGCTAGCGTTAGACGTGACAGGTTTTAAAAACCTGTCACGTCTTTTTAGTATATAAACTGTTTGTTACTGAAATAATTTTTAACAATCTTCGTTTTGTAGTTAATACCGCTTTGATGTATGATTAAGTTCAATTTATATTTGGCGGTATAATACCATCTAAGATTTACACAATACTCATTGTCTTCCTGCTAAAGCTGGATTGTATAATATGTAAATCAAGATGATATAATTTATATTTTATTACCACCATATTAACAACCAAAACTATGAGAATTACCAGCGCTTTATTGTTATTTTTAACGTTTGCCATTAGTTGTTCAGAAAATGCTCCTAAACAAACTGAAGCATCAGAAAATGTATTTACTACTCAAAATTTACCTATACAAGTTTTTGAAATCAACAACCAAAACGACACCTTTATTACAGGTAAAAACGGAACTAAAATTAGCATCCCCAAAAATAGTTTTGTAGATAAAAACGGTAATGCTGTTACAGGTAAAATAAGCTTTGAACTAAAAGAAGCTTTAACATTAGCCGATATGGTTATGGGCAATTTAACCACTTTAAGCAATGGTAAAATATTACAAACCGGTGGTATGATTTACACCAATGCTACTGCAAATGGAGAAAACCTATTGATAGCTACCAATAAAGCGTTGCAAATATCGATTCCAACCGACAATAAAAACGATAGCATGTTGATTTTTGAAGGAGAAGTTAATCCTAAAAACCAAAGCATCAATTGGGTGAATCCAAAGGATATTATTGAAAAAAATAAACCAACCGTTGTTTCCAAAACCATAAGTCGCCCTACTTTTGATGAACATAAAAACATGGAACTTCCATTATTAGAAGTACCTAAAAAACCAATTGAATACACTGATGATAATACTGAAAGGATATTGAGTATAAAATTTGAAACAAATACCATGTTTCCTGAACTGCAACAATATAAAAATGTAAAGTTTAAGGTAACTGAAAAAAGCGACTTTAACCTAGAGGATGCAAAAAAGACTTGGTACGATGTAAAACTTGAAAAAACCAATGAAGCAGGTATTTATAAAGTAACATTTGAAGGAGTTGATAAAGGTAAAGTTATTACAAGGAAATACTTAGTTTCTCCTGCTTATCAAGGCAATGATTATAAAAAAGCATTGGCCTTATATGAACAAAAATTTGAACAATACGAAAAGAAAAAGAAAGAAATAGAGGAAAGAAAACAAATTTTATTTGATGCGGTAAAATATAGTAACAAACATGAAACAGACCCACAGTTAACTTATGTGTATAGCATTAAAAGTTTAGGTTGGTCAAATATTGATAGATATGCTTATTTACCTAAAAACAATTTAGAAATTACAGTTCAAATTGATAATAAAAATAATGACGAACATGTATATATTTCTTTAATTGTTTTAAAAGATAAATTTTTTATTCCCGGTTACGAAAAGAAAGATGGCACTTATGGTTTTTCGCATAACGATTCAGAACCAACCAATTTACCTGTTGGTGAAGAAGCCATTATTTTAGCTACTACTTATCGATACAATATTCCTTATTTTGCTTTTCAAAAAATTATTATTGCTCCAAAACAAAACATCAACTTAAGTTTGAAAGAAACCACCAAACTAAAGCTGGAAGCATACTTAAAAGAAAATATTTAAATGACCGAAAACTATTTTTATAAAGTAATACATAACTTAAGGCAATACGAAGAAGTGATGCTTTATGCCAATGTGCTTACTTTTAACAAGGAAGAAGAAGAAAAAGTAATGGCTTTTTTAGCACAAGAGTATGAAGTAGAAAGCCTTAACTATGCTATAAATGCGCCAAGCTTTAATGCAGAAGCGGCACTTTGGGCTGCTAAAACAGTTTATTTGGCTGCGCAATTAATTTTATACAGGCAAAACAAAGAACACGATTTAGCCAACATGTTTCCAAATTACCATTTGGAAATAGACAGTAGCGCCATTGTTTCAGTCGATTTATGCTTGCGTTTTTTACCCGATATGCTGCTGCAATTAAACATCATTGATAACGAAGATGTGTTGATTGAAATATTAGAAACCATATTGGTAAATTGGCCTTATTCAAGCATAAAACACACCATGACCAACAAAGCGTTGAATTTTGATAAAATATTAACAAATAAATGCACTGAAATATTATTAATTAATCGCATTATTGAAAATAAAAGAATTGACTTAGCTTTATTACCACAAATTAAACCTTTGGTATCGGGTAGCTTAGGTTTTTTTGCCAGTAAGTTTTGGAACGAATTTAACATAGAAAAAACTATTAATGAGTAATATAGAAAAACTAAACAACGTTCTACAGTTTGTAAAACAATCGTTTGTAGGAAAAGATGAAATTATTGATTTATTGGGAATAAGCTTAATAGCGCGCGAAAATGCTTTTTTATTAGGACCTCCAGGAACCGCTAAAAGTGCCATTATCAGGTTACTTGCTAGCTGTATTGAAAATGGTAAAAACTTTGAATATTTGTTAACTCGCTTTACCGAACCAAACGAAATTTTTGGCCCTTTTGATATCAGGAAACTAAAGGAAGGCGAGTTAATTACCAATACCGAAGGCATGATGCCCGAAGCTTCTATGGTATTTTTAGATGAAATATTTAATGCCAACAGTGCCATTTTAAATAGTTTGCTGATGGCCTTAAATGAAAAAATATTCAGACGAGGCAAAGAAACTAAAAAACTTCCTGCATTGATGTTTGTGGGCGCTAGTAATGTTTTGCCCGAAGATGAAGCCTTAAATGCTTTATTGGATAGGTTTTTAATTAGGGTAAAATGCGATTATGTAGAAACCGATTTGTTAGAACAAGTTTTATTAGCTGGTTGGAAATTGGAAAATAATATTGCTAATGAAATTCCAACCATAACTCCTGCCAACATTATAGAACTGCAATTGCAAAGCAAACAAGTAAACCTTGCTCCTATTAGAAAACAATATGTTGATTTGGTACATAACCTACGCAATACAGGTATAAAAGTTTCGGATAGACGGGCAGTTAAGGTTCAAAACTTAATAGCAGCAAGTGCTTTAATGTGTAATAGAACTGAGGCCATTATAAGCGATTTATGGGTGCTTAAATACATTTGGGATACCGAAGAACAAATTGAAATTTTAGCAGGAATTATTGATTCGATAATAGAAAAAGAAAACGAGCCAAATGCTCATCCGCAGGCGCTTTACAACAAAACTCCCAATGCTGAAGAGTTAATTAAGGAAGTGCATTTACTTACCGAAAAATGGAATCAAGAAGGGCTTTCGTTTGAAGAAAAAAATATTGTAAAAGATAAACTACGTTATGTGCAAACACGCTGTAATTGGATAAAAAACCAAGAGCACAAAACACATATTCAAACCGAAATTGAAAAACTATGGCAAACCATGTTACAAACCATGTAACCTATTATTTGCATATAAAAAGTCAGTTTAAAATTGATTTGGCCGGAATAAGGCATTGGAATAACCTAAAAGTAGGTTTTGAAAATGACGATATTTGGGTTAAAGATTTGGATTATGTGCAAATAAATTCGGTTGATGTAAAAAGTATTCCTTATAAAACTTTGTATTATGAAAATGATGGTAAATTGTTTTTAGTAAATAGTCAATTGCCTCATTGCAATGTACCAAGCTTGCTGTGGACACCCATAAACAGAGCATTTCCCATTACATTACCACCATTAAACCATAACTTATTCCAAATAAATAGTACTGCCAAAATTGAAATTATTCCAAGTAGTTTGGAGCAAGAAAGTGTAGGAATTTTAGTTGATTTATTGGTATTAAAACAATACTTGTTAACGGCTCCTGCTATTCGGTTAAAAAACTTAAGTTGGTGTATAGTAAACCAACAAGCACTTATTTTAGGTAAACCATTTTTGCCTATTAATGGGCTATCGGTTTGGCAAACCAATAACCATTTATTGCCTAATGGCTATACATTTAATTTTAAACCTATAAGTTATGAACTAAACCGTGTTTTAAAAACTGATGCTAATTGCTATTTGCTATGGAATAGCAATGGCAACTATACCATTATTGAAAAAGAAAATTTGATGCCTTTATCAATAAGCTCGTTTAAGCAAACTGAAAATAATTTATTACAAAAAAATTAGTTAAATGAGCGCAACTTATTTTAAAGATACCCCTGAATATTTTTGGCAATGGGAAGAAAATGGAAACGTAATTAGTATTCCTAATGGCAGTACTATAGCCTACAGAGCTTATGTTAGCGATGTTTTAAATTATTTAACCTTACAAGGTTTACCACCGTTTGGTTCGCTGCTTTTGACTATAATAGCTACTAACGAAAATGGTTATGAAACTCTAAATACCGTAAATAGCATTATTACCAAAGCATTTAAAGAATCAAAGTTTGATGTTTTACAAAGCGGTATGTCGTTTTTAAGGCTACTTACTCAATTACCCAATGAGTATAAAAATGGTAATAAACGATTATTGCTTTTTCAAGCTATTTTTCAAGATTGCCATAATATTACTTCCACCAAAAAAGCTAAACATATTTACCATTTTATAGCCAAAACTGATTTTAGTTTTTCGAATGCTAAAAACGAAGAATTAGTGCATGTAGTAGCTAGAGACTTTAAAGTTTTTGAAGTTATTTACAAAAAACTAAATACTGTAGAGGCTATTTTAAAAGAAATGGCTTCTGTTACTGAACTGCCTCAAATAGTTGAATTAGAAAAGCCTGCCATTTCTGAAAACAATACTCAAAAAGATTATATTGATGAACTGATTGATAACCCAAAAACTTTTCATAGTGGTTCTTTAGTAAGGCGTATTTGGAGTGGGTTAAATATTCCTTTTCAAAGCGTGTTACCCAGCAAACAGCCTTTGGGCGGAATTTCAGATTTAACCAATAAAGGCGATTTTGATAAGTTACTTATTTCAGAATTTGCCAACGATGATTTGGTGTTTTTATCGCGCATTGCCAATAACGAAGCTTTGTATATTCAGCGCGAAATTCCACCTCAAAATAACCAAATGCAGCGCATTATTTTAATTGATGTGTCGCTTAAAAATTGGGGCACACCAAAAGTTATTGCATTTGCCACCATGCTTGCCATTGCAAAGCACCCAAAAAGCAATATTACATGCACAGCCTTTACCATCGGAAATTATTATAAACCTATCCATTTTGAAGATATAAATGGCGTAATTGAAGGCTTGCAAAACTTGGAAGGAAGCATTAATGCAGGCAAAGGACTTACAGCCTATTTAACCGAAAATAAACCAACTGCCGAAACTGAAATTTTTGTAATAACTGAACCTACTACTTTAAAACAAGTAGAAATGTTAAAGGCTTTAAACGATTTTCAAAAAGAAATAACCTATATTATTCATCCTGATTCTGACGGAAATATTGATATTTATAAAAAACAACAAAGCAGTAAAAAACATATTCAGCATATACTTTTACCTTTAAATGATTTATGGAAAAAACAGCCTAAGCCAGTAAAAACAGAAACGTCAAACGACTTTTACATGGAGCAAAATTTTCCATTATTGTTTGGAAAACCATCAAGAAACAATATTTATTTGAACATAGATGAAGCGTATTTTTTAGTTTCACCTGAAAAGATATTATTTAGGAAATGTAATGGTGTGGATAGTAAAAGTGGTTGGGATTTAATGGATGCAGATTTACCTTTTAAGCCTAGTCATACTGCCATTGGCGAACTAGAAAATGGGGAAATAGTCATATTTTTATTCAAACATAACACCAAAACATTTTTGATTTTAAATGTGAATACTGGTAATAAAGTTTCAAATAAAATAGATGACTGGAAACAGACTAATTATAATCGTTTTTTCTTTTTAAATAACTGTTTCTATTATTTAAATCATCATTATTTTTGGAGTATTGATGCAATTGATGGAAAAGTAGAACATGGTTTTAAAAATTTAATTGAAGAATTTAACAAATCTAATAACGAATATAAGTTAATAAACCCTGACCCCTATTCAAGTTTTAGTATTTTAAAAAATATACATAAAATACAAATAAACAAACGGAATAATTTGGTATTAAACAGCATTCATGAAATTTGTTTTTTGGAAGGTAGAGATACTATTTCTATAGATGAAAATAGTTCTAATCATTTTGAGGCAACAGCCGATAAATTGAGTGAAAATGTATTTTCGTTTTTTGAAGGAAGCACCATAACTATTCATAAAGCAGGTTTACTTATTTTTAAAAGTAAAAATAAAACCATTCCAACTTTTTATATACCAACAATATTGTTGAATGAAATTGCGGTAGCTAGCGAAACTGAGTTTGCTGGACGCGATTATTATTATAAACAAGGAACAAAAATTACAGTAAGTGAATTTTATAAAAAATACTACACACCTTTTATTGAGCAAATATTGGGTAATACAGAACAAATCGAGGTAAGCCCTGAATATCCGGGAGGTGAGAAAGCCATGAATAAATTTATTAGCAGTGAGGTAAAATACCCGATGATGGCTTTTGAAATGAATGTTCAAGGACGCGTTTTTGTACGTTTTACAATTGATGCAACAGGTATGGTAACTAATGTGCATGTTCCTAATCCCATTCACCCACTTTTAGATGAAGAAGCTATGAGAGTAATAAAAGCCATGCCTAACTGGAAACCAGGAAAACAAGCGGGCAAACCTTGCCCAGTAGTTTACACAATTCCCATTAACTTTAATATTAATTAGGCATGGAATTACAAATAAAATTATCGAATAAAAATAATTACCCAATTGGTGGATTTTTGGTAAAAAGTCCATTGGTAACTGATTGGTTAATGCAAATAGAATTATTGGATTTAAAACTAGAAGATATTCAAACCTTTGCCATTCCTGATAGAACACCAAACAGTGTGTGGGGTTGTTTTGTAATTTGTAACGATTTTGATTTAGACAAAATTGGTAAAAACCAACTTTGCCAAAAGGTAATTACTAACCTTTATATTCCAGAAAAAGCCATTTTATTTCCTACTTTAAACATAGCCGAAATAGATGCTTTGTTTGAAAAAGGAAAACACATTATACATCCAGAATTTGGCTTGGTGGCACTTGGTGATAAAGTAAATTGGAAAGAATTAATAACTGTTCCAAACCAAGAAAAACTGCCTGTAATGAAGCCAAGTGCAAGTGTGTACGTTCCAAATGCTATTAAAAGTTTTCAGTTAAAACCAGTTTCTACCGAGGACATTTTAAGGCAAATGGAGGAAAAAATGTTTCCTAAAAAACAAAAAATGCCTGATGAAAAACTGAATTTATTAGAACATTTAAAACTATTGGGTTTAAAAACATTGTTCAATTCAGTAAAAGATGGCGATGCTAAAACCACCGAAAAAAGCGGTTTATTAACTGGTATAGAAAATATTTTAGGAAAGTTATTACCAAACAGTAATAACCAAGTAATTGATAATTTACAACAAGATTTTGAAGAGCTAGAAAAACGCAACCAAGCTGCTATTGATAAATTTTTAGAAATGCTTAAAAATAATCCTGATGAAGCCTTAAAATATGCCATTCCTTTAGATGAAAATGGTTCAAGCAGGGGCAATTTTGGCCAAGGTGAGTTTAACCTTTCCATGAGGTGGATGAGTTTATTATTTAATGATTCAGGAAATAACTCGTCAAATTATGGTGGTTCCATTGATTTGGGCGATAAATATTTTGAATTACAAAGGCAATACAACCAAACTGCCGAAAAATTGATTGCTCAAAAAGAATATCAAAAAGCTGCATTTATTTATTTTAAATTACTTAAGAACAGTTATAAAGCAGCCGAAACACTTGAAAAAGGTGGATTTTACAGTGAAGCCGCGGCCATATTTTTAAAAAATAGTTTTAAAGAAGATGCGGCTAAATGTTACGAAAAAGGCAAGATGACCGATGAGGCTATCAAAATTTATAAAGAACTAAATAAAAATGAAAAAGTGGGTGATTTATATGCCAGTATTAACAATACAAAAGAGGCAAATATTTATTATAATTTGGTAGCAGATAATTACATAAGTAACAACCAATTTGTAAAAGCATCGGTTATTTATAAAAACAAAATGCACGATGCAAGCATAGGCCAGCAAACACTTTTAAAAGGTTGGCAAAGTAATTTAGATGCTAGTAATTGCCTAAATACTTACTTAAGTAATATTACTGACGTAAAACAAGTAGAACAAGAAATAAATAGGATTTTTAAAACCGAAATAACTAAGCAAAACAGAGAGCAATTTTTAACTGTTATTCAAACACATTTTGAAAAAGATTATCCATTTAAAGAGAATTTAAAAGAAATAGGTTACCAACTCATTGCCGAGCAAATTCCTTTTAACAAAAGCATAGTTGGCGAACTAAAAGTATTTAACCAAACCGACAAAGAACTGATGAAAGACACCATTAGGTTTAAAGTAAATAATAAGTAAGAGATGAATAACAATTAAAGATTTTGAAAGATAAATTTAAAACATTTTACTTAATATCTGTGTGCTTAATTACCTTGTTTTCATGTAACAAGCGTGAAAGTAAATTTGTTGAACATAAACCAAATTATATTGATAGCATTCAAAATGCAAAACAAATAAAAGAGCTTATTTTAAAAATTGATACCAATCTAAGTTATATGAATATAACCGATAGTTTAATTACTGGAGAGGGTTTGAGGACAATTGTAAAAGAAGTTTTCAAAATTAAAAAACCTTGGAGTAAAGCAGATTTTGATCAAAATGGGTTAACAGATATTTTAGTTATTTATAATAACGATATTTATAATTTTAGGGTAATGTGCATATTAGATAAAGGCAATAATTATGAAGGTAAATTTATTTCCTACTCCGATTTTGACAATTACTTATTTCCTATTGTTCAAGAAAATAAAATTAAATGTTACATTTTAAATAATTACTTGAGAGCCATTATTCCAGAACAATTTAATTTAATTTATAAATTCAACGATTTTATAGAAGAAAATAAAAATCCTACAAACTATAAAATTGAAAAAATTGAATTTACATTTCAGTCGGGCTGGGGTTTGGGCGAATACGATGATTTATACTTAACAATAGATTCAGATAGAAAGGCCAATTGGCTTTCTAAAAGATATAAAATCTCCAATAATAATAAAGTAAAAAAACAATTTAAAACAGTAATAACTAAAGATAAATACAATGAAATTATTGATTTGATTAATTATAGTGAGTTTGAAAAGGTAAATTCAGATAAATCAGCTTGTTATGATTGCAATGATGTAAGCCTCAAAATTACTTATAATAACGGCCAAACAAAAGTAATTGATGACAATAATTTAGATGAAAAGTTTATCCTAAAAAAAATATATGATTTATTACTAGAATTGACAAAAAACCAAAAGTGGACAGAATATAATAACTAAATTTATGTCAGAAGTAGAAGCAAAAGAAATAGGAGTAAAAAGTGCTTTAAAAATTATACTAATAGGTTTATTGATAGCCTACTTAATTATGTCGTGGTTTTGCTCAAATGGAAACATATTAAATGGTATGCTTTGGTTTTCCGATATTAGTTTCAAATCAAACATAATAATTGGTGCATTAATTATGGTTGTAAGCGGTTACTTTATAGGTAAAAATAGCGGTAAAAAAATAATTATTGCTAACCAAAATGCTTATATTATAGGTGTTAAATCGGGTTTAAGCATTTTGTTAATTACAGCATTTTTTTCTGGTTTTAAAGGTTATTTTGAAGAAGGAATAGATAACTATGGCCACTTTACTCCCATTTATGATTACATAGTCAATCCATTTTTAAGTATTTCATTAGTTGGATTATTACCAACCATAATTTTAGGAGTAATATTTGGTTGGTTAATAAAAAAACAAAAAAATATCTTGAACAATAAAGGATAATTATTTCAACTCAACAAACCATAAACTATGGTCTATCGTCCATCAACTAACAACTATCAACCATCAACTATCAACTATAAACCATAGTCTATTTTATTATTAAAAAAACTACTCCTTTTAAAAATAAACAAAACTAATTATCTGAAAATAAAGTCAGCAAAAGTGAATCAAAATTTGTTACTTTTGAGAACAATTGCGCCTATTTTAAGTAAAAACCAATGAACCTTTCTAATAAATTCTCTTTTTATAAATCACTTAAAAGTGTTATGAAAACAACTTTTTTTATGCTTTGGATTAGTCTGTTTAATCTTTTACTGCCAATGATAGCTTTTGGTCAAACAGATACCATTTATTACAACAATAAAAAAATACAGAAAGTTACCATTAAAAATAAGGAGGTAAAAACTGTTTGGGAATACTTTCATTCAGGTGCTAAAAAGGCCAAATATTTTTTGCTTCGAGATACATTAAATGGACTTTATACAAGTTGGAATGAGAAAGGAATTAAACGCTATGAAATAAATTACGAGTTAAATTTAATGGTTGGAGATATGAAAGAATACCTATCAAGCGGACTTCTTTTACATCATTATCATTACAAAATTATTTTAGAAAATGGCACCCGACAATCGGTGCAAGATGGGGTTCAAAAGGAATACGCCAACAATGGATTATTAAGGTCGGAAATAGCTTTTAAAAATGGGAAGCAACATGGTTTAGAGGTTCAATATTATGAACAAAGTGGAATTAAACGACTTGAACATTACTTTATAAATGGATATACAATAGGTAATAGTAAAGAATGGTATGCTAACGGACAAATCATGTTTAAAGGCCAAAAAGACACCATAATGGTAAAATACCCAAACCGAAAAAAGCCAGAAATAAGTACCGTTAATAGTGGATTTTGCGAAACTTGGTATGAAAATGGGGTGAAACAATCAGCTGGTAAATTTGTAAAAGGACAAGCCATTGGTGAGCATAAAAAATGGTTTGCTACAGGTAAATTAGAACAAGTTCAAACCTTGCCAACTGTTAAAAAATATGGTTATTTGGAATCCTATTTTTCCAATGGTCAATTAAAAAATAAGTATCATTATTTTTTAAAGTACGATCCGATTCAAAGGTATAACAAAACTTTTTTTGATGGGAAATATGAAACCTATGATGAAAATGGTAAGCCAGAACAATTGGGAAATTATAAAGATGGAAAACAAGTTGGAAAATTTTACAGGTATTATGAAGGACAATTAAGCGAAGAATTTAATTATAAAAATGGTCATTTATTTGGCGAACAATTTTCGTATTATAATAATGGTAAACCTTTGTTAATTGAAACCTATGAACCCTTTGTAGTTGAAGGCAGAGATACGACTTTAAAACACGGAATTGCAAAACAATTTTATGAAGATGGTACACTCAGACAAACCATCAATTATAAGAAAGGTATAATGCATGGCAGCAATATTATTTATTTCCCAAATGGTAAAATAGAAAGAGAGCTATTTATGACTGGTAAAGACCAATATCAAGTTGTAAAAGAATATAACAAAGATGGAAGCATCAGTAAAAATTATGGCGTGTATGTAAATGCTAAAAATCCAAAACAAGAACCCATTTATTACCTATCGGATTTATATGATGAGAAAGGAAATTTAAGAAATCATTTTACCTATTATAATGGATTACCGCAGGGCAACATGATTGACAAAAACGACCAAGGAAAGTTAATAGGTGAAGCCTACTTATTTGCACCAACAAAATTAGATTATTTATATCCTGGAAGTATTGAAAATGCTTGGAATGTTACCTATTACCCAACTGGTGAACTTTGCAAAGAATTTTATGGAACAAGGGGTTTTGATTTAAATATTGAGTGGTATATCAATGGCAATTTAAAGCGAATTCAACAATATAATGAATTAGATATTCAATGGTTATCGAATGGAGAATTAATGGATGCTTCTGTTTACAAAAACTATGGTAATTTAAAAGTTGATACCATTTTGGATAAAGCATGGATAAACAATTTATATGTGCAATTTAATGCAAACTATAAACGCACCATTCAATTGGCTGAAAATCCTAATCAAGGTTATGCAGCTAGTTATTATCATGCCAAACAAATTAAGTTTGAAACTTATATCAATAACGGAAAATTTGATAGCATTTTCAGAGGATATTATTTAGATGGATCATTAATGGTGGAATGGCATTTAAAAAATGGATTACCACATGGCACTTACACGCTCATGAATCCCAATCAAACAATTAATACCAAACACGAATATGTGAATGGATTTAGCACAGGTGTTTGGGTTCAAAATGATAATTTTGGTGCGCCCCAAAATGAATATGGTATAGATAGCATTTTACCTAATGGAGATGTTTATAGTTGGGAAAAAGATTATCAATATGGAAAATTACAATCTTTTGTACATAAGCAAAATAAAGAGCCATATGGAATACAAACTTATTATTTTCAAAATGGAAATATTAGTTCGCAATTTTATATGAACAAAGGAAAGCAAGTGGGTGTTTCACTGAATTATTTCGAAAACGGAATAATGAACCAACGCACATATTATGATTCACTAGGAAAGCAAACTGGAGTATTTGAGCGCTACCATCAAAATGGAAAATTAAATGAAAAGTATGAATTTGAGCGTGGTAAAAAAACAGGAGCATACTACATGTGGCATTCAAATGGAAAGCTTTTTAAAACCGGATATTTTAAAAATGATATAGCCGATAGTATTTGGAATACTTACGATTCGAATGGTGTTTTTATAAATGCATTTATTTACGAAAATGGAATAAAAAAAACTTATGGCATCAAACCAATTGTAACGCCTTGTGCATGTAGCGAACCACAATCAGATAAAAAGTATTTTGCGCAATCCTTGTCTTCATTAATGGAACGCAGAGCGCAATTTAAAACATGGGAATTTCCTTTTCATAAATCGGTTGACAAATACATTGATAAAATATTTTTTACTCACTTGCAAGCAGACGCTGATAGAGATGGCAGCTTCTATTCCATGACTTTGGAATGTTTTCAGTCTTTAGAAATTGAATTTCCTGGTGTTTATGGAATGAAACTATTGTTGAATCCATGTTACCAAAAAGGCGATTTAACAAAAATGGAAATGTATGCAAATATTACTCAGGAAAATCCTAATGAAACAAGATTAACCATTGTACCTAAAAGATTGGCGTTTGCCTTTGACCCAAAATTTTTGAGTATGCAAGGGTACGATACTATTGGGGCAAGAGGTTATTTTAAAGTTTCGGAATTAAAATATAGCATAGAAGGTATAGAATTAGAAAACATAGATTCTGTTTGTTTTTCAAAAGCACAAATAGGTAAAACTGACGTTTACCTCACTTTAAACGAGTTTATTCCTACTTTTGAAATACCAGATTATATGTATTTGTCATATTTAAAAGAAGTGTTTAAAATCGAAAAAGATGAATACAAAAAGCGATATGATAATATAATGTACAAACCAACTATTGGTTTAAAAGAAGGAAATGGAATTTTACAATTTAAGATTGATCAACATCAAATCACCAGTAAAATTACTTATACCATTGTATCAGGAAACATATTAATGACAACTGCAATGATTGAAAATATTAGTTTTGAAAATAATGCTGCTTGGATAAAAGATGATGAAGGAAATAATATTCAAATTTCAGAAAAAATCATTCAAACTTTATTTGCCGAAAAAGGATTTAATACAGGTAAAGTTGTGCTTGATCCAATTGCCAAATCAATGATGGTTCCACTTATTTATCAAACCAAATAATGAAACAAGTTATTCTATTTATAGGCTTGTATTGCTTTGCAATGAGTAATCTTTTAGCCGATGAACCATATACTTATTGTGACTTAAAAACCAATAAAAAATATTTGTTTATAGACAATCAAGAAGTACTTAAAAATAGTTGGCTGAATATTTTTGAAGATATTTATATCAATTATCCGGTATTGGTTACCGATTCTCAAGCTGCTCCTGTAAAAAAAATAAATTCATTGTTCCATTATTGGTGCATTGATTACATGAAAAGCGAACCATTTAAAGTAGAAATATTGGCTCATGCACAAAACAATTTTAAATCTTATTTACGTAATAGTACTGAAAATAGGTATCGGTATTCAAACTATGAATACAATAATATTTCGAAGTTTGTTCCTAAACTAAAAGATGTTGAATTTTCATTTCAGTATTTATTTGACGCCATGCTAGCTGTTCAAGTAAAATTCACTTATACATTGACAGGTGGAATCATAGATAATGACACAAAATTTGGATTGGTAAAAATGTATTATATATCCTTAAAGAATGCACAAACAAGTAATATAACTGGTTTATTTGAACCTAGTAAAATCAATACATTAGAGCAATTAATTCAAAATAAAACCAAAGCAATATTGGCCAAAAACCATTCATTTTTTAATGAACAAAAAGCCAAATTTGATGCGTTAGATATATATGATGGAAATACGGAAATGGATGACGAAACTGATATTCAGCACACCACTAATCTTCAAATTTACAAAACCAAAGACATAAAACTGGCTGATTTAACCATGAATTTGAATCCGTTTTTTGTAACATTCATGATTCCTTCTAATTCGCCTTTTACGCAACAAACCTATGGTTTTGGATTTGCAATTAGAATAAACATTTCTGAACTCAGATCCTATGTAAAAACTACAGGCTTGCTCAGCGGAATAATTAATTGGAAAATTGATCCTACCAAAAACTTGCATGATATAAATTTACATAAATACAATTATAATCAAACAGAGTTGATTAATTGGCGCAATGATAATCCTTACCAAAAGTCGCCAGGAAAAGGTGTAAAAAGTGTTAAAACTTATATTCAATACCAACCTGACAGCAGTAAAAAGGTACTGAACAAGCAAACTTTTTATACCCAAATGGGGCAATTACAAAAGGAAGAATATTTTTCGAATGATAAGGTGAGTAGTTGGACTTACTATGAATATGATGTAAAAAATAGGTTGAGTAAGATAATTAATTATAGTTACAATGATATAAAAAGCAGTGATGAATTTAGTTATGATGAAAACAATAATTTAACTGCTCAAAAAACTTTTGACCAAGAAAATAATATTACTGAAAAACGATACTTTTATATGGGCAATCAAGTTTATGAAATGCAGCTCTCCGACATCATCGACAACTCATCAAGTGACAATGAAGATGCTATCACAATCTACGAACTCAATGAAGAAGGACAAATAATCAATAGCCATAAAATTAGTCAAGCAGCTGAATACACTACGGTGTTTGATAAAGGAAAAATAATGGCCTCTTACAGTTTAAAAAGACCAAAGGATGCAAGATTGTTTACATACAACAAAAATGGGCAATTACATACAGTAGAATATGATAATAATAGGTATTTAAACCTTTATGAATACGATACAAATGGATATTTGATGCAAGAAAGTAATTACGATTCGCGAATGTTGAAAAGCAAACGAGTGATTATTAACAATGCGCAAGGATTACCTTTAACAATAAAAGAATTTACTGGCATGTATGGTTATTCCAACCACGACAATGCTTACTATTATTCATTTGATTACGAATTTTGGAATAAATAATTAGCTGCATTAATAAAATAGAATTTTATGAAAAAATATGCCTCCGCTAGCTTAATTTGGATTACACTTTTTCTTTGTTCATGCGGAATAAATAATGGTGATTTACTAAACATACCAACTCAGGTAATTTCAATTAAATCAGCACAGCATGAAAATATTAAAGGAACAAAAATTTATGTTTTAAAGCCAAAAGGGTTTACTTATGATTTAACTTCCAACTCATTTGTTAAAACGCCAAATACTTATTTCAGAGCAGTTGAAAGCCCAACAGTTAGTTTTAATCATCAACGCACTCAGTTTTTAAGTGTAATTGAAGACCAAAAGAAACGTGGATATACCATAAACCAAATAACGGAATTTAAGCAAGGAGATTACAATGCATTGTTACTGTATGCCAATGACAATAAAAATGAACAACAGCATTTGATTTTACTGATTGGTAATGAAAACTACAGTTCAATGGTTTATTCTGAGTGTGCTATTACAAACTTAGCTGATAGGGATGAACTACTAACTATATTGTTATCTATTTGCATTGATAAATCAGAGGAAAATGATTTATCAAAAATCCAAGATTTCATTATCGACTTGTCGCCAACCAATTTCAAAGTGAACTGTTTTCAATATGGTATGTTTTTATTTACTCCCAATGGATTAGGAAACCCGAATGATGGTATTACAAATATGCTTCTTGTTAAAACGATAAGTCCATTAGTTAGTGATTCCTTAAAAGTAAATTTAGGTCAAAAGCTAATTAATGATTACGTGAATGGCGGAGTTAAGGTCAATAATAAATTGGAGAACAAATATGCTAATAATGGATTAACTGGATTTGAAACTGCATTGACTGGAGAATTTAAAGGCAAACCCATTTCAATTTACCAAATTGTTTTCGGAGACAACGAGCTAACTTACATATACTGCGGCATAGCATATGACAATATAAACAACTATTTAACTAATTTCAAAACAATTGGAAGGTCAATTAAAAAGAAAAACTACCGCAAGTAACGCCTAGATAAAAATTTAGTCTAATGTATTTTATGTTTAGTATAATGCAATCTAATACCACTTATTGGCAAGTGCATTAACCTATTTGTAAATCGAAAAAGTATAAAGTATAGTATGTAGTTCATCTACCATGGTCTATTATCTATCAACCTTCTATTTCCACCTGCCAATGCATAATTTGTTTATCATCGCTGCCGGTTAAAAGCTCTGAATCGTTAATCCAAATCAGTTTGTTAATGGAAGTAACATGCGCTTCATTCCTAGCTTTGTCCACTACTTTTAAAAGGTCGAAAGTGGCTGCATCCCAAATTTTTAAGGTTTTATCCATGCTTACTGTAGCAAATAAATTTCCACTCGGATTAAACTGAATGGCATTGATATGTAAGTTATGAGCAGGTACATCTTTTATCAATTCATAATTGTTTTCAGCATTATAAAACTTTAAAAACACATCACGTCCTCCGCTTAGTAAATGTTTATTTTGGTAACAATAACTCAATGCAAAAACCGAGTTTATATGGTAATTTAAAGTTTGAATCAACTCAAAATTATCGGCATTGTAAATTCTGATAGAATGGTCAGAAAAACCTATGGCTATGTGGTTTAATACTGGATTTATGGCAATAGTTCTTGCACTTTTATTACTTGCTTGAATGGTTTTTAAAAGTGTAAAATCTTCAGTATTAAATATATTTATTTTACCATCGCCACCAGTGGTAATAAAAGTATTGTTGTGTAATTTAATATCGTAAATACCAAGTGTGTGTGCTTCAATATTTTTTATTTCTTTATTTACATTTAAATCAACCACATGCAAGTTACCTTGGGCTGAACCAATTAATAATTGTTTTTTCTGCTTAAGCAATAACAAGCTATAAACAGGCCTTGGCACTTGACAAATCAATACACCATCAACCTTATTTTCAAAATCCCATTCTACTACATACCCCTCTCCTGCTCCCGAGTAAAAACAATTTTCGTTAAGCGATGGAGATAAGGAATAAATACAATCTTTATGTCCGCTATATTGGTGAAGTTTGGTAATTTTTATTTTTTTTAGCATGTAATTTTAAAACTGTTTTATACCGCTTATTAAAGGTAATTTTATTATTAATTATTTCGGCATTTTACAATTGCAATATTATATAATTGCTGTAAGATATTGTATAATTGCAATTGTTTCAATATTGCAAAGCAACAATAAAAAACTAAACACTACAGCATTTTGCCAATTATTTCTATACAAAATATCAGCAGCGACATCATTTTAGGTATTTGGAAAATTACCGAAACCAAAGCCGACTTTATAAACATGCTTGGTAACCATTTAATTGACCCATCAAAACCTACCAATCCTGCCGAAAATGTGGGTTTACATTGGTATGCAAGCAGGGTTTTGTTGCAAAATTTATTTGATGCTCATAAAATAGAAATACATAAAAATGAAGCCAATAAACCTACGCTTTTTATAAATGATGAAAAGTATTTTATAAGTATTTCGCACTCTTACGAATATGTAGGAATTATGTTTAGCCGCACCCATGAAATAGGCTTGGATATTGAAAAAATTGATGAACGTATCAACCGTGTTTCTCGAAAATTTTTAAACGAAAATGAGCAATTATTTGCCGATAGTAAGCTTAGTAAAACCCTTATTTGGAGCGCTAAAGAAAGCGTTTATAAATGGTACGGAAAAAAAGAATTAGATTTTAAAGAACACATGCAAGCCAACCCTTTTATAGCTGAAGAAAAAGGTATTTTCAACTTTAAATTGAGCAAAAACGAATTTGAAAAAGAAATTGACATACATTACTATTTAATTGATAATTATGTTATTACATATTGCTTTTAAAGTTTGAAGTGTAAAGTTTGAAGTGTAAAGTATGAAGTATGAAAAACTTTCAAACCTTCAAACCTTCAAACCTTCCAACTTTCTAAACTTTCTAAACTTCCTAAACCCTCCAAACAGAACATAAACACATATTAACTTAAACACTTAAACACATACTAACTTAAACACTCCAAAACACTTAAACATGTTAAACAATATAGAACACATAGGCATAGCTGTAAAAAATGCAGAAGAAAGTATCAAATTATTCAATGCATTATTTAATACCACACCCTATAAAGAAGAAGCAGTGGTAAGCGAAAATGTAAAAACTGTTTTTTACAAAACGGGCGAAACCAAAGTAGAGCTTTTACAAGCTACTAGCGATGATAGTGCTATTGCAAAATTTATTGAGAAAAAAGGTGAAGGCATTCACCACATGGCATTTGCAGTAACCGATATTTATGCTGAAATAAATAGATTAAAGTCAGAAGGATTTGTATTTATAAACGAAACTCCAAAACAAGGAGCTGATAATAAGCTAATTGTATTTTTACACCCTAAAAGCAGCAATGGTGTATTAATAGAATTATGCCAAGAAATAATTTAATGATTTGAAGAGTTATTGGTAAATTTTTTCTTGTCCTAGTTCAATGCACAGGTTTTAAATTGATAGCATCTTTGTACTGTAAAATCAATCAAAAAAATATTGAGTTATGGAACGTAAAGATTTTATTAAAAAAGGTCTTTTTGGTACCAGCATGTTTGTAGCTTCGGCTGCAATAGGTAATGTAATTAAGAATGAAATTGACGAGTTGCAAAATTTAGATGCTGTTCCAATTACTGAAAATATTTTAGGATTTAATCATTTACCAAATAACAATTCAAAAATTATGGAAAATATAATTTTGCATAAAGCCGATACAAGAGGCAATGCTGACCACGGATGGCTAAAAAGTAAACATACTTTTAGTTTTGCTAATTATTACAACCCCGATAGAATGCACTTTGGTGTATTAAGGGTTTTAAACGATGATAGTGTGGAAGGTGGAATGGGTTTTGGAACTCATCCGCACGATAATATGGAAATTATCAGTATTCCACTAGAGGGCGATTTACAGCACAAAGACAGCATGAATAATGTGGCTGTAATAAAAAGTGGCGATATACAAGTAATGAGTGCCGGAACTGGTATTTACCACAGCGAGTACAATAAAAACCAAGATAAGTTGGTTAAATTTTTACAAATTTGGGTGTTTCCAAACAAAAAAAATGTAACACCTCGCTACGATCAAATTACACTAAACTTAGCTGATAGGCATAATAATTTACAACAAATTCTTTCGCCAAATCAAGATGATGCAGGTGTTTGGATTCACCAAGATGCATGGTTTAGTTTAGGCAAATTTGACAAAGATTTTTCTATAAAATACCAAACCAAACGCAAAGAAAATGGCGTGTATATATTTGTGCTTAAAGGCGATTTAACCATTAATAATACAACCGTTAATACCAGAGACGGAATAGGAATAACCAACACTGAAAATATTGATATTAAAGCCATTACACAAGATGCTGAAATATTAGTAATGGATGTTCCAATGACAATGGCTTAGATGTTAGACCATAGTCAATAGACCATAGATGATGGTTGGTAGACCATAGTCGATAGACCATAGATAATTGTTGATAGGCGAATAATAAAAAACTATGGTCTATGGTCCATGGACTATAAACTAAAAAACAATCCAACAATTTAACAATTTAAAAAATAAAATTATGACAACAACAAAATGGGCATTAGACCCAACACATTCAGAAATTGGATTTAAAGTAAAACATATGATGTTTACTAACGTATCAGGTAACTTTACTAGCTTTAATGTTACAGCCGAAACCAGTGATGATAATTTTGCAGGTGCAAAAATTGAATTTACTGCAGACACCGCATCAGTTAACACTAACAATGAACAAAGAGATGGTCATTTAAAAAGTGGTGATTTTTTTGATGCGGAAACTTTCCCAAAAATTACTTTTTCAGCAACAAGCTACACACAAGTTAGTGGCAGCGATTACGAATTAGTAGGAAATTTAACTATTAAAGATGTAACTAAATCGGTTACTTTAAACGTTGAAAACGGTGGTTTAATGAAAGATCCTTGGGGTAATTTAAAAGCTGGTTTTACTATTTCTGGTAAAATTAACAGAAACGACTTTGGTTTAGTTTGGAATGCTGCATTAGAAACTGGCGGAGTTTTAGTAAGCGAAGAAGTTAAAATTAACTGCGAAATACAATTAGTTAAACAAGCATAATGAGTTTATCAAATTCAGAAACGACTATTATTGGTGCCATCAAAAATAGATGGAGTGCTCGTAGTTTTTCGGAACAAGCCATTGCCAAAAATGATTTATTAACCATTATTGAGGCTGGTACTTGGGCTTTTAGTGCCATGAATGAGCAACCTTGGCAAGTTATTGCAGCGCATAAAGGAACAGAAACATATAATAAAATTTTGTCGACTTTGATGCCTGGCAATACACCTTGGGCTCAACATGCAGCAGCTTTTATTGTAACCATTGTACGAACTACATTAAGCAAAGATGGCATTACAGCTAATGGCACTGCTGAACACGACTTAGGAGCTTTTAATGCTACAATGGCAATTCAAGGTAGCGCTATGGGCATAATAACTCATCCAATGGGTGGTTTTGATAAAAATAAAACCAAAGAAATTTTTAACTTATCCGAAACTCAAAAACCAATGGCTGTAATAGCATTGGGGTATTTAGATAGTGTAGACAAATTACCTGAACCCTATAAAACTAGAGAGCTTTCGCCAAGAGTTAGAAAACCAATAAACGAAATAATTTTAGGTCATGAATAAAATAAATATTTTAGTAATTGGCAGACACCAGCAAATAACTAAAACCTTGTTAAACTTGGTAAATAAAATAGAGAATTGCGTGGGACTTTCGGCTTTAACCGATGATGATGCCATAAAAATATTTAATGAAAACAAAATAGACTTAGTATTATTAAGCAGCGGAATACCCGAAGAGAGCGAACAACTAATTAGGAAAAATTTCACTGATGAAAATCCAAACATTAAGATAATACAACATTATGGTGGTGGAAGTGGTTTACTAAATAATGAAATATTAGAAGCCATGAATAACCCAACTATAACTGTTTAATAATTCCTCAATTTATAAAAAAAGCTGTCTTATAGACGGCTTTTTTTACGAACTCAAGCTAGCATTAAATAATCCAAATCCACACAACCTTGCTTAATAGATTCATTAATCAAAAAAATTATACTGTTTAATTTCATTAAAAATAATCCTAGTAATTCACTCAGATGAAGAAATTACAATTTTTCTAGTTTTTTACACAAAATTACTTCAAATAGAATAGAATTTGCGCAAAAACTGACACTTTGCTGTTCAAATAAGCCTGACGAGTGGCATTTTTATGCAAATTAAATAAAAAACACAGCCACCTAAACCTGTTAACAAACATGTTGATAACCTACAGATATTAAAAAGGTGCTTTATATAAAAATAACTCCAATCGTCATAGTTAGCAATCTACCTAACACATAGTAGGCAAATATTTTTTAGGGTTAAATTACTTTTGAGTTTAGGAAAAGTACCAGTAATGAATGCTAAAACAGTTTAAACAAATGTAAAACTCGCAAAATCAGCATTTTTGGTACTATTCAGGAAAAAATTGAGACTATTTTGGAACAAGTTTTACCAAAACGGGAAAAAATTAGACGAAAAAGCAACTATATAAAAACAGACTAAATAACATTACAGCAGTTTAAACTCATAAAAATGCCAAAATTCACCAATTAAGCAATAAAGGCACAGTTTTAACAGTATTTATTTTGATAAAATATTAAAATCATGAAGAACAAAAAACAAAAAAGTGTAATTAATGAGACAAAAGGTAAATTAAAAATTAGAACAATGTTATTTCTAGTTTTTTCTTTAACCATGAGTTTTAACTGGGTTAATGCTCAATCAAACACTAAAATTACTGATAATGATAAAATTAACAGTGATGCTTTTAAAGCAAAGGTTGGTACTGCTAGGTTAGTTGAATTCAAAAAACTAGAAAGTTTGATTATTCCAAAATCAACAGCTGCGGGTGTAGCTCCTGAGGGAGAACATTTTATTGGGCAATATGCAATGACAGAAACTGAGCTGGTTTTTTTACTAGGTGCACCAGATGTAAAAGTATCGAGTGTTATTTATCAATATAATTTAGGTAATGGAAACTCAAGCTGCAAACTTTACGTAGGTATTGATGCCGAAGGATATGTTAGCTATTCGGTTTTAAAATCTTGCAATTAATTTAACTACCACATTTAAAATCATATATTTTGAAAAATAAATTCAACAATTCGAAAAAAAGAACCCAAGTACAGTATTTATTTATTGTACTGTTATTGTTTATTGGCAGTGTAGCCAATGCACAATATTTGTTTCAAATAACTGGTTCAAGTAATTTGGCTTCGGTAAATACTGGTAGTACGTTTGTGTACACCATTAATTATTCAACAGCGGGAAATACTACAAGTGGTCAAAATGTTGTGGCAACTATTAATTTGCCTAGTAACGTTTCACCTAGTAGCACCTCTCCTTTTAGTAATTCAATAAGTTT
Organism: Bacteroidota bacterium; assembly: GCA_027484685.1. Lineage (GTDB taxonomy): Bacteria > Bacteroidota > Bacteroidia > UKL13-3 > UKL13-3 > JAAFJM01. Next base: position 23,258 of record JAIXSO010000011.1, read on the forward strand.
CCCAACTTCGCAGGTTACAAACGCTACTTACAATAGTTCAAGTAACACAGTTACCATAACTTATATCAATCCATTACCTGCAGGTGCAGCTGGACAAATACAGTTATCGTTAAGGTATTCAAATGGAAATACACCAAATGGATATGCCCCTGATATTTTTACAAAAGTTACATTTTCTAATTCGTTAAGTGTAAGTCCTACATACAGCGATACAATAAATGTAAATGCCATAGCAGCCAATAATTTCACAGTTTCAAAAGTTAGAAACTCAGGAGGAGCTATTAATGATTTAACAATTTACAGATTAAATATAAGCAACTCAGGAAGCAGCAGCGCAGCTTTAACTTTAACCAACCCAACATTAGTTGATACTTTAGCAGCCGGTGTTGAATTTGTTGAAGCAACTTCTTTTAATGGATCAAACGCACCTATTTACAACCCTTCTAATAGAACAATTACTTGGACTTGGACAAGTGGTATGTTTAATACCAATTATTCAGGCACAGCTTATATAAGTGTAAAACATCCAAATTCATCATTTGCTTTAGGTAATACTGTTTGTAACAGAGCATATTTAACTGGTAATATTCCAACTTTGCCGTTAGGAAATAATACTTCATCTACCAAAAGTGGAAATGTATGTTTTGGATTAGCAGCACCAGCCGCTGCTGCCGTTTGTAGTGGAGGTGGAATTACTGCCGCTACTGCAAGCTGGTTAAACAAACATGTACTTTCAGGAACAAGTGGCAACTCATTTTCAAACGGTTGGTCTAATACAGGAAATACTCAATTAGACTCCGTAATTTTAACTTACACCATTGATAAGCGTGTAGATGTAAATACCATTTCAATTGGTAAATTAGTAGATGGATTGGCAAGAACAAGCCGAGACACAGTTCAATTAAGATACAAAACTAACTTAAACAGTAATTACACTTTAAAAGGAACTTATATTGTAACTAACGATATGAGTGTACCTATTACTTTACCAGCCGGTGAGTATTTAACAGATGTAAATTTTGTTATTTATGGAGATTTACCAATTGGTGGTAGCCAAAGTTTAACATATAGTGGAAATGTGAGAAGTACTGCTCAAGGTGCTAAAGATGGTTCAGCAATTATAGAAGGAACTACTTATAATCCTTCTAATCCAGGTGATGATGGAACTTTAATTACCAATAATTCAACGGGTAAATATTATTACAATGGTGTGGCTACTAATTACTCAAACTGTAATGGAGTTGCTGAAATTTTTATTCCAAAACCAGTATTTAATACACCTAACAAATCAATTACCAATTCAAGCTCAAGTTTAAGAGCGAGTGATACTATTAATTACAGATTTAGTATTCAATTAGGTGGTAATGTAAATGCTCAAAATGTAGTAGTTTACGATACGTTAGATTCAAGATTAAACTTTGTAGCAGGTTCAGGTAGTGTGGTAATTAACAGTGTTACCATTAACCCAACGGTAAATGGCAATATTTTGATTTGGAACCTAGGAACTTTAAATGCTGGTGCAACATATACCATTAATTTTAAAGCAGAGATTAAACCAGGCACACCTGCTAACACCATTCCAAATAAAATTTATATTACAAGTAGTAATGCATTATTTCCAAATGGAGTAAACTCAAATACAAACATAACTGTTGTTTCAAATATTGCCTTGGTAGCTTACAAAGGTCAAAACGGTTGTGATACTAGTTTTGTTTATTACCCAACTAACGCTACTACCCAAGAAGGTGGTTTAGTAAATTATAAAATAACAGTTAAAAACCAAGGAAATATTTCTGCAAAAGATTTAACATTAATTGATGTATTTCCATTTATTGGCGATACAAGAGGTTCTCAATGGTTTCCAAATTTGGTTGGACCAGTAACTTTAAGCGATCCTAATTCGACAGTTTATTATAACACAGTGAGCAATCCTTGTTATGCTGATTTTGTGCCAGCGGTAAATATGCCAAGTTGTAATGCTCCAAATTGGACATTAACACCTCCAATGGATATTACAAGTGTAAAAGCAATCAAAATTGTAAGAAACGTAAATTTACCAGCTTTAGATAGTATAGTTTTTTCATGGCCAATGCGTGTACCAATTGGTACCCCATCAAACATTATTATGAACAATACCATTTACTACCAAGTAAGTAGAGCTGATATGGCAGGAACTACGGGAAGATTATTGCCAGCAGCTCCAAATCAAGTTGGCATGGTAACTAGCTGTACTCCTGTTTTAGGTTCTATTGGTAACTATGTTTGGTTTGATGCCAATAAAAATGGTTTACAAGATGAACCAGCAGCTAATGGAATTAACGGTTTAAAAATTTATTTATACGGAACCGGACCTGACAGTGTAATGGGCGGTGGCGATGATGTTTTATTAGACTCAACTTTCTCAGCTAATGACTTCAATGGTAATCCAGGTTATTATAAATTTGTGGAGTTAAAATCAGGAAAATATTATGTAAACTTCCAAACTAATTACAGTGAATTTTTAGCAACACCAAATGTAAATCAAGCTTCGCAAATTAATGGAAATAGCGATGCCGCTTTAGGAACAGGAAACAGCGGTTTAGTAACCATCAATACTAGCGCTTCGGGTGTTGATAAAGATAACAACACCATTGATGCTGGTTACTATATCAAAGGTTCGTTAGGTAATTATGTTTGGTTTGATGATAATAAAAATGGTTCTCAAGATGAGCCTGCATCAAATGGAATTAACGGACAAAAAGTTTACTTATTAAAAAATACCAGCGGAAGCACTTACGTTGTAATTGACTCAACAATAACTGCCAATGACGTTTCTGGAAATCCTGGTTATTATAATTTTGTAATAGATGTAGTTGGAACTTACAAAGTACAATTCCCTACAGGAATTAGCACAAAAGTTATCACTAATCAAAATGGTGCAGCAGGTGTTAATGGCAATAGCGACCCTAACACCACAACTGGTTTAAGCAATGCCATTGTTATGAATTTAATTGGTGGTGGAATTAACCAACATAACCCAACCATTGATGCTGGTTATAGATGCGATGTTGCAACTCCAACCATTAGCGGAAACGGAACTGGAAACGGTGGAGGAAGATGCGAAAATGGCACCAATATTACTTTAACTAGTTCTCCTGCTTTTGCTTACCAATGGTTTAAAAACAATGTGGCTTTGGTTGGCGAAACTAACCAAACACTTGTTACCAATAATGTAACAGGAACTTACCATGTAGTAACTTACGACAATGCTGGTTGTAACTCAAGTTTATCAAATACCATTAATGTGATAACTTATGCTAAACCAAATGCTAACTTCACTCCTACTGATACTTTAATGTGTTTAGGAACAAATACTTTTACATTTAATAACACAACTTCTATAAGTAGTGGAACTTTTAATAGCAGTTGGAATTTTGGTGATAACACCACTTCATCAGCAGTTAGCCCTACTAAAGTTTATAGTGCAGTAGGTAACTATACAATAAAATTAATTACTAGTACAAGTAATGGTTGTATTGATTCTATTACCAAAAATATTGTGGTAACAAATACGCTATCTAGTGGCGGAACAATTGGTTCAACTGAAGATTTTTGTGGTACATTTAATCCAAGTTTGATTACTAATATTACATCACCAACAGGTGGATTTGGAGCCTTAGAATACCAATGGTATTATAACTTAAACAACGAAACAACCAATACTGGTTCAAATGGATGGGTATTAATAGCTGGTGCAAATTCAGCTACCTACGATCCTGGTATTATTACACAAACTACATATTATATCCGCATGTCGAGAAGTGTTGGTTGTGGCGATTTTACCGGCAGTAATGTAATAGCTAAAATTGTTAGACCTTTCCCAGTAGCTAATTTTACTATCAATAATGCTGTTCAGTGTTTAGATCAAAATAGCTTTGAATTTACCGATTCAACAGTGACAAATGCTGATAATACTATTAACAATACTTGGTCGTTTGGCGATTTAACATCGGCTAATGGAATAAATTCCGTTAAAAGTTATAGTGCAAATGGTACTTATTTGATTAAATTAGTTACTACTAACTCTTATGGTTGTAAAGATTCTATTTCAAAATCGGTTTACGTTGGTAACCCTACTGCTGCATTTACTTATACTAATAAGTGTAATGGTGTTATTGAATTTGAAAACAATTCAATAAATGCTAATAACTATGAATGGATTTTTGAAAATGGTTATAGCTATTGTACCAATTCAATGAACAATTTTAGCAGAACATTTGCTCCTGGTACACAAAGAGTAATTTTAATTGCTAAAAATGGTGGTTTATGTGCTGATACATTTAGTCAAAACATTACCATTTTACCTAATCCAGTAGCAATATTTAGTGCATATGCAATTGGTTGTACTAAGACTGTTAAATTCAGTAACTTCTCAGTAGGAACAACTGAATACAAATGGGATTTTGGAGTAAATTCAACTTTGAGTGATACAAGTAACTTACAAAACCCAGTTTATACTTATGCCACAGACGGTACCTATCAAGTAAAATTAATAGCTAAAACCATTGAAGGTTGTCAAGATTCGTTATCCACTACTGTAAATGTTAATTCTGTTGGAATTAACCCAACAGCTAATTTTACTATCAACAATTTATCAAGCACTTGTGTAAATAGATATTCATTTACCAATACATCTACCAATGCTGTTTCATACCAATGGCTATTTAGCGATGGTTCTACTGTAAATAGCACAAATGCAAGCAAAAGCTTTGGTGCTGCTGGTACTTATCAAGTTATGCTAGTAGCCAAATCAGCTAGCAATTGCTACGATACCATTGTAAAAACTGTAAATGTATTAACTAGTTCAACTGGCCCTATTGCTTCATTTAGCCCAAGTGCTACTCAATCATGTTTAGCTAATAATAGCTTTGAATTTAACAATAGTTCATACTTTGTAGGTAATGGTTGGATTCCTCAATACGAATGGGATTTTGGAAATGGAACTAGTAATAATGTAAACACATTTATTTATAACAAACATTTCGATTCTTCTGGCGTTTACACTGTTCGTTTAATAGCAACAGGTTCAAACGGTTGTAAGGATACTGCTTACCAAACTATTGAAATATTACCTTCACCTAGAGCATTATTTACAGGATTTACAAACTGTGGAATGACCTTAGCTGTAAATAATACTTCGAGCAATGCAGTTGCATATATTTGGGACTTTGGCGATAATAGTAACTCTCGCACCTCTGCCTTAACCTTTAACCATACTTATAATAACCAAAATTGGTATAATGTAAGTTTAATAGCTATTGGTTCAAATGGCTGTAAAGATTATGCGTCTAAAACAATCATTGCTTCAGTCGGCCAATTACCAGTTGCTTTATTTGGATACGATACAGTAGCTTGTTCTGGCGCTATTCGCTTTAAAAACTTAACCACTGGCGCATCAGAATTTAATTGGAATTTTGGCGATGGTTCACCAATTGCTTATGTTTCAAATCCTGTAAAAGTTTATAATGCAGCAGGAACTTACACTGTAACTTTAACGGCTTCAAATGGCGATAATTGTTTAACTACTTACACCATGCAAGTTAACGCGCCAGCTGGACAAAACATTGCTTTACCAAAAGCAGGATTTACTCACAGCATTGGTACTTGTAATAATGCCATAACTGGTAATGATACATCAGCCAATTCAATTATACGTAAATGGTACTTTGATGGTAATTTAGTAAGCATTTTACCTTGGGTAAATATTGCTAATCCAGCCGCAGGTTATCACGAATTAAAATTAGTTGTATCAAACGGAACATGTGTTGACTCAATTAGCAAACACATTTTAATTCAAACACCACCGGCAGGTATGTTTAATTATACCGCAAGTACTTGTTCTAGAACTGTTTTATTTACTACCAATACTGTAAATGGAAACTCATTCAAATGGAAATTTAACGATGCTTTAGCTTCGGTTGATACAGCAGTTGGAAACATAGTTTCGCATACATTTACCAATAATGGAGATTATATTGTTACCCTTGAGGCTACTAATTTAACAGGTTGTTCAACCACTTTTGTTGACACCATTACGGTAAATGCTAGCAATAATCCATTAAATGCATCGTTCTATTTTAATAACACCAATTGTAATTGTATTTGTTCAAACAAAATTAAGTTTATAAACACAAGCACAGGAAATGCAAATAGCTACTTATGGAACTTTGGTGATGGAAACACTTCAACTCAAGCTAATCCAAATAAAGGTTATGCAAGTACAGGTTTCTTTACAGCAACTTTAACTGTATCAAACAATGCTGGTTGCTTTAGTACAGCATCGGCACAAGTTTATGTACCTGCTACTTCTAAAGGTTCTAGTGCTTCGTTTACCACCGATAATCCTATTCAGTGTTTAACTGGAAATAGTTTTAACTTTAATAATACATCATCATTCTTAGGCGCTGGTTATAACGTTAAATATTATTGGAATTTTGGCGATGGAACTACTGATTCAATTAATACATTTATATTTAACAAACGCTATAATGCTATTGGAAACTATACAGTTCAATTAGTAGCAGTTGGTAACGATAATTGCAGAGATACTATGACTATGTTGGTTCAAGTTAAAAATTCAGGATGTTTAAACCTTGCTACTCCGGTAAGTGTTTTCAATCCTCAAAACTTTACAGCTGTAAGCACCGATGTAGCCACAACAAGTGTTAACAAAGTTTCAGATGCGACAAATAGTTTTAACTTATATCCAAACCCTAATACTGGCAGCTTTACCATTGCTTGCAAAACAATTAGCAATAAAATGCAAGTGGAGGTAATTGATATAATTGGACGTACTGTTAATACTAATGTAAACTTCAATTTAAATAACAATACCATTGACATTAATTGTCACCAAATTACAACTGGTAATTACTTTGTGATAATTAAACACGAAAATGGAGAACGTTCAAGAATTAAATTTAATATTACAGAATAACTACCTTATTTTGAACAAAATAGGCCAATAAATTAAAGGCTGTTTCGTAATGAAACAGCCTTTTTTGTTTTTATTAAATAAAGTTTTATATAATTGTGTATTAATAAAACACTAAAAATGACAACTATAGGTGCAAATGATTCTTTAAATGATAAAATAAAACTATTAGAATTAGAATTACAAAACACCAAATTTATAAACCAAAATATCAGTTATTTTAACAATTTAACTATTCTAATTGATAATCTTCAAGATCTGATATATACAGTAGATTTAGACTTTAACCTTACTGCATTTAATAAATCTTTTGAAAATACTGCGTTAAAATTTGAAAACGTTGAACTTAAATTAGGCATAAATATTTTTGATCAAATTGCATCAATTAGAAACGATGAAACATATACTTATGGACAACGGGCTATAAAAGGTGAATTTATTACTTTTCAAAAAACAGTTTTATTTCAAAACAACCCAATATATTTCGAAACCAGCCTAAAACCTTTATATAATAACGATGGTGAACAAATAGGTGTGTTGGTTCATGCTAAAAATATAACTGATGTAAAAATTGCAGAAAAAGAACTACTCAGTTCTAACCGAGAGCTTAATTTATTAAGTTTAATTGATGAAGAAATTTTAAAAACAAAAAACGAAATTGATTTAATAAAATTTTCGTGCGAAATATTGGCTTCTATTGGCAATTACCAACTAGCTTGGATTGGCTACGCTCCTATTTTAAATACTAACAACAAACAGTTGGTAGAACCTGTAGCCAAATCGGGTTCAAAGCAAAATTACTTAAACGAAATAAAAATAGATTTAATAGATAGCAAATTAAATAAAGGTCCAGTTGGTGCTACCATGTTAAGTGGTAAAAAGAATATTTTTAATACTATAAAAGACAACGAAAGCTTTGAACCTTGGTTAAACACAGCTCAAAAATATGGATTAGAATCTGTAGCATCATTTCCACTAAATATTGACAACCAAACAATAGCATCTATCAATTTATATTCCTCAACTCAAAACATATTTACACCTAGAGAAATACAGCTAATTGAAAGAATAACCAATAATTTAGCTTTTGCAATAAAATCGATAAGAAATGAAAAAGAAAAATTGGCAGCTGAAGAGGCCTTGATAAAAAGTAACGAACGTTTTAAATATGTAACTAAAGCCACGTTTGATGCAATTTGGGACTGGGATATAATAAACAATACCCATTATTGGGGAGATGGTTTTGAAAAGCTTTTTGGTTATACATCAACCATTTATAACGTTGAAAATTTTAAATGGGAAAACAATATACATCCTAATGATAGAGAGCGAGTTGTAAACAGTTTATTGAACTGTATAAAAGACGAAGAAAAGGTTAATTGGATTGAAAGTTATCAGTTTAAAAAAGCCAATAACGATTATGCGCATGTGCTTGATAAAGCCATTATTTTAAAAGATGAATATGGCAAACCAACAAGAATGATTGGTGCTATGCAAGATATTACCAATCAAATAAATGAAGAGCAACGCTTACGTTTATATGCTTCGGTAATTACTAATACAAACGATGGTATATTAATTTGTAAAAACGATGTTAATAATAATTTATCAACTGAAATAATTTATGCCAACGAGGCTTTTTGCAAAATGACAGGCTACAGCAGTGATGAATTAATTAGTAAATCGCCAAATCTGCTTCATGGCCCCAAAACCAATAAAGAAACCTTAGAATTTATAAATACAAATACACAAAATTGTAAGCAATTTGAAGTTGAAATAATAAACTATAGAAAAGATGGAACCGAGTTCTGGATTGATTTTTCATCGGTTCCAGTTTCGAACGAAAATGGCGAATTTACCCATTGGATTTCAATTCAAAGAGATATAACGGCCAGAAAAGTAGCCGAGGTGGAGAAAGAAATTTTTTATACCATTATAAAAATAATGAACGAAAATGATTTGTTAAATACTTCACTTCAATCTATTTTAGAAATTATTTGTAAACATTTAGGCTTTAGTTATGCTGAAGCTTGGTCTATAAACTTTGATAAAACAAGAATGCTGTATAGAACCAATTGGCAAATAAATGAACAAGTTGGTTTAATGCAACAATATGAAAATTTAAACGAAGCCATATCAGGCAGCGGAATAGCTGGAATTACATGGAAACAAAAACAAAATGTAATTTGGAACGACTTACAAAACTCTCCGTTAAACAGGAAACAAAATGCATTACAAGCAGGCTTAAAAAGTGCCATTGGTTTACCCATTTATTTTAATGGCGAAATAATTACCATCATAGCACTTTTTAGTGAAAATGAATTAACAAATGAGCAAACTAACTCTAGTTTACTAAATACCATTAGCCATCAACTTGGAACTTACATTCAAAAAAATAAAACCGAAGATGAGTTAAACAGATTTTTTAACCTTTCGCCTGATTTACTCTGCATAGTTGGATACGATGGTTATTTTAAAAAATTTAATAGTGCAGTTTGTAAACTTTTAGGTTATTCGGCAACTGAAATTTTATCAAGACCACTGATTGATTTTGTATTTGAAGATGATAAAGAAACGACTCTTAACACTCGTAAAAAAATTCATAATGAAAACAGAGAGGTAAATTTTGAAAATAGGTATGTAACTAAAAATGGAGAAATAAAATGGTTAGCTTGGACTTCTATTCCAATTCAAAATGAAGGTTTGGTATTTGGTGTTGCCAAAGATATTACCGATCGTAAATTAATGGAGGAAGAACGTAAAGAACTTATTCAAGAACTTACACGTAGCAATAAGGAATTAAAACAGTTTTCGTATATCACTTCGCACAATATGCGCTCCCCGTTAACTAACCTAATAGCCATTTCTGAACTTATTGATACATCACTAATTAATGACCAAGGAACGGTTGAATTAATTGATGGTTTTAAGGCATCAACTGCTCATTTAAATGAAACACTGAACGACCTCATTAAAATTCTGATTATAAAAGAAAATACCAATCAAGAATTAGAAGAAATACACTTTAATAGCACTTTTGAAAATGTGGTTAATTCTATTGCATCTATTATCAATCAAACCAATGCTAAAATAAGTTACAACTTTAACTCTGTGCCAAAAGTTATGTTTAACAAAAGTTATTTAGAAAGTATTTTGTTAAACTTAACCACCAACGCCATAAAATATGCTCACCCAAACAGAAACCCTGAAATTACTGTAAATACAGAGTTGAAAAACAACGCTGTTGTTTTAACTTTTGAAGACAATGGAATAGGTTTTAACGAAGAAAAAGTAAAAGGTAAAATTTTTGGATTATATCAAAAGTTTCATAACCATCCTGATAGTAAAGGTATTGGCTTATATTTGGTTCAATCGCAAATTACAGCTTTGGGCGGAACCATAGATGTAAATAGCAAAGAAAACGTTGGTACCAAATTTATTATTACATTTGCTCAAAAGTAACCATGATAAAAACTGTTTTTTGCATAGATGATGACCCGATAACATTAATGCTATGCGAAAAAGTATTTAATAAAACTGCATTTTGTAATAAAACTATAAAAGCCTTGAATGGTGAATTGGCTTTAGATTACTTAAAAGAATTAGCCTTTAACAATTCACAAAACAAAATCATACCCAATTTAATTTTACTCGATTTAAATATGCCCGTAGTTAATGGGTGGGAGTTTTTAGAAGCATTTGAAAATGAATACATCAAACATTTTACTCATTTAAAAGTAATAGTACTGTCATCAAGCTTGAATCCAGATGATAAAGAAATTATAAAGAAGCACCCTGTTATTATTGATTTTATAACTAAACCATTAACTATTGAGAGTGTTGAATACCTAAAAAAACATAGCGAATTACGCCATTTTTTTACTGATGGAATATAATCACAAAGAAATTTTATTAAGTCTGGTAAGAACTAAAATGCCTTATGGAAAATATAAGGATGTTTTGCTTTGCAATATCCCTGTTTATTATTTAGAATGGCTTAAGCGAGAAGGTTTTCCAAAAGGAAAATTAGGCGTTCAGTTAGAAACCATGTACGAAATTAAAATTAATGGTTTAGATAATTTACTAACTCCTTTAAAAAATTTATAATATAAAAATATGGTTATCAACCATTCACATTTTATTATTCATAAACCATTTGGCTACATGAGTCAATTTGTAGAAAACGTAAAAAAGAAAAAATTTTTAGGTGAATTGTATCCTTTTCCTGAAGGAACTATGGCTATTGGCAGACTTGATGAAGATAGCGAAGGACTACTTTTGCTTACCACCGATGGAAAAGTAAGCGAACAAGTAAGAAGTAAGCATATTGAAAAAGAGTATTACGCACAAGTAGATGGGTTAATTACTCAAGAAGCCATTGAAAAAATGGAAAAAGGAATAGAAATAGGTAATAGAAGCGAAAAATATATCACCCTGCCTTGTAAAGTTTTTAAATTAACTGAACCACCTAATTTTGCCCCGAGAGTAAAAAAAATAAGAGATGAAAGGCATGGCCCAACTTGCTGGATTTCAATTACAATTACAGAAGGTAAATTTAGACAAGTTAGAAAAATGACTGCTGCAGCTGGTTTCCCTACCTTAAGACTTTTTAGGGTAAGAATTGGCAAAATAAATTTAGGCAATTTACCGCCTTGTGGAGTTATTAAAGTAGATGAATTATTGTTTTAAACCTAAATTGTCAATTAATAGTTAACTATTTACCAAAATTAATTGGCTAAAATTAGTTTTATTTGCGCCACCAAAATTCAACACAACATGAAGTTTTTTATTGATACAGCTAATCTTGCTCAAATTAAAGAAGCAAACGATTTAGGAATTTTAGATGGCGTTACTACCAATCCATCGTTAATGGCAAAAGAAGGCATTAAAGGCGATGCTGCCGTTATGCAACATTACAAAGACATTTGCGCATTAGTAGATGGCGATGTAAGTGCAGAAGTAATAGCTACCGACTACGAAGGAATGATAAAAGAAGGTGAAGCTTTAGCAGCTTTACATAAAAACATTGTAGTTAAAATTCCGATGATAAAAGACGGTATCAAAGCCATTAAGTATTTTAGTGGTAAAGGAATAAAAACCAATTGCACATTAGTATTTAGCGCAGGTCAAGCTATTTTGGCTGCTAAAGCAGGCGCTACTTATATTTCTCCATTTGTGGGTAGATTAGACGATATTAGTTTTGATGGAATGGAGCTAATTGCTCAAATTTCTCATATATTTTCGGTTCAAGGATATGAAACTGAAATTTTAGCTGCATCTATCCGTAACCCAATGCATATTGTAAAATCGGCCGAAATGGGTGCTGATATTATTACAAGTCCATTGGCTAGTATTTTAGCATTGCTAAAACATCCTTTAACTGATAGTGGATTGGCTCAATTTTTAGCCGACCATCAAAAATTAAACGCATAATTTTGATTGCCCTAAATCATGTAATACCATTTTGATTTACGACCTAGCTAATGGTGTTGGCGTAAATCTTAGATGGTATTATGCCGTCACAAAAAAAATCAACTATCTAATTTGTGAATGCGGTCTAAAAAGATTTAGGGCTTTTTTTATATTTGAATTTTATAAAATAAAACCTCTAACAATATAATATGATGGTAAGAAGACCTTTTAATTTACAAAAATGGATAGACGAGAACAGACATTTATTAAAACCACCTGTTGCCAATAAAAATTTATATCCAGAAGGAACCGATTTTATTGTAATGATAGTTGGTGGGCCAAATGCGCGTAAAGATTACCATTACAACGAATCGGAAGAATGGTTTTACCAATTAGAAGGCGAAATTACTGTTAGAATTCAAGAAGAAGGTAAAGCCGTTGATATTAAATTAGGACCTGGAGATATGTTTTTATGTCCGCCAAATACGCCTCATTCACCTATTCGTTCCGAAGGTTCAATTGGTTTAGTAATTGAACGCGTTAGAAAAGGCAAAGGTTTAGTTGATGGATTAATGTGGTTTTGCGATAAATGCAATCATAAATTACACGAATATCGTTTTGAATTAAGCGATATTGAAAACGATTTTTTACCTCGATTTAAAGAATACTATGCCTCAGAAGAATTGCGTACTTGCAAAAACTGTGGACATGTAATGGAAACCGATCCTCGTTTTGTATAATGCCAAGCGAAGAACTAGATAAGTTATATATTAATATTGGTGAACTTGCAAAAAAGTTCAATGTATCAGTTTCATTAATAAGGTATTGGGAAAAAGAATTTAAACAATTAAAACCCGAAAAAACCATTAAAGGAACGCGCAAATACAGCAAAAAAAACATTGAAACTTTTAACCTGATACATCGTTTAATAAAAATAGAAGGTTACACCATTGAAGGAGCTAAGGAAAAGCTAAGTGCCAAACCGCAAATTCAATCGAACCAAGAAGCCATTGAAAAATTAACTGAATTAAAAGAATTCTTAACCAAGTTGAAAGAGTTGATTTGATTGATAGTTTGCAATTTTAGTAAATACAAGAAGTGAGTCGCTAATAAAAAAGTTATGAGAAAAGCAATATTAATGAATGGCAATGAGCCTAATGATATAGAATTAAAAAAGTTGATGCATGATGTAGTTATTGAGGTAAAACGTAAAACAATAATCTCAAAAAAAAATTTAACTGAACAAATCAATGCATTGCTTGTAAAAGCAATTAATACAAATGGAAGGTAGTAATAAAAAACCTACTTTAATTATTATTGCTGGTCCTAATGGTTCAGGAAAAACTTCAATTACTTCCCAAATTCTTGAACATGAATGGGTTGAAAACTGTGTTTATATAAACCCTGATAATATTGCAAATGAAATTTTTGGAGATTGGAACTCAAAAGATGCTGTTTTGAGTGCAGCTAAATACAGTGAAAATTTGCGCGAAAATTGTTTAACTAATAATGAGAGCTTAATTTTTGAAACAGTTTTATCCTCACCCGATAAGATAGATTTTATCAATCGTGCAAAAGAAAAAGGATATTTTGTACGACTTTTTTTTGTAGGAACTGAAAATCCAAAAATTAACGCAAGCAGAATTGCACAAAGAGTAATGGAAGGAGGACACGATGTACCAATTCCAAAAATTATTTCGAGATATGGAAAATCAATAGTAAATTGTTTAATAGTTAGTCAAATTGTTGATAGAGCATACATTTACGACAATTCAATAGATTATAAAGACCCTAAGTTGTTATTTAAAATAGTAAATGGTAAAGTTGCAAAAGAATATCAAACAATTAACGAATGGGCTCAAATAATAAGGCAAAACCTTACCAAAACAATATAATGCTTCGATAAGCACTGCAACCAACAATCATAATTCAACATTCAATCCCGATTAATCGAGACAACAATCATAATTCAAAATTCAAAAAAATGTTTAACACCATAGAAGAAGCCATTGAGGATATAAAAAACGGTAAAATTATTATTGTAGTAGATGATGAAGACCGCGAAAACGAAGGAGATTTTTTAACTGCGGCTCGTAATGTAACTCCCGAAGTAATTAACTTTATGGCCAAAGAAGGACGTGGATTAATTTGCGCTCCTTTAATTGATAGCCGTTGTAAAGAATTAGGGTTGGAACTAATGGTTACCGATAATACCACTTTACACGAAACTCCCTTTACTGTATCGGTTGATTTATTAGGAAAAGGTTGCACTACAGGAATTTCGGCTCAAGATAGAGCTAAAACAGTGCAAGCTTTAATTGACCCCGCTACTAAACCCGAAGAGTTAGGAAAACCAGGACATATTTTTCCGCTTAAAGCCAGACCTGAAGGGGTATTGCGCAGAGCAGGACATACAGAAGCCGCTATCGATTTTGCTCGCCTTGCGGGCTTTGAACCAGCAGGATGTATTGTAGAAATTTTAAGCGAAGACGGAACCATGGCTCGTTTGCCTGAGTTAACCCAAATTGCTAAAAAGTTCGATATGAAATTGGTTACCATCAAAGATTTAATATCGTACAGATTAGAAAAAGAAAGTTTAATAAAACGCATTATTTCGGTAGATATGCCTACTGATTATGGTGATTTTATTCTTACTGCTTTTAAACAAATAGATACCGACCAAGAACATTTGGTATTACAAAAAGGAACTTGGGAACCTAACGAACCTGTTTTGGTGCGTGTGCATTCAAGTTGTGTAACGGGAGATATTTTCCATAGCCTTCGTTGCGATTGTGGCGAACAACTGGCCAAAAGCATGGAAATGATTGAAAAAGAAGGCAAAGGTGCTATTATTTATATCAACCAAGAAGGCAGAGGAATTGGACTAGTAAATAAACTAAAGGCTTATAAATTACAAGAACAAGGCCTTGATACAGTGGAAGCTAACTTAAAATTAGGCTTTAAAATGGACGAGCGCGACTATGGCGTTGGCGCGCAAATGATACGCGAAATTGGTATTACCAAAATGCGCTTAATGACCAATAACCCAACCAAACGTGCCGGTTTAATTGGTTACGGACTAGAAATAGTTGAAAATATTCCAATTGTGGTAGAACCAAACCCACATAACAAAAAATACTTTGACACCAAACGCGATAAAATGGGTCATGAGTTTAAGTAGTTGTTGGTTGATAGTTGTTAGTTGTCAATTGATAGTTTATAGAAAGTCTGGTATTTATATCTTTTTCTAAAATGGATTTTAAACTAAATAATGTAAACAAAATGGACAAAAATTTAACTTTCATTACCAAATTGATAAGGATAGATTACCGTAGAAAAATGAATTGATAATATACTTGAAGTATCTTGGAAATTCTTAATTTGAGGTAATCAACTTAATCTAAAATGGCTTAAAGGGGGAAATTAAAGAATACTAGAGTATGAAGATATTTTGCATTATCAAAAAATAAGGGTTACATTAACTGAGACAGATAGATTGATAAAGGGAATTTATAAAATAGCGTTTAAGTAAGAGCTTGAACAAGCCAAAATTAACAATATAGCGGACAGAAAAAAGAGTAAATTAAAAAGCACTTATATTAAATGCAAAAGCTAAAAAAATGAATATATAAAGGAGATTGAAAATAAACAAATTACAAGGGTTTTAATATCTTAAATAAGTTAACTGAAATTTATAAACATGGAAGAAATGGACGGTAGTTATTTATATGAATCAAATCTTTACAAGAAACTTGATAATTTAAAGGGATTACATTTTAAAAATGTATTATGTTTTTGGAGTGACTTATTAGGATTTGGAAATGACTTTTACAAAAATCAATGGAATCTTGACCATGAATTGAAAAATAAGATTTTTAAAAGATTAAGAAATGCGCACAAAGAATTCTTAATTAATACTATCCCACTTATTGAGACCTCAATGGTACTAAATGACGGACTTGTAAAGGTTTGCAATGTTGATAGCAGAAGCGCTAATCATCCAGACATTATTGGACTTTACATTAGGGGATGTATAAATACTCATATTAGAATTAATAAAATAGAAAAAGATTCAAATTTACCTGGGTGTAGAAGTATTCTAACATTTGGTGAGTCAATTGACTATATTTTAGATAATGTAACAATTGATGATTATGTAGCAAATTACACAAAAAAAAATCCAAATGGATTAAGCGAAATTGCAAAAACAAATAATGATATAGTAGTTTATAATCCTTCTCCTTTCCAAATGAATACTGCCTTTTCTAAATCATTTATTTTGGATTCATTAGGATCTCAATATGGTATAAAAGGAAATAATCTATATATTGAACAATCTGTAATAGACTTTATGAAAAATCTCGCGAATAAATACAAATTTGAATTTGAGGAAACTTATGAAGGCAATTTATACTGTGTAAGGGTATTAAAAGAAAAGGATAATCCTTCATTTGGATTTGAAATTGACGAAACAATTGACATAGAATATAAAGGATGGGAAACAAAAGTACATCGAATCATTAATTTTAATCCACATGATGAAAAAATATCTGAATTTAAGTTTGAATTAAAAAATATTAGTTAAAATTATGGGCTATTACAATATTGAAGAACAAAAGGTGTTTATTAAAAAATAGATTGATAGGCAGTTGTGGAATCAGGTAGTAAAAGATAAAAGTACATCATATAAAATTTCAAGTAGAATTAAAGATTCTCCTATAAATATTGAAGTTGATAGATTAATTTATAAATTTATAAAAGCATAATATAAAAATGATCCTGATAATTTTATTGATAATTGGGTAAAAATTGATTTTAATAAATAAGAAGCTAAAGAAAATATTTGGGAAATACAATGTCACTATTGTTTAATAAGCCAAATTATTTTTTAGAAAATGTAAAATATGTTTCAGAGTAAGATGGTCAATTTTATACTAATAAGGAAATTCACAAACCATTCTATATTTGTATTGAATCTGAAATATCAAAATGGTGGGAAAAACTAATTTTAAAGAATAAGACAATAAAAACCTCATGTTATATAGATATTAAAAAAATCAGTTAGGTTTCTGGAACACTCAACCAGTTGTTTATATTGAGGATTTTACCTTGTTTTGTAATGATAATTTTTTTATATCTTTATTTCCACCAAATATAGATTTAGAATTATTGAATTTGTTGATATTTAAAAAATTTGAAATAAATATAGATGAATTGTAATTATTCAATTTTTAATTTTAAAAAAGTGGAATTAGAATTCCTAGAAACAATTAAATAAAAAATTATATTAGACTTGTCAAATGGAATTAGAAACTAAAGATATTATTGCAGCAGCAAATCCATTTATTACAGGAGTTGTAAATACAATACTTGCACCTAAATTAAAAATAATCTTAGATAAACTAAATAAGAAAGGTTCTAATTTAAGATTACCAACTGAAAAACATTTTGAAGAATATCTTACTAGAACATATGTTAAATTATCAGTTGTCAATACATTGGTATTTAGTAATTCACAAAAATTATTAGATGATATATATGTTCCCTTAACTATAAAAAGCACAAATCATCAAAAGTATTCACATAAAATAAATGGATATCCGAAAGCTATATCTGACACTTTTAATAACATATTAATTACCGATACAGCAGGAATGGGGAAATCAACCATTATGAAAAAGATTTTCCTAGATATTATTAATAAACAGAGTGGTATACCTTTATTTATAGAGTTGAGAAGATTAACTAAGAAACATAAATTAATTCACGAAATTCAAGAACAATTAAATTCAATAAATAAAAAATTTGACCAAGATTTACTATTTTCATTGCTAGCTGAAGGCGATTTTATAATCATTTTAGATGGTTACGATGAAATCGGATTTGAACATTTAGAATTTGTTACATATGATATTCAAGAATTCATAAGCAAAGCTTCTAGTAATAGATATTTTATTACATCAAGACCAGAAAAAGCAATTACTAGCTTTGGAAACTTTCAAGAGTTCACAATTGAGCCACTAAAAAAAAATGAAGCCTTTTCAATTTTAAAAAAATATGATAACAAAGGAGTTTTATCTACACTTTTAATAAAAAAACTTAAAGAAACTGGATTAGAAAACATAAATGAATTTCTAACTAACCCATTATTAGTTTCATTACTTTATTCCTCGTTTGACCATAAACAAACAATTCCATTCAAAAAATATTTATTTTATAGACAAGTTTTTGAGGCAAATTTTGAAAATCATGATTTAACTAAAGGTGATTCATACATTCATAATAAATTCAGTAATTTAGAAATTGATGATTTCCATAGAGTTTTAAGGCATATCGGTTATAATTGTTTAAAATTACAAAAAATCGAATTTTTAAAAGATGAAATTTTAAAACTTATACGAGAAAGTAAATTGTTTTGCTTAGGATTAGAATTTAATGAGTCAGATTTTTTATCAGATTTACTAAAAACCGTACCACTATTTATACAAGATGGGAACTATATTAAATGGGCACATAAATCTATACAAGAGTATTTTGCTGCTCAATTTATATATCAAGATTCTGACGGGAATAGAGAAAACATATTGAAAAAATTATACTTTAGTAATAATATCGATAAACTCCAAAATGTAATAGATTTATACTATGACATGGATTTTAAAAATTTCAATAATGTAATAATTCTTAATTTATTAAATGAGTATAATGATTATCAAAAAAGTACATTTAAGAATTATAAAACAGGAATCACAGAGCAAGACATAATTCTCAGAAAAGAGTTAACTTTTTTATCATTAAACTTTATGTTCAAAGATATTGGCGATAGCAATCGTTTTAGTTCAGATAGGTTTTCTGATATTGTCATGGGTATGATAGATGAAATAAAAAGAAGAAAAAATCTCGATTCTATTGAATCGGTAGGAATAACAATAACATCTGAAACACCGCGTGATTATATTATTTTGAATATTGAATTTCCTAAGAAAACAATTTTTAGAATTCTACACTCAAAAAAGAATCCGCTGGTTTCACTAATTGATTCAGAAAGTCGTAATAAAGAAATCAAACTTGATCTTGATTTAATGAATGAACACGAATTACATGAAATTACAGATTCACCCTCAGATAAAGTTAATTCTTCAGAAAATTTTAAAATGCTAAATAGAGTTTTTGAAATTTGTACTCAACCACCATATAAAATAAATCATAATGAAGCATTAAAACAATTGAAATCAATTAATAAAAATATAAAATTGGAAGCAAATTCAGACTTCTTTTTGGATGGTTTATAAAGAAATTTATTTACCTAAAATTTAAAATTTTATTTTCAACTGTTTATAGGTAATCATCAAAAATCATTTGTCTAACATAATTTACCATATTCGCTTTTATTGGTTGGTAGCTTTCAATATGTGAATAGTGCAATTAAATAGTTTATGAGTTTTTTAGGCTTTTTTGCTTTTTAATTTTGCAATTCTTGCATTTTATTTCATTCTTTATATTTCCAAAAATCAGGCTATATTTACCCACTGAAATAGTACTAAATAAGCATGAGGTTTTTTCAACATTTTGGTGAGTATTTGCTGTTTTTAAAAGCAGTTTTTACCAAACCCGAAAAAGGGAAAATATTTGTTAAACAAATATTTATCGAAAGTAATAATATAGGTGTTGGCTCTTTTGCCATCATTTCGTTAATCAGCACATTTATTGGTGCAGTATCTACTATTCAAATTGGTTACCAATTGGTTAGTGGTATTTTACCTGATTATTTAATTGGCAGAATTGTGCGCGATAGTAATATTTTGGAATTTGCACCAACTGTTACAGCCTTGGTTTTGGCAGGAAAAGTGGGCAGTAATATTGCTTCCGAAATTGGTACCATGAAGGTAACTGAACAAGTAGATGCTTTAGAAATTATGGGTATTAACGCTGCCAATTATACCTCATTGGCCAAAATTGTTTCGGGTGTAATTACCATTCCCATGCTGGTTTTATATGCCATGATGTTGAGTTTAATAGGTGGTGCTATTTCGGGTTGGGCATCAGGAATTATTAGTGTTGAAAGTTTTGTTAAAGGTTTACGTACCGATTTTATGGGTTATAACGTGGTTTTTGCCATGACTAAAGCTTATACCTTTTCGTTTCTAATTACTTCGGTATCTGCTTTTCAAGGTTTTAGAACCGAGGGTGGCGCTTTAGAAGTAGGTGAAAGCAGCACCAAAGCAGTGGTTTATAGCTGTATGAGCATCATATTTTTCGATTATATTATTTCACAATTAATGTTATTTAAGTAAAATGATAGTAATTGAAAACGTAAACAAAACTTTTGGAACCAAACATGTTTTAAAAGATATTTCGGCCAATTTATACAAAGGCAAATGTAATTTTATAATTGGTGCAAGTGGTGGCGGAAAATCGGTATTAATGAAATGTATGGTAGGATTGGTAACTCCCGAAACTGGCAGCATTACCTTTGATGGACGCGATTTTTTAAAACTAAACTACAAAGAAAAAATTAATGTTAGGAAAGACATTGGTATGTTGTTTCAAAATACTGCCCTTTTCGACTCATTAAATGTGGAAGAAAACGTAGCTTTTCCATTGCGTATGTTCACTGATTTTACTGAAGAACAAATACTAGATAGAGTTAATTTTTGCTTAGGAAGAGTAAACTTAGTTAATTTAAACAAATTGTTTCCGTCTAATATTTCGGGTGGTCAAAAAAAACGTGTTGGTATAGCTAGGGCAATTGCCTTAAATCCTAAGTATTTATTTTGCGATGAACCTAACTCGGGCCTTGACCCTTTAACCAGCCGTGTAATTGATGAATTGATTAAAGACATTACCAAAGAATACAATATTACCACAGTTATAAATACCCACGATATGAAAAGTTTATTTGTGATGGGCGAAAATATTGTATTTATTCACCAAGGTGCTAAATGGTGGGAAGGTGAAAAAGAAGGTATTAGAAGTAGCGGAAATAAAGAGCTTTTGGCTTTTATGGAAGCCAGTGAATTTTAAAAAATTATCAATAGACATAGTTTGATCAAGCGAGAGAAAATTCTACCTAAATGCGCTATTGCGTTAGCTTTTGTTTTAGTTAATCTAATATTAGCTAACTCAGTTTATGCCATTAATGATGATGATGATATTGAGTTATCAAAATTGTTAGGTCAAGTTGAGTATTATGAATCAATTGGAAATAGAGATAAAGCCAATGAAATAAATACTAAATTAATCGAATTGGCTAAGGAAAAAAACAATCTTGATTATCAAATTACCGCTTTGAATAAAAAAGCACATTATTACGTTGATAATAATAAATTTTTAACTGGATTTGATGCCATTGAACAATCAATTGCGTTGGCGCATAAATTAAAAGTAGATTCCATTTTAGAATATTTATACATTTATAAAAGTAAGGTTTTGCTTAAAATTGATAATGTTGATGGTGCAATAAATTATTTAATAAAAGCTAAAAAAATTATTGATAAACAAAATGATGACAATGCATTGGCATTTTACTATAATTCATTAGGTAATTTATATTATAATCAAAAAGAATATGATAAAGCTATTACTACTTATATAGCAGCTGGAAAAAGTTATTACAGTATAAATAATAATTATTATTACAGAGGTTCAATTGATAATATAGGAATATGTTATCGAAATTTAGGCAATTACGATTCTGCACAATTTTATTTTAAAGAAGCAATTTCAATTGCTCAAAAATACCAATCAAAAAATGGAGAAGTAAACTCATTACTAAATTTATCGAAAAACTACTTTTATAAAAAACAGTTTAAAGAAGCCATTGAAATAGGTAATAGTGTTAATAGTGAAATTCTAAAAAATAATTTATCAAATACTTTTTTATTTGAAAATATTATAGGCTTAGCTAATATTTATTTAGCTAAAAATGATTTGCCAAAATTTGATTCAACTTTAGCAGAACTTAAAAGGGTAATGAATTCAATTCCTACTTCTTTAAATGAAAGATTATTATATTTTGAATTGTTAAAAAACAAATATAAAAATAGCACTAAAAGAGAGGAATATATAAAAGCTTTTGAAAACTATAATTTAATTAAAGATTCGATTGATAATTTTAAGCTATTAAAATTAGAAAACGGTATAAATGACAAATTTGAAATAGCAAATAAAATTGAGAATTACAGCGAGTTATTACAAGATTTAAAGGTAAAAGAAATGGAAAATAAATGGATAATCATGTTCAGTTTAGTATTTTTTATTGTTCTAATTATTTTGGTTTATTTATTTTATAAAGCCAAAACGAATATTAAACAATTAAAGAAACTACAAGAGGAAATAAACAAGCAAAATAAAGAGTTATCAATATTTAACAAACAGAAAGACTATATATTAGCTACTGTGGCGCACGATTTACGCGGACCAGTTGGTAACATAAAAACCATTACTGGTGTAATCAGTATGGATGAGGAGCTAAATGAAGAAAATCAAAACTTGGTAAAACTAATTAACCAAAGTGCTGATTTATCGCTAAACATTATAAATGATTTGGCCGATGCCATTAACGTAGATAGAAAAACCGAACTTTTAAAACAAGATAAAATTGTGTTATCAGAGGTAATTGGAACAGCAATTACCATGCAAAAAGACTCGCTTGAAAAGAAAAAAATTAAAGTAAAAACTGAATACTTTGATGCCTTAGAAATAAAAGGAGATAAGAGTTTAATTATTAGGGTTTTGTACAATATTATATCAAATGCTGTAAAATTCAGTAATTTAAATTCAGAAATAACTGTTGAAACATCGCTTTACGATGAAAACAATGTTTTAGTTAAAGTGATGGACCAAGGAATTGGTATTGATGCTGATAAATTATTTACTATTTTTGAACCTTTTACAAGTGAATCAAGAAGAGGTACTGCGGGCGAAAAGTCAATAGGTTTAGGGCTTTCTATTTGTAAAAAAATTGTAGAACTGCATCATGGTAAAATTTGGGTGGAAAGTAAACCAAATGATGGTTCTGAATTTTTTATCATTTTACCAGTAAACTATTTAAATAAAATTCTTAAAAACATTCCATTCGATTTATAAGAATAGTTATTTATTTGTTGAAATAAATTTCAAATTTCATATTCAATTATTTTTAGTTTTGATACATGCAAAATGTATCGAATAAAGCCGCTAATTTAATAGGTTCTGAAATTATTAAATTGGGTAATGAAATTAACCAAAAAATAAAAGAAGGACAGCAAATTTATAACCTTACTATTGGTGATTTTAACCCAAAGGTTTTTAATATTCCAAGTGTTTTAAAAGAATATATTATTGCTGCTTATCTAAACGATGAGACCAACTACCCTCCTGCTGATGGAATTTTTGAACTAAAAAAAGCCATTCAACGATTTATTTCAAAATTTGAACACATAGATTTTACTGACGATGAAATAATGGTAGCAGGAGGCGGACGCCCATTAATTTATGCCATTTATCAAACCATTATAGATAAAAATGATAAAGTGGTTTACCCTGTTCCTAGCTGGAACAATAACCATTATTGCCATTTAACCGAAGCACAAAAAGTAGAAATTGAAACCAAAGCAGAAAATGGTTTTATGCCCACTCCTGAAGAAATTGCACCACATTTAAATGATGCTGTTTTATTGGCATTATGCTCACCTTTAAACCCTACAGGAACAACTTTTAAGGAAGATCAATTAGCTCAAATTTGTGATTTAGTATTAGCTGAAAATAAAAAACGCGAAGGCATCAAAAAACCTTTATACGTGCTTTACGACCAAATTTATTGGATGCTTAGAACCAATGGAATTGAGCATTATAACCCCATTACACTAAGACCAGAAATGAAAAAATATACCATTTTTGTGGATGGTATTAGTAAAAGTTTAGCAGCTACTGGCGTTAGGGTTGGCTGGAGTTTAGGACCGGCAGAAGTTATTGGTAAAATGAAGTCCATTTTAGGGCATGTAGGAGCTTGGGCACCAAAAGCCGAACAAGTAGCTACTGCTCAATTTTTAACTAATGAAAACGCATTGCAATTGTTTTTAGCCGAGTTAAAACAAAAAATTGATTTACGTTTCAATGGGCTATTTAACGGCTTTAACACTCTAAAAGAAAAAGGATATCCAGTTCAAATTATAGCTCCTGAAGGTGCCATTTATTTGACAGCTCAATTTGCCTTAATGGGAAAAATATTGCCTAACGGAAATGTGATTGAAACTACCGAGGATATTACATCATTCTTATTAAATAATGCGCAACTAGCTGTGGTTCCATTTACTGCATTTGGCTGCCCTAGTGGAACTGATTGGTACCGTATTTCTGTTGGAACTTTAAAAGAAAACGATATACCTGAATTATTAACTAAACTTGAAAGTGCTTTGAAACTTTTAAAATAGAAATTATTTACTTTTTCTTTTAAATTGATAACCTATGGCAAACTCCATAAAATCGGACTCTAACGATTTATATTTATTTACACTGCCTTTAAAATAACAGCCAAAATAAAAGTTTTGGTATGTTTTATAAGTTAAGCCAAAGCGTAAATATAAATTCTGTTTTACTACACTTAAATCGTAAATATAATGGTAAAACTCAAGTGGAAGTGCAAATTTACCTATTGACAATTCGTTGCAAAAACCCAAAGCAGCAAGCCACTTATCACTTTCTTTAACTTGACTTGCAAGTAATTTTGGATTACCGATTAATGCATGAGTGGCATCATAAAATAAATCGAGCCCCACTCCTAGCGAATATATTTTATTTAATGGTTTTAAATAAGCTTGGTGTAAAGTAAAAACAGGAAACTGTTTTCTAGAAGCAAAAGTACCTTGCTCGCGGTAAGCACCAGCCATATAAATGGTATAGAATGGTTTGGTATTTTGCGTTTTTATATCATAAGGAATTCTTTTGGAGTAAGGTAATTCATGTAAAAAATAATTAAAACCACCTTTTAAATAATAAATATTAAAGCCTCCATTTGGCATCATAAAACTTCCATTTGACACGTGGAAATAACCAGCCTCGGCATTAAATTCCAAGTTTTTGTATACCTGTTGATTGAATACAACTCCTACCTCTATTGCAAAATTTAAAGGCATACTTATAGCTCTATTATCAAAATTGGTTAAGCGCTTAAAAGCTTTTGAAGCATAAGCACCTCCAAGTGCTATTTTTCCACTAATTTCTGAATTTTTAAAAGTAAATAATCTTAATTGAATAGATGGCAAAACCGCAAAAGTAAATCCAAATGTATCAGGATTATTTAAAAAAACAGTTTGAAAATTTAGTCCAACTCGAGGCATTCCAAGTGTTTGATGCCAAAACTTTTGACCATTAACTTGTTTATGAATTCCAATTTCGAACCCTCTTACAAATCCATCTAAACTTTCATTAGTAACACTAATTCTATTTGGAGCAAAACTATAACCACCTATTAAACTCGAATTGATTGATGTATTTTTAAAATTTATTTGTGATTTGGAAATAAAAATTGTACCTAAAAATAATAAACTAAATGCAAATATTTTCTTCATCAATCTTTTAAAAACGGTGCAATATAATTTCAATTTACCAAAAATAATGAATATTTTTAGCACATAAAAAGTCTGCCTTTTAAATCTATTAAAACAAAATAAGATGTAGCCAAATTTCAACCTATTTAATCTGCCATTTAATTTATTTAAGCAGCTAACAAATCACTATAAGCTGAATAGCTTAGGTTACAAAATTAACAATACTGATAATCTTAAGTTTATAAATTAAATTATTAAGTAACAAAAGTTTAATTCGCAATAAAACATTTTATATCCTATGTTCGCCCTATGAACATAATCGATGAAATTATAGCTAGCTATAGATATATTTTGGCTGCTATTCTTCTATTTTTATTTATTCAATATGTAAGAGTTTTTATTGCTAAATTTACTACAGCCAATAAATGCCCACATTGTCAAGCAACTGATTCTGAAAGAATACCAAGAAGTATTTTTACAAAAGTGCTACTATTTCACAAAACTGTAAAAAAATTCAAGTGCTTAAAATGCTGGAAAACTTACTATGTTGTTTCAAGCAAAGCATGATAAAATAACGCTACAGGTGTTTCAATCTTTCCTCTAATTCAACTATATCTACAATTAAAACCTCTCTGGCTTTACTGCCTTTAAACGGCCCCACAATTCCAGCTTTTTCTAATTGATCAATTAATCTTCCCGCACGGTTATAGCCTAAGTTAAGTTTACGTTGTAATAATGAAGTTGAACCTTGTTGACTTGATACAATTAAGTGAGCTGCTTCATTAAACAGTTCATCTTTATCTTTACTATCAAACATTTCACCACCACCAAAATCTTCACCTTCTACGCTATATAATGGCAATAAATAAGGTTCATTTCCATTTTGGCTACCAATAAAACCAGCAATTCTTTCTACCTCTGGTGTATCAACAAATGCACATTGAATACGCACTAAATCGTTTCCATTACTAAATAACATATCACCTTTACCAATTAATTGATCTGCCCCATTGGCATCTAAAATAGTTCTAGAATCAATTTTTTGAGAAACCCTAAATGCTAACCTTGCAGGGAAATTGGCTTTAATGGTACCTGTTATAATATTTACCGATGGGCGTTGAGTAGCAAGAATTAAATGAATACCGATAGCTCGTGCTAATTGAGCTAAACGAGCAATTGGTAACTCTACTTCTTTACCTGCCGTCATCATTAAATCAGCTAACTCATCAATAACTACCACGATATAAGGTAAAAAACGATGCACCAACTTATCAGTTGGAACCAAACGTCTGCTTAAAAACTTAGCATTGTATTCTTTTAAGTTTCTTACTTGCGCATCTTTTAATAAATCGTAACGCTCGTCCATTTCCTTACATAATGAATTTAGCGTATTTACCACCAATTTAGTATCAGTAATAATAGCATCTGCATCACCAGGAATTTTAGCTAAGAAATGGCGTTCTATGGTTTTGTAAATATTTAACTCCACCTTTTTAGGATCTACCAATACAAACTTAATTTGAGATGGATGTTTTTTATACAATAACGAAACCAAAATGGCATTTAAACCAACCGACTTACCCTGACCCGTAGCACCTGCCATTAATAAATGCGGCATTTTAGCTAAATCGGCTACAAACACTTCGTTAGAAATGGTTTTTCCAAAAGCTATTGGTAAATCCATATCAGAATTTATAAACTTAGCCGATGAAATTAAACTGCGCATAGGCACCATAGCAGGATTAGAATTTGGCACCTCTATACCAATAGTTCCTTTACCTGGAATTGGTGCAATAATCCTAATACCCAAAGCAGCTAAACTCAAGGCAATATCGTCTTCTAAATTTTTAATTTTAGCAATTCTAACTCCATCTTGAGGAATAATTTCGTATAAAGTAACGGTTGGCCCAACAGTAGCCGATATTTTTTTAATTCCAATACTGTAATTTTTAAGTGTTTCCTCAATCATTCGAGTCTTTTCACTTAACTCATTGGTATCCATTTTCGATTTATTTTCGCCATAATCGGTTAATAAATCAATGGTTGGAAACTTGTATCCACTGTATTCTAAAGTTGGATCATAAGCTTCATCTATACCAAAATGTTTTTTATGAGCAGGCAAAACTTCCTCCTCTTCTTCCGGTAAATCTTTTACTTCTAAAATTAATCCACTATCGGTTTTTAAAGGTTGTTCAGTAATAGGCTCTGCTTGTTTTGCTATAACTGGAGGTTCAACAAATGTTGGGATTTCGGGAGCTTGTTCATCTGTTGGAAATTCTTCAATAACAGTATTTTTCAAATTCTCAATTGGACGTTCAACTAATATAAAATCTTCTTCATTTAAAGGCGGTAAATCCAAATCATCGGCCATGGTGATGGCTCCATCTGCTATATTGGTCTTAACTATTTCTTCCTCATTTTCTGATTGATTTGTGGCCAAACCATTTTCGAAAATATGCTCTGATTTTAGCCTAACTCCAGGGTGGTAAAACTCTATATTGAAAATTGCTACTGCAAAAACTAAAATATAAGCCATTAAGAATAAAGTTGTTCCAATATTTCCTATTAAATTCTGTAAATAAATTATTCCAAAATGGCCAAATACACCACCTAAAATTTGATATGATTGATTAAAAATAAAACCTAATACCAACGAAAGCCAAATAACAGCAAAAAATGAATACCTTAACGTTTTAAAAATAGGGATTGGCTGAAGTTTAGTAAGCAAATAAATTCCAATGGCAATAAATATTAAGCAAAAAGCAAATGAAGCAATTCCAAAACCTTTGTAAAAAAACACAAATCCAAGCCATGCACCAAAAATACCCAAAGCATTTTGTGCTGATTGTTCATCGGCTAATTGAAAAAAACCAAAAGTCATACTTTTAATCAAACTTTGGTCAGCTTGCCAAGTTAATAAAAACGAAAAACCTGCAATTAGCAAAAACAGCGAAAATAAAATCATGGTTATACCCAACGATTTTAAAAAACGTTCATCGTTTAAAAACGAAAATAACTTTAAACTCCCTTTACCATTGGGCTTTTTAGTTGGTTTTTCTTTTTGCTCATCAGGCTCAGTAAAATCGTTTACATCACCAAATAATATCTTATTTTCTTTTATTTTTTTTGCCATTTTAACTTAACGAAAATAAGATTATACACTTTAATATTTAAAGGTTTTTTCTAAACAAAAGCTATTTGTTTGTATAATAATTGTATCAATTTTTTTATCTGTTTATTACTCAAAGTATTTCTTTTTTTTAAAATGTATATAACAAAAAAGGCCACTTTGTAAAAAGCAGCCTTTTATAAAAATTTGATAATAAATGTATTAAGCCAATATCCAATTGAATTTATATTCAGTATCAGGTATTTTAATTCTATCAGCTATTTTAGCCATTCTATCAGGGAGAGCCATTACAAAATCGCGGGCTTTTTCGCCATTTTCTTTCAATCCTGATAAACCTTCAATTTTCCATTCATCTATTAATGAGCGCATAATGTCAATATAATCATGCGATGTATAAACACCCAAACGTTGAGCAGCATCACTAAAGTTAGAGAAAATGCCAACTTGCTCGCCTAACTGACGCAAACATTGCGAAGGCATTAATATTTTTTTACGCATCATGGCTTCAAAAGCCATCATCATTTCGTTGGTATCTATTTCAAATATTTTACTAACAAAGGTCTTATATGCTTTTGCATGTCTAGCTTCATCGGCTGCTACTAAACCACATAATTTTGATAAAATATTATTTCCTTCTTGCTTAGCCATACTAGCTACCCTGCGATGCGAAATATTAGTTGCCAATTCTTGAAAACTGGTATAAACAAAGTTTTTGTAAGGGTCGTTTGCAGCACCATTGTCAAAACCATCTGCTATTAAATATTGAGTAGAAGCCTCAAATTGACGCATATCGATTCTACCACATAAGTATAAATAACGATTCAATGCATCGCCATGACGATTTTCTTCAGCACTCCAGCTGCGCAACCATTTCATCCAACCATTATTTTCA
This sequence comes from Bacteroidota bacterium, assembly GCA_027484685.1. Classification (GTDB taxonomy): domain Bacteria; phylum Bacteroidota; class Bacteroidia; order UKL13-3; family UKL13-3; genus JAAFJM01. Next base: position 53,194 of record JAIXSO010000011.1, read on the forward strand.
TATTGGTCAATTCCTTGTATGCCTGCTAACCATGTTTCGTAAGTTGGCAAAGCTTCTTCTGTAATGGTATCAGCTACCAAAACAGCTAAAAAATCGTATGACAAATTTTGAGCTTGATCTTGAATGGTTTTCAAGTCGGCTACAAAAGTTTTATCTGATGTTAATGGAAGTAATTCAGATGCTTGCCAATTGGTTTCGATAGGTTTTAAATATTCATTATTTATTTCCTCTACGTTTTTACCAATATGAAGCATTACTTCAGACCTACTTGCACTTAGTTGTTGTATCATTTAAAAAATTAATAAGTATGCAAGTTTAGCCTATTTTATTGTTTTATCAAAGCTAAGTTAATTGATAATAATTTGATGTTTTTTATTTTTTTCAAGTTTAAAAAGCTTTTTAAACATGAATTGCAACCTATTATAAAAAAGCAATTGTTTTTACCATCTCAATTCTGATATTCGAACGCTTCTAACTTTATATAATTAATTGAAAAAATTCCTTTTAATCACAATAACAAATTTAGCGCTTATAGCGCAAGCGCAACACATGAAAGTTACTAGTTTTACTACCAATAGCCAACTTAAAACCATTATTGATTCTACAAAATGGAAAGGCAATCCTTTAGATGAAAAAGGGCTTTTTATGAATCATGAATTTCCATTTTATCCCAAATTTAGTGAGCTTTGGCAATGGCAGCGCGAAACCAATCCGCAAAAAGAATATAAGAAAAAAGATACTTTTCAATTGGCTTTATTGCAAAACGATACGGCCTTTTTACACACTAAAAATGATGTAATAGTTTGGCTTGGACATGCTACTTTTTTTATTAGAATAAATGGTATTAGTATGATAACCGACCCAGTGTTTGGAAGCCCAGGAACATTTTTAAAACGTAAAGTGGCTATGCCTTTTGACCCAGCTATTATTAAAGGACTTGATTATATTTTACTAAGCCATGACCATAGAGACCATTTGGATGAAAAAAGTATTCAATTAATTCATAAAAATAATCCAAACGCACCTATTTTAACCGGGCTAAAAATGGAAGAATGGCTTAATAAAATGCTTAATAAACCCAAATACCAAACAGCAGGTTGGTATCAACAATATGATACTGACAATACGCAAATAAAAATTTATTTTATGCCTGCTCGTCATTGGAGCAGACGAGGTTTAACTGATACCAACAAACATTTGTGGGGTTCGTTTGTAATTGAAGCAAATGGCAAACGCATTTTCTTTAGTGGCGATACAGGTTATGGAAGTCATTTGAAAGAAATTGGGGAAATATTTGGCAAAATTGATGTTTGCATAATTGGTGTGGGTGCATTTAAACCTGAATGGTTTATGGGTGCTAACCATATTTCGCCAACAGATGCCATAAAAGCTGTAAACGAAATGGGCGCTCAAATGCTTATTCCCATGCATTTTGGAACTTTCGATTTAAGCGATGAACCAATAGGCCAACCTCAACAAATACTAGAAACTGAAAACAAAAATGGTAATTTAAAAGCTAAGTTAAATGTATTAACGGTTGGTAAAGCATTTGGATATTAAAAGCTAGTTATCAATCCTTATTGGGCAATTAGTCAGGTAAAAACTATACATTTTTCTATTCAGTTAACCTTAACTGTGGCTAACATTTTTTAAAACAACTCATTTTAAAATCTATTTTCGTGAAAAATATTAAATAATGGCATCATTTAAAGTAAAAGGCGGTAAGCAACTAAAAGGCGAATTAATTCCACAAGGAGCCAAAAACGAAGCATTGCAAATTATCAGCGCAGTGCTCATTACATCGGAAAAAGTAATCATTGAAAATATTCCAAATATTAGAGATGTAATGAAATTGATTGAACTATTGGCCGATATGGGTGTAGTAGTTGAGCAATTAAATACAGATACTTATTCTTTTACAGCCAATAATGTTAACTTGGAGTACTTATTAAGCGATGAGTTTAAAAAGAAAGGTGCTAGTTTAAGAGGTTCGGTTATGATTATTGGACCACTTTTAGGCCGATTTGGAAAAGCGTTCATTCCAGAACCAGGTGGTGATAAAATTGGAAGACGTCATTTAGATACACACTTTAGAGGCTTTGAAGCTTTAGGTGCACGATTTGATTATAACCACGATGAAAAGTTTTATAGCATTGATGCCAAAGACTTAAAAGGCGATTACATGGTGCTTGATGAAGCATCGGTTACTGGAACAGCTAATATTTTAATGGCAGCAGTTTTGGCTAAGGGTAAAACGGTAATTTATAATGCCGCTTGTGAGCCTTATTTGCAACAGCTTTGTAAAATGCTAAATAGCATGGGTGCTAAAATTACCGGTGTGGGCTCTAATTTATTAACCATTGAAGGTGTTGATAGCCTTGGAGGATGCACACACCGTATGTTGCCCGATATGATTGAAATAGGAAGTTTTATTGGATTAGCAGCAGCTACTAATTCAGAAATAACCATTAAAAACTGTTCTATTCCTTCGTTAGGAAATATTCCAAAAATATTTGGCAGAATGGGAATTCAAATGGAGTTTAGAGGCGATGATATTTTTATTCCAAAACAAGATTCGTACAAAATTGAAAGTTTAATAAATGGTTCTATGTTAACGATTAGAGATGGTATTTGGCCGGCCTTTACCCCTGATTTAATTTCAATTGCTTTGGTTACTGCTACGCAAGCTAAAGGCTCAGTTTTAATTCATCAGTGGATGTTTGAAAGCCGCTTATTCTTTGTAGATAATTTAATAGATATGGGCGCTAAAATCATTTTATGCGACCCTCATAGAGCAGTAGTTATTGGTAGTAACCGTGAGCAAAAATTACGTGGTATTACCATGAGTAGCCCCGATATTAGAGCTGGTGTGGCCATGTTAATTGCAGCTTTAGCAGCAGAAGGAACTTCCACCATCAATAATATTGTTCAAATAGATAGAGGTTATCAATTTATTGATAATCGTTTAAATACCATTGGCGCAGATATTACCCGCATTGATTAATCGTGGCATAAAATATGGCTTTACTTTGAGCTTGGCTTTACTATTTTGTAGTTTTTTAGTTGATAATAAGGAACTGAAAATTAGAAGCCAAGCTCCTGATTTTTCGGCCAAGTTATACAATAACAAAGATTTTAAATTAAGCAGTTTAAAAGGCAGCTACACTTTGGTGCAATTTTGGGCTAGTTGGGATATACCATCACTTAAAAGTAATGTAAAATTGGTAAAAACTTATAATGAATTTAAGGATTATAAATTTATAAATGGTAAAAAGTTTAATGTGGTTGAAATTAGCATTGACCAAAAACCGGAAACCTATAAAATAGCCATAGCCCGCGAAAATGTTCCTTGGAATTATTTAATATGCGATTTTAAAGGTTGGGATAGTCCATTGATTGATAGCTTTAAAATAGAAAACATTCCTGCTAATTTTTTACTTGACCCCAGTGGAATAATTATAGCCAAAAATATTTTTAACGATGATATAGAAAACGAATTGAATAAATATACTAAACAAAAAAAGTAACCAAATGGGTTACTTTTTTTGTTTTATAATTTTTTATTTAAACAAACCTTTTGCAGCTAAATACGGCACTATAAGCCAAAGTAAACCTTTAGCCAAAAAGAACATAAATCCCCAAAAACCTAATTTTTTAACATAACCTAACCACTTCCAACGTTTACCGTGAGGAACTGGGCATTCAATAGGTTTTGATTCTGTTTTAGTTATTACTTCCACACTGCAAGTTTAGTAATTGATTTTTAAATATCTAAGTTGATTTTTGTTTGAAAACAATTTTATTATTTATAAATAATAAAATTGTTTTCTTTTGTAAATTGTATTTTAACTATTCACTTAAATTAAGTTGGGAGAATTAACAGAGAACAAACTATAAGATTTTATCATATATATTCAACTAGATTTGGGCAGATATAGATGATAAAGTCAACATATATAAAAGTTAGCGGTAATTATAATGAGACTTCTCCTAATCATATTAGCACTTTCATTCTGCAGACCAATGGTGTTTGCAACTGGACAAACTCCTGATTATATAATTTATCAACAGGACACGCTTCCCCTTTTTGCGAATCCTTTGGAACAGTATTTTTCCTTAGTTGGCAACAGGGATATTCCGGACTTTAATGGCGGTTGTGGTTCGACTGCATGTTGGAGAGGTTACAAAGCAATTTGGGAACTAAAAAATGACAGTTTGTTTCTACGACAAATTACGTCTTGCCATTCGGATTGTGGAAAGCCGCATGACGGTAATTTATTCAAAATGTTTGGAACACAAAGTGTATTTGCAAGTTGGTATTCTGGACAAGTAACAATCCCAAGAGGTAAATACTTTGAAAGCTATAACATGGGTTATGCAAGTCTTTATGACTATGAGGAACATTTAGAGTTTTCAAGCGGTCTTGTTAAAAGCAAATCGGTCATTTCTAATTTAGAGAGGATTGAGAGCATAAAACTAGATCGAATCTTAAGGGAAAACGTTCAAAATCTAAAAGACACTATTCTGTTCTATCTGGGTCGAGCAGTAAACTGGAAAAAAATTGAAAATTCAAATGACAATATTTGGTGTGATGATGACTACCTACTTTATTATGACAGCACGGGTGAGCTTCGGCAGGTCAAAATAATGAATGGTTTATCGGATACACTTAATGCTAAAGACAAAGCACTCTATAGTAAATTGGACCAAATCTGTTCTACAAAATTTCTGAAATCACTTTCGCGCCTATCGTTAGGTTACATTAAGCCTCACAGAAATTTCACGGTACGAGTTCAACTGTTTTACGATGACAAATTAGAAATATGGGAATGTGAGTTATATTATCGTAGACCGACAGAGAAAGAGTTGCGTGATTGGGTGAAGGAACAAATGACACCGAAATAACTACCTAGCTAGTGCAAGAGCAAATTCAAAAACGCTGGTGCACGCATTAGGCGTGTTCAAACCAACAAAAGAATAGATGCCGAATTATAAAGTATAATTTTTTGAAGTAAATTTATTTTGGTTATATTTTAAAATCCATTGTTATGTTTTATTGTAGCCACACGCTTCCGCTAAAGCAGAACTTGCGGAAGCCTAGAGGTAATTTTCCGACCAATCACATAGACTTAGAAAAATTCAAAATCAAAAATTTGTTCACTTACCCATTTTTGGTAACTTCGTAAAAAGTTTAATTAAATGAAAAATACATCAATATCACTAGGAGATTATTTTGACCAGTTTGTGAGCAGCCAAGTATCAGGTGGGCGTTATAAAAATGTAAGTGAAGTTATTCGTGCAGGACTACGACTTTTAGAGGATGAAGAAAGTAAAGCAATTGCTTTAAGAAAAGCCATTGAAAAAGGTTTAGAAAGCCCAAGAGTAGAAAATTTTAACTTTGACGAAAATTTAATTCAGCTAAAATCTGAAAAAAGAAAAAATGGCTAAAGTTATATTAAGACAATAAGCCATTTACGACTTGAATAATATTTGGGAATATACTTTTGAAAAATGGTCTGAAACGCAAGCAGACAAATATTATGCAATGCTGAAACTTTCTTGTTTGGAAATTGGAAAAAATCCTGAAATAGGAAAAGAATATAATGAAATAAGTAAAAATTTACTTGGATTACATTCAGGAAGACATATCATATTCTATCAAATTATTGATAAATTCGAAATTGAAGTTATCAGAATTCTGCATGAAAGAATGGATTTGAAAACTAGATTAAATGAATAAAAAAACTACTCATAACATTTAGCAATCCTACACTTGGTAGAATTTAGTGAGGTGCTAAAAGTATTTTGTCTGTGGTTGGTTTCCTTACCAATCCACTTAAATTAAGTTGGGAGGAATTAACAGAGAACAAATTATCAGATTTTATCATTTATATTCAACTAGATTTGGGCAGATATGGATGATAAAGTCATACATATATACAAGTATAGTTCATTTTAGAGAGCATTTTCAATTATAGGAAAAAATGGAAAAATTTTGGAAAACTGTAAACTTATTAATCCTTTTGACTTTAATTTCAACATTAGTCTACGGGACATTTATCGCAAACATTTTCCTAGATTATAAACTTATCGACTATATTGGTTATGTTGTTTTGCTAACTGCAATCATAGTTCAAATCATCTTAACAATTATTTATAGAAAAAAGGGAATCAAAAGTCATATTTATTTAAGTACTATATTTTTTATAATGACTATTCATATATACCTAAAGTCAACTTTGGGGAGATGCACAGAATACTCAAAAAAAAGAAACTACTTTTATCAACCATGTTATTGTGTTTATAACCCCTGCTCACTTTCTAAAGAAATTTTGAGTGATATAAATAGGTTAGACAGTTTAACAAAAGTGCCAGAAATTAGAAAGCGAATTCTTGAATGGAATAAGGCAAATTACGATGAGCCATCACTTCTATATCCCAGATTTGAAACTTATCGTTATAAACTGAGTTCCACTAACTATTCGGTAGTTGTTCGAATAGAAAAACGCGAAAATAAATACTTTGCCATTAAAAAAGTATATAATGGAACGACAGGCGATCCAAACTTACATCCAATAATTTCTAATTTTCAATTGTCAAAACAAACATGGGATTCAATTACCAACGGTCTACATGAATTAAATTTTTGGATTTATCCAACAACCGATAGTATTCGTTATATACATGGATATTCATGTTCTATTGAAGGATATAATCCTATTAAAAATGAATGCACATCGAAAAATTATCATTGTATCGAACGAGAATGTCCTAAAGATTCCAATATTATCAAAATGTGTGACTTCTTCAAACGAATAAATGGAAAAAACGATCTATAACAGGCGCTTGGTCGCAATAAGGGCATTAGAATAAAAAGGAAAAGAAACGGCAGAAAAGTTTATTTTTGAAGTAAACTGCACGTGGCAAAATTGGTGGTAACCATTCCCTTACCTCGCCAAGCGCCAAAACCTTACCAATAACCTCAAAAAACTTTACAATTATGACAGAATCAGAAATTTCGGAATCAGGTAATCCAATTTATCGTTACGATAACGTAAAACCAAAAGAATTTACACCCGCCTTTGGAGAATTTGAAAGTATTGAGGCCATTTCAAATCATATTGAAAGGAATATTGGAAAAATTGAAACTGTGTTTCATGAAATAGTTTCTGATTTAGTTCATATAGACGTTCATTGGGTAAAGCCAACAGTTGATTTTCCTTTTCATAGTCTTGTCACATCAGGAATGAGTGATAAACCTATGAATGTGCCTATAGGTTTAGAAGAACATCGGTATGCTGAATTATGTATTCTTTTGCCAAGTGATTGGAAAATTGAAGGAAATAACTTTCAATCAATGGAAGAAGCTTTTAAGGATGAAAATAATTATTGGCCAGTACGATGGCTAAAAACTATTGCTCGTTTCCCACATGAATATGATACTTGGGTTGGATACGGTCATACAATACCAAACGGAGAACAAGCTGACCCATTCTCTGAAAATACAAAACTTGGTTGTATGCTTTTATTGCCAAGTTTAACAATTGGTCCTCAATTTTATAATTTGAAAATTAATAACGAAAAAACCATTAATTTTTATTGCTTATATCCGCTCTATAAAGAAGAAATGGATTATAAATTAAAAAAAGGAACTGACCACTTATTAGACAAATTTGAAAAATTCCATGTTTCAGACATTGTGAATATATCAAGAAAAAATACTTGTGTGAAGAAAGGACTATTGGGCTTGTGGTGATTTGGATAATGGAAAAAAAGCCACTACCAAAAAATAGTAAGCAAAAGTGCGGCTTTAGAACTAAGCTGAACATTTTTATCAATTACTTTTTTGAATAAAAAAATAAATAACTTATGAATAAATACATAACATTACCTGAACCATGCAGTGCCAAATGGTCGAAAATGGGTAAAGTAGAAGGTGGTAGATTTTGTGATACCTGTACTAAAAAAGTTCACGATTTTACAGGTTGGAATGAACAAGCAATTATTGAAACAATTGAAATGAGTGAAGAGCAAATTTGTGGTAGGTTTGATGCTAAAACTTTACATATAGAACCTATACGAGTACCAACTTATTTCAATCAATTTAAGTTAACAGCAATGATAGCGAGTGCAATCATTTTCATAATTACTAGTTGCAAATCAAAATTTGGTTCTTCAACCTATGGAGGAACCCCGGTATTGTATAAGAAATGTATAGCAGATTCAATTTACATATGTACTCACAAGGATTTAATTACTTTAGACTTTAAGCATAAACCTAATGTAAATGAAGCTCGTTATAAAGATAGAAAGCCTTGTATTGATTCCTTAATTATTATTGAAAAAGAATAATTGAGAAGTTGCCCGTGGGTTTTCCTCACCAATCTACTTAAATTAAGTTGGTGGAATATAAACCAAGGACTAATAATAAGCTAACAAACTATTTTATGAAAAATAAAACAATCCTATTGCTATTTATTTTGATTACATCTACACTTTTTTTTAGGTGTAACAATTCGGTTGTAACGCCTACTATTAAATTGCACCCTAACGATCCATTTAAAAACTCCATTGTGGAAAGCCAAATATTTGAAATAAATGGAAATGATGACAATGTGGTTGAAGGGGAAGATGGAACCATTTTGGTTTGCCCAAAAGGTTGTTTTTTAAACAGCAATGGAGATGTGGTTGAAACTGCTATAAAAATAGAATTGGCAGAGGCATTGAGTACCCAAAATATGTTGCTGTCTAATTTAACAACTACTTCAAATGGAAGTGAGTTAGAAACTGACGGAATGATTTATTTTAATGCCACTGCTAATGGGAAACAACTTGTTGTAAATAAAAATATTCCTGTACATATTGAAATACCAACCAATCAAAAAAAATTGGATATGATGGTTTATAAAGGTATTAGAGATGAAAAAGGTAATATGAATTGGACTGAACCTAAGGAACTACAAAAATATTTGATTACCGTTGATTTAAATGAATTAGATTTTACACCTGAAGGATTTAGAAACCAAGTAAAAAAAGGGATGCCTTTTAAAAGCTACAAAGAAGCAACTCCACAATTAATTGACAGTTTGTATTATAATTTCCAATACATTTATAGAACTGTTTCCACAGCATATGCCAATAAAATAAAAGCATTTACTGAAGCTAGGGATAAGGGAATACCAAATGAACCTTATTATTATAATGAAAAGGAAGTAGAAAAATCAATTGCAAATGAAAACACTCAACAAACTGAACAGTTAAAAGATACTACATCGAAGAGTAGTGGTATTGATCCTTTAATAATTAAAGTTATAAAATCTGAAAAGTATGAAAATACACTTATTGCTACCAAAGATTTTGAAGCAAGGTTAAAGGTTATTTTTAAAACCTGTAATAATAATGTACTTGAATTATACATAAATAATTTAGACAAAAACCTTTACGAAATAGATAAAATGGCAGCAGCATTATTGGCTAATACAAATTACAAGGAAGCTTTTATTGATTTTGCAAGCCAAAAATTAACAAAAGTAAAGGATGCTGATAAATATGCTGCCATGCTGAAAAATTACTATAAAAAACAATTAGGAAAGGTAAAATCAGAATTACAAAACACTACTGACCAATGGAAGAAAGAACAACTAAAAAGTGAAAAAGCAGCCCAAAAAACAGTTGATAATTATAAAAAACTACTTTGGAAACGAGAGAAATACCGAATGGAAACTTATGGTTTTGACTACACTGAAACAGGTTGGATTAACATAGATAGAGGCACTTTGACTAAAGAATGGAGTTCGGCACCATTAATGGTGAATGTAACCAATGGCAAACAACTTGATAGAACTTACACTTACATTATTTATACATCTATAAAAAGTTTGTATCGATTAAATACCGAAAACAACGAACAGTTTTATGTGGGAAATAATGAGCAAAAAGAAATGTTAATGCCAAAAAATAAAACGGCTATATTAATAGCAATTGGCTATAAAAATGATATACCATGGCTTGCTGTTAAACAGTTTGAAACAACATCAGAAATAATTTTATCATTAACATTAGTTCCTTCAAGTGCCAATAAAGTTAAAGAGGCAATAAGTGGTTTTGAACAGTATTCGAAAGAAAATGAAATTGCACAAGACTTAGCCTTTATGGATAAATTTTATAAAGAAGAAAAGAAGAAAAAAGAGTTAGAAGATATTTATGGATTTTTGGATAAACTTAATGAATTTGTAAATCCTTGTAGAAATGAATTCATCGATCTTCCTTTAGCTACAGTTCCTAGTGATCCTGCAAAATAATCTTCATATATTTCAAATAACAATTCGAGATTATTTTTAATTTATTGCCTACATATCTTGTTTTTTGATAACCTCATTGCTAATTAAAACAGCTAAAACAAAATATTACATGAACCAACTTAATTGTTATGTGCAATTTACCTCTAACCTTAATATTCAAAAATACCGCTTTATCCATGGTTTCCTGATAGCTGCTTGCAAAACGATTTTTTTTATTCTAACATAAAAATAAACTTATCAAATCTATTAACTTAATTAGCCCTATTAACCATTTCCAATCTTTCAATTTAAAATAACAAGCATGAGAAATTTGTAATCTTTAATAATAGTTTTGTAATTACATTGAGTTGATAATGAAAGAGTTTTGTAGCAGATAATTTAACTAAAATTATTCACTAAAAAACTAAAAATTATGAAATCAACTAAAATGATGCTAGTAGCATTAATTATTGCTACCACAATGATAACCATTCTTCCATCGTGTAAAAAAGGAGATGATGATCCTATTGTTTCTTTACGAACTAGAAAAGACCGTTTTACAAATACATGGACTTTGGTTAAGTATGAAAAAAATGGAGTAACTCAGGATTTAAATGGGGCAACTTATATTTATAATACTTTCAATTCAGGTACTTTAACTCGAACCATTGAAGGAACCGTTTTTGGTTTTTCTGCTAGAGTAGTTTCCGATGGAACTTGGTCGTTTTTAAATGATGATGAAGATGTGAAAATAATCATTACCAACGATACTGTTATTTACAATATTCAAAGGCTTGCAAATAAAGAATTGTGGCTTAAAAAAGTAGATAATACGGATACTTATCTATATTATTTTGATGGATTGTAAAAAGAAATTTTTGTTAAATTAAATAACTAAAAAGGCTGTCTAATTTCAGACAGCCTTTAATAATTATATCTATACCTTAATTTTACGCTTTTCTATTTTGTAACCAATTACTGGTTTTGGCTTCCACCGCTTGTTGTTTTGAGGCGGCATCGCTGGTGAAAAATAATTCGCCTGCTGCAAAAGCATAAGCTTCATCGTAATTATTAGGCTGTTTTAAATATTCGGGTTTAAAGTAATTTTCAATAAACTTGGTATCAAATTTACCTGTTTTAAAAGCTTCGTGTTGCATTACAAATTTTCCAAATGGCAAAGTAGTTTCAATACCTGTTAATTGATAATCGTCAATAGCACGAACCATGCGATTCATGGCTTCTTCTCGGTCTTTTCCAAAGGTAATTAACTTAGCTATCATTGGGTCGTATTGAATTGGAATTTCCATGCCAGCTTCAAAACTATCATCCACACGTACACCATAACCTTGAGGTGTTTTGTAAGTATTTAATTTTCCAATATCTGGTAAAAAATTATTAGCAGGATCTTCTGCACAAACACGTAATTCAATGGCATGTCCAGTTATTTTTAAATCATCTTGCGTATAACCTAAAGCCTCACCACGCGCAACTCTTATTTGTTCTTTTACTAAATCCAAATTCACAATTTGCTCAGTAACAGGATGTTCTACTTGCAAACGTGTGTTCATTTCTAAGAAGTAAAAATTCAATTTATCGTCCACCAAAAACTCAACCGTACCAGCACCAACATAATTACAAGCTTTGGCTACATTTACAGCAGCCTCACCCATTTTTTGGCGCACTTCTTCGGTTAAACAGCTACTTGGTGCTTCTTCTACCAATTTTTGATGTCTGCGTTGAATACTGCATTCACGCTCAAATAAGTGAACTATATTTCCATGCGTATCGCCTAAAATTTGAAACTCAATATGGCGTGGAGAGCCCACATATTTTTCTATAAAAACAGCATCATCGCCAAAAGCACTTTTAGCTTCTGATTGTGCTAATTTAATTTGTTCTTCAAATTGACTTTCATCTTCAACCACACGCATACCTTTACCTCCACCACCTGCACTTGCTTTAATTAAAATAGGATAACCAATTTCAGCAGCAATTTTTTTAGCAGCTTCTACATCAGTTAATGCATCTTTTGTTCCTGGAACCATTGGCACATTAAAGGCAGCAACTGCATTTTTAGCCGAAATTTTTCCACCCATAATTTCCATGCTTTCAGCACTTGGGCCAATAAAAGTAATTCCGGCTTCTTTAACTTTACGAGCAAAATGAGCATTTTCGCTCAAAAATCCGTATCCAGGATGAATTCCATCCACACCTAATTGCAAAGCAACTTCAATAATTTTATCGCCTAATAAATAACTTTGGTTACTTGGTGGTGGCCCAATACAAACGGCTTCATCAGCATAACGTACATGCAGGGCTTTTCTATCAGCTTCGCTAAATACAGCTACTGTTTTAATTCCCATTTCTTTAGCTGTGCGCATTACACGTAAAGCTATTTCACCTCTATTTGCTACAAGTATTTTTTTCATAAAATTATTGGGGCGAATATAAAATGTTTTTAAACTAAATTCTTACATAACTTTTATTGGAAAAATAACAATCTTTTATTGAAGATGGCAGTAAAAAATAAATAATCTTGGGTTTTAAACTGATTTATTTACGTACTAATTTGTATTAATAATACTATTTTTGTGTGGTTTTAAAACAATTTATTGCTCAATTAATTTATATAATTAATGATAAAAACAGTTAGAGTTGGCGGTGTACCTGAACATTTTAATTTAGCTTGGCATCTAGCCATTGAAAATGGAAAATTTGCTGAAAAAGGTATTGAAATTGAATGGATTGATGTTCCTGGAGGCACAGGTGCTATGTGTAAAATGTTGCGCGATGGTGAAATAGATATTGCCATAGCTTTAACCGAAGGTGTAATAGCCGACATAACTCATGGAAACCCTAGTAAAATTGTACAGTTTTATGTCAACTCTCCTTTGCGTTGGGGTATTTTTGTAAATGCTAAATCGCCTATAAACACCATTGCAGAAATGCAGGGTCATAAATATGCCATCAGCCGCTATAAATCAGGTTCGCATTTAATGGCTTATGTAAATGCTGCTAACAACGGTTTAACCATTAACGATGAAACTGATTTTGAAATCATAGGCAACCTTACAGGTGCTCGAAAGGCTTTAGCTGAAGATACTGCACAACTGTTTATGTGGGAAAAATTTACTACCAAACCTTTTGTAGATAATGGTGAGTTTAAAATGATTGGCGAATGTAAAACGCCTTGGCCATGTTTTGCAGTAGTTGCCACCAACGATTTTATAGAAAATCAACCGCAAACTTTAGATGAGGTATTGGAAATAGTGAACCAAAGTTGCAATGAATTAAAATACAACGATGAAGCAGTTGATTTAATAGCTTGGCGTTATCAAATTAAATTAGCAGATGCCATGAAGTGGTTTAGTGAGCTAGAATACGCAGCCAAAGCAGAGATAAACGAAGAAGAAATGAATGTAATTTTTGGTAAATTGGTTCAGTTTAATATTATTGATACCATTCCAAACATTTTTGATATTTGTTATAACAAAACAGTAGAATTAGCTTAATTGCAAATCTATAATACAAAAAAAGGCTGCCAGAGATTATCTCATAGCAGCCTTTTCTATTTAGTCAGTTCGAGCGAAGTCGAGAACGGTTCTCGACTTCGCTCGAACTGATACAAGTTTTCCGCGAACTGACGTCAAACCTCTTACGAATTGAAGTACATTTTAAAGCACTTGAGAACGCCTTTTCTATTTAATTATTCACTTATTTAAACGGACTATCTTTCTCTTTCGCAATGGTATTGTAAACCAATTTATCCAATATTCTTGGAACAAATTTTTGAAGTAAAAAACTCAGTTTACCTTGTAAAGTAAGCACTTGTTCTGCTTTTCTGGTGTTTATCATATTTAAAATATAATCTGCAACTGCTTCTGCCGACATTAATTTACTTTCGTCAAAAGGACTTTCAGCTTGGCTTTTAGCATCTTTATTTAATGCTGCATTTCTAATATTTGAAGCGGTATAACCGGGACGCATTACGCCAACATGTACACCTGTTTTTAAATTTTCAATACGCAAAGATTCCATAAAACCCTCCATAGCAAATTTACTAGCGCTATATCCTGTTCTTCCTGGTAAGCCTTTAAAACCAGCTACAGAACTAATACCAATTACACTTCCTTTTTGAGCTAACAAATAAGGCATGGCATATTTGGTACAATAAACTGTTCCCCAAAAATTAATATCCATTACTTGTTTTAAAACCGCCAAATCTAAATCGGCAAACAATGCACGCATACTAATTCCTGCATTATTTATCAATATATCAATGGTTTTAAATTGAGCTACAGTTTGATTAATTAATTCTTTACAATCATCTTCCAAACTTACATCGCATTGAACCAAAAAGGTTTGTGCTCCCAATGATTCACATTGCTGTTTTACATGGTTTAATTTATCAATAGATCTCGCAGCCAAAACCACCTTTGCTCCTTGTTTGGCAAAAGCATAAGCACACGCCTCTCCTATTCCTGACGAAGCCCCTGTGATGATAACTACTTTATTCTTCAAATTTTCTTTTTAGTTCTTAGTTTTAAGTTCTTAGTTCGAAGTACATAGTTCTTAGTTTTAATTGTGAAATTTAAAGTATGAAGTATGTGCTTCGTCCGAAAGCTTTCGGACTCCACTCAGCAAACAATCATTCAAAACTCAACATTCATAATTCAACATTTCGTTACTATTTCCAAATAATAGGTGTTCCAAATGCTGGAATTTCAGGAAAATCAGGTTCTATACCATCTAATGCTTCTTCAATGGCATCTTCTAAATACGCTTGAGTAACCATGTTTTCATTTTCCCAAGCATCGTCAATAGCGCCTTTATAAACCAATTCGCGCTTTGAGTTAAATAAAAATACTTCAGGATTGGTTTGAGCACCAAATTGTTTAGCTACTTCTTGTGTTTCATCTTTTAAATACAAAAAATTTATTTTATCCAAACCAAATTTGTAGGCAGCTTTAGTCATGTGTTCTAAACTATCGGTTGGCGATTGAGCACTGTCATTACTATTAATACCAACAATTCCCAAATTATCTTCTTCGTATTTAGCAAATAATTTGATTAAACGTTGGCTATATGATTGCGATATTTCTGAACTATCGCAAGTAAAAATTACTACCAATGCATATTTATCGGCATACTCAAAGCTTGAGTGTTGTTTATTGTCAAAACCGGTTAGGTTAAATTCAGGTAACTTATCTCCTATTTGTAACATATTTTTTAGGGTATTTAGGTTTATTTATTGTTAAAATTTAATGTTCAATTATACTAAAATAACTTACAATTTTTCTAACCAAAAATTTAACATTTTTGTGTATAAATGTAAACGTGTTTTTCCGCCACTAATTCCGTGGTTTTTATTAGGATAATACTCAGAATCGAAGGCAATGTTTTTCTTAATCATGGCATCCACCATTTCTACCGCATTTTGAAAATGTACGTTATCATCGGCAGTTCCGTGAATAATTAAGTAATTGCCTTTTATTTTCTCTACATGGCTTAAAGGTGAGTTGTCGTCATAATTTTTGCCATTTTCTTGTGGAGTGCGCATGTAACGCTCGGTGTAAATATTATCGTAAAAGCGCCAATTAGTTACTGGTGCCACAGCAATAGCCGATTTAAATACATCAGCACCTTTACTAATAGCTAAACTAGCCATATAACCTCCAAAACTCCAACCCCAAAAGCCAATTCGTTTTGAATCTACATAACTTAATTTACCTAATTCGCCTGCTAAAAATATTTGGTCTTCAATTTCGTATTTTCCTAAGTTTAAGTAAGTGCATTTTTTGAATGTTTCGCCTTTAAAACCAGTTCCGCGCGCATCGGCACAAAAAATAATATATCCTTTATTGGCCAATACTTGGTAAAAATAATAATTGCTTCCCATCCATCTATCTACTGCTAACTGATGACCAGGACCATTGTAAGCATACATAATAACTGGATATTTTTTATTTGGGTCAAAGTTTTCTGGTTTAATAATAAAAGCATTCAAATCATCGCCATTGGCATTTTTTATAGGCATAAATTGTGCTTTAGCTATTTCAAAATCAGCTAATTTAGTACTTAATTTTTTATTATTTTCTAATATGCGCAATTGATTGCCAGAAGCTGTATTAATGGTATAAACCGGAGGTGTATTAATATTGCTCCAAGTATTTAAAAAGTATGATAAACTGCTATTAAATGTTGGGCTACTCCAACCATGTTTAGGCGTTAAATTCTTTTTGTTTTTGCCATTTAAACCAATGCTATAAACAAAACGCTCTGCAGATAAATTTTTACTTACTTTACCTTCTATAAACTCTGGACTTGAGTAAAAAATGGTTTTTGTTTTTTCATCAATGCCATAAAATGCATCCACATCAAAATTACCATTGGTTATTTGTTTTACCAATTTACCTTTCAAGTCGTATTGATATAAATGGTTGTAACCATTGCGTTCACTGGTAATAATAAAAGTTTTGTTATCGTTTAAAAAAGTTAAGTTATCAGTAATTTCTACATAGTATTTATTTTCTTCGGTATAAATTACACTTGATTTTCCAGTACTGGTATTTGCCAATAATATTTCTAATTTATTTTGTAAACGATTTAAGCGCTGAATAGCCAATACATTATTGTCTTTGGTAAACTGAATGCGAGGAATATAAATATCGGCCTCTTTGCCTATTTCCATTTCAGCATTTAACTCTGAGCGTAAATCATATACCAAAATACTGATGGTAGAGTTAGCCTCGCCAGCTTTTGGGTATTTAAACTTGGTTTGAGTTGGGTACAATTTACCATACATGGTCATTTCAAACTCTTTTACTTTACTTTCGTCAAAACGGTAAAAAGCTATTTTATCGCTATTAGGACTCCAAGCAAAACCTTTCCAAATAGCAAACTCTTCTTCGTAAACCCAATCTGTAGCACCATTAATAATGCTATTGAATTTACCATCGGTAGTAATTGTTTCTTCTTTGTTTAAAAACAAATCGTAGTAAAATAAATTATTGTCTTTTACATAAGCCAATTTATTGCCATCGGGCGAAAAAGTGGCATTCATTACCTTAAAAGTAAAAGGCTGAGTCAGTTTTTTCTTTTTTACATCGTACACAAAAATATTGGCTTGGGTAGAATGACGATACAAACTTTGGGTATTGCTGGTAAATAATATTTTATTCTCATCGGCACTAAACTCAAAATTATCAAAGGCCAAAATACCATCGTTAATTACTAAATCAGTATGTTTTAAAATGGTATCCACCAAATTACCTGTGGCAAATTCGTAACGCAAAATATTGGCATCGTTATCTAAATTACAGTAATAGCGGCTATCGTTTAGCGATGTAAAACCACTAACACCCGCCATTTGAAAAGTACCTTTAGCATAAATATCATCTAGGCTAATTGGTTTTTTATTTTGTGCATTTATTGTTACTGAAAATAATAACAAGACTGCTAAAAATAGTGCGTTTTTTTTAGCCAAGTACGTTGGAGTAAGTTTATGTATCATGTTGGGTTTTGTTTAAAATAAAATAATGCCTTTTATAATTTTTGAATCTTTTAATAATTCGGCATAGTTTATGTTTGCTGCAAATAAACACAAGCATTTTAAAAAAACTAAATACTTTTATGGAAATGGTAACAATTCTGTATCTGTATAACTAAAATCAAATAATTTTAAATTTATGAAAACCATTAAACACGCGCTAATAATATTAGCATTTAGTATTTTAGGCTTAAATGCCATTGCTCAAAACAATCAAAACCAAATTATTAGAAAAAACATATCGGTTACAGGTACTGCCGAAATGGAAATTGTGCCCGATGAAATTTATGTTTCTATCACTTTACAAGAGTATAAAGAAAATGGAAACAAAGTGGTAATGGAAACTTTAGAAAAAGCCTTACGCGAGGTAATAAATACCATGAAAATAGATGCTAAAAACCTGACAATAGAAGGCAGTTATGGCTACAGAAACTATATTCCTAAAAAACACAAGCAAAAAGACTTTTTTTTAAGCAAAACTTACCAATTAAAAATGAGTGAGTTAAGCAAATACAATGAACTGATAGACAGACTTGACGATGAAGGCATAAGCCAAGTAAATATTAGCCGCACTCACCACAGTAAAATGGAAGAATTTAAAAAACAGCTAAAAATAAATGCCATTAAAGCTGCTAAAGAAAAGGCTGGTTATTTATTAGTAGCCATTAACGAACAATTAGGCGAAGCTTTAGAGGTAAACGACCAAGAAAGTAACGAAAATTTTCCTATTTATAGTAACTTTAGAGGCAACAGAATGTATAAAGCTGAAGCTATGGGAAGTGCTGATTCAGTTTCTAATTGGGCTGAACCTGCAATAGAAATGAAAACCATAAAAATTACTTGTCAGGTAAATGTAGTTTTTGCTATTAAGTAAGTGTTCGAAATGCGAAATGCGAAGTGCGGAATGCGGAATGCGGAGTGAAATGTGAGAAGTGCGGGAACTATCTTCATGCTGTAAGCATCTTCCATTAAATTTGTAGCCACTAGCTAATGCAATATGGCTAGTTTCGCTATGGTTTTATCATAAATACGTTTACTACTAAAATATAATTATAAAAAAACCGCTTTAGCCAAAAACTAAAGCGGTTTTTTTATTGAAAATAATGCTTTATTTGAAATGCCAAGTAAGTCTAAAAAGTAAAAGTTATTAGTAATAACGCTTTAACCAATAATAAAAGGGTAAAAAAATTATTTAACAATGAAGGATTTTGAAGTTAAAAATAAGGAACAATCTTATTATTTAATACTAGTATTAATTGTACTTCAGGTTATTTCGTTATTGTTACATCCTGAATGGAATTATAAAGTGATAGTATTAACAAGCGCCCTATTCATAATTTATGCCTTATTTTCCAAAAAGATTTATTCAATAAAGGTAACCTCAAAGGATGTTGAAATTACATATAGATTTTTTTGCTTAAAGAGAATAAAAAAAATATCCTTGGGTAATTGTAAAATGGAACAATCAAAAGAAATTTCCTTCAGAGCAAAATCACTTATAAAATACAATATTTTTGATGCTGACAAGTTAGTTTTTCAAATTGATAATCTTTCAGGATTTTCAAATGAAGACCTTTCTTTTCTATTGAAAGAAATATCAAACAAAAAAATATAACTTATTTATTATAAGATAATTATATAATTAAAGAAAATGATTCCAAACAAACACTTTAGCTAAAAACTACAGTTTTTTTTGCAATTAAATGCTTATGCAATCGCGAGTTTCCCGCTAGTGAGGCTATAAACAGCCTTAGACTGAATTATTTCTTCGTATAGACGTTTAATTAAACGTCTATACCTAACACCGAACTTATTAGCTAAAGAAAAAACATCAATAGGTGCGGGAAAACTTTGTCAAAGTTATAAACTTTGACAAAGTTAACGCTATCGAAAAGCAATCAGTTAAAGCAAAGAAGATGCTTGCAGCATGACCGAGTGCAACGATTAACGAACAACTATCAACTAAAATAACTTCACCAATAATAATTTCTTAAATAATGCGTTACAGAATAATTCATTTTAATTTTTTCTATTATTGTACTTTTAATCCTTAAAAAATTGACTGTTTCAAACTTATCCAAGTTATTATTTTTAACATTTGTGTTAATTAACAGCACTGCATTTGCGCAAGATTTAATAATAACGACAAAAAATGATAGTATAAATTGTAAATTAACAACATTCAACCAGTTTGATTCAGTTACGTATTTATATTATTTAGGTGGTTTAAAAAAAGCTAACAAAATAGCCAGTAACGAAGTTCAAAAAATTCAAATAAACTTTTATACGGAGAAGTCAGATAAAATGCTTGATTCAATAGAAAGTGTGGAGGCTAAAAAAAGTTACTTTCAGTTAATAAAAGACAAAAATTATTTTAAAACAAACAAATACAGATTTTCATTTGAATATCTGTATTCATATAGTGTTCTACCTCGCAAAAGTTTCCTTTACTTGAGAGAATCAAATTGGAAAGAAAATCAAAAACTACATGATTTTTATGGTTATAATATTGATTTATGTTATGCAGTAAACAAATCTAATAATTTTTTTATTGGTGTATTGTATAATAAAATTCAACTAGAAACATTTTACAATAATGTTGCCGTTCTTTTGGATGGTGATAATATTACTAGTGAAGGCCCTGTTGACAGAAAAATTGAAATGAATACGATAGGTTTAAAAGGTATGTTTTTATTTCAATCAAAAAGGGCGTTTAATAATTTGTATTTAATATTAGGTGCCAATTTTACCAATTATAAGGATGAATATTTTACAACCAATTCTTACTTAAATTTACAAAGTACAGTTTTAGCACCTTTTTTAGGTCTTAGTTATGATTTTAGGTTTCATAAAAACTTAGCTGCCGGTGTGAGTTTGCTATTAGAGTATGGCGCAATTACAGAAATAAACAGCAATCATAATGGTAAGCTTCAAACATTTAATTTACAAAATAATGCTATTAGTATTGTAAGATTAACAAGTGGAATGGGTTTAAAATATTATTTTGGTAAATAATTAATACCAAAAATCTCTAAAAAGATTAACCGTTTTTTAGCTCACATTTATCCTAATTATTAGTTTTGGATCAACACAATCACCTGAGTCACGCTAGTGGTAGTAGCTCATGGTATTGACGAAACAGATAAACTAAACCCAAATTGGGGTATAGAAATTATAGGTGTAGATTGACAAACCATTTAAATTTTATATACTTAACATGATAAAAAAACTAGCATTATATACCAGCCTTATTTTATTTGCTTGTTGCTCAAATGAAAGTTCTAATAAAGGCTATAATGTTGTTCAGCTTAATGACGAGGAAAAACTTGACATTATAAATGTAGAAAACAATAGTGATGAAATTTATATTGGTACAAAAACCTTTGACAGCATTTTAAAAAACTACAAGCCCATTCGGTTTGAGGTAATAAATAAGAGCGAATGGCTAAACGATACCAATTATAATTGGCTAAAAAACAAAGATTCTATTTTCACTACCCTATTAAAAGATACTTTTATAATAAATCATTGGTTTTTAAGTAAAGGAAAGTGTTGGCATTATTATCCTTACATAGTAAAAAACCAAGACACAATTAAACTATTTTGCCCTGAAAAGGTAGAAGGTAATATTGAAATAATAAATGGAGACACCATTTACAGCAAAACAGGTTGCTCTACAGAAACGATAGCCTTGTTAGCTATTAAAATTCCTAAAAAAGAAATCAAACACTTTAAATCAATAATATTTAAGAATAAAACTTTTAAAATAAGAAACCATTAAGCAATATAACCATCAAAAAAGTAACTTTTTTAGTCTTTTGTTTTTTAAGCATCCAATTGTTTGCTCAAAATCAATCAAATTTAACCACCAAGAAAACTTTTGATGTAACTGGAATTTCAGAAATAGAGATTGTACCTGATGAAATTTATGTATCGATAACCTTACAAGAATACAAAGAAAATGGAGAAAAAGTAACCATAGATTCCATTGAAAATGCATTGATACAAGTATTGAAAATAATGAATATTAACTTGTCAAATATAAAAGTAGATGGAAGCTTTGGTTCTAGAAATTATAGTACTTGGAAACATAAACAAAAAGAATTTTTTTTAAGTAAAAATGTTGAATTAAAACTTTCTGATTTAGCCAAATATAATGAATTAACCGAAAGACTTGCCGATGAAGGTATAAGTAAAGTGTATATTAGAAGTGCAACACATTCACAAATTGAAGATTATAAAAAACAAGCAAGAATAAACGCTATAAAAAACGCCAAAGAAAAAGCAAATTATATGCTAACTGCCATTAATGAACAGCTTGGTGAAGTAATTTATGTAAATGCATCTGAAAAAGTTTTTGAAGAAAATGCTGACGAAGTAAACGCATTCAGAGGGAATATTTACAAAAAACAAACTTATAGTTTTAAGGAATCTGGAACAGAAGTTATAGGAATTAAACTATTAAAAATTTCATGCTCTGTTAAAGCTGTTTTTGCTATAAAATAAAACACAAAACAATTTTAAAATTTACTCGTAGAGACGCTTAATTAAACGTCTAAAACAAAATACCGAACTTATTAGCGACACGAAAGTGGCTACAGAAAAAACATCAATAGGTGCGGGAAAACTTTGTCAAAGTTTAGAACTTTGACAAAGTTAACGCTAATGGAAAGCAATCAGTTAAAGCAAAGAAGATGCTTACAGCATGACGTTTTAGGTGTTGAATGTTAAGAGTGTGAGAAAATCTGCGCATTCTGCGAAATCAGCGGGAAACATTGCTCGCTTGAGATTGCTTCTCACGCTTTGGCGTAATCGCAATGAAGTTTGTTGTTGATTATAAAGTTAACGTTAATGGAAAGCAATCAGTTAAAGCAAAGAAGATGCTTACAACATGACGTTTTTGATGTTGAATGTTAAGAGTGTAGGAAAATCTGCGCATTCTGCGAAATCAGCGGGAAACTTTGCTCGCTTGAGATTGCTTCTCACGCCCTAGAGTAATCGCAATGACGTTTGTTACTAATTATAAAGTTAACGCTAATGGAAAGCAATCAGTTAAAATAAAGAAGATGCTTACAGCATGACCGAGAGCATAACAAAAAAGGTTGAAAGAAACTAAATCCTTTCAACCTTTAATTTTATAATTTTTTAATCTTCTAATTTTTTAAATCAAAAAATCTCCAAATCTTTGAATCTTTAAATTAAGTTAGCAAGCTTCAATAACAATAGCAGAAGCTCCTCCTCCACCATTGCATATGCCAGTTACACCAATTTTTCCTTTTTCTTGTTGTAATGCATGAGCTAAAGTAGCCACAATACGTGAACCGCTGCTTCCTAGTGGATGACCAATTGCTACAGCACCACCATAAACGTTTACTTTAGCTGGATCAATATTTAATAATTGGGTATTAGCAATACCTACTACCGAAAATGCTTCGTTTAATTCAAATAAATCAACATCTTTAATATCAATTCCTGCCCATTTCAATGCTTTATTTACAGCTAAAGCAGGAGCAGTAGTAAACCATTCAGGAGCATGTGCAGCATCGGCAAATGCTAAAATTTTTGCCAATGGTTTTAAGCCTAATTCTTTTACTTTAGCACCACTCATTAATACCAATGCACTAGCACCATCATTTAAAGTAGAAGCATTAGCAGCAGTAACAGTTCCGTCTTTTTCAAAAACAGGTTTTAAACCTCTAATTTTATCAAAGTTAACTTTGGTATATTCTTCATCGGTAGTTACCATAATACTATCTTTACCACGTTGAGGAATTTCAACAGGAACAATCTCTGCATCAAATTTCTTAGCAGTGTGAGCAGCAGCAGCGCGTGTGTATGATTCAACAGCAAAATCATCTTGTTGTTCGCGGGTAATTTTCATATCGCGAGCACATAATTCAGCAGCGCTTCCCATGTGGAAATCGTTATACACATCCCACAAACCATCTTTTACCAAACCATCAGTTAAAGTTCCGTGGCCTAATTTGTAACCATTACGAGCTTTATCTAACAAGTAAGGCACATTGCTCATGCTTTCCATACCACCAGCAATAACTACATCGTTAATGCCTACCATAATGGTTTGAGCAGCTTGCATAATAGCTTTTGAGCCAGAAGCACACACTTTATTAATTACTGTAGCAGGAACAGTATTTGGAACACCAGCAAAAATGCTAGCTTGTGTAGCAGGCGCTTGACCTAAACCAGCACTTAATACATTACCCATAAATACTTCTTGAACCATTTCTGGTGTAATTCCAGCTTTTTCAATAGCACCTTTAATGGCTTTAGCGCCTAACTGAGTAGCAGTTAAACTTGAAAGACTTCCGCCAAATGAACCCATTGGCGTACGTACAGCCGATACAATATAAACTTCTTGCATTGTTTTTTTTGTTTTTAAAATAGTGGGGCGAATTTATACTTATAAAGTAAACTTAGAAGTATTTTTTTATAATATTAGTTATGAAAAGGTAAATCTAAAGCCGAGTCTCAAATTGACACTCCATTATCCCAAAAAGAGAAAAAGAAAAACCTTAAATGACAAAACAATTTTACAATACATTGATTTTAAGTAGTTTAAATAAAAATCAGGATTTGGATTTAATATTGATATTTGATTATTAAACTAAACTATACTTATAAAATGAAACATATTAAATTATTATCTGGAATTGCAATAATAATTGCAGCAAGTTCTTGTACTAAAGTTAAGGATGCTGATTATACTCCAACTACTAGCCCCAAAGCTAATAATTTCAAAGAAATTAAAGTTGCTGATAATTTTAACTGGAGTACAACTAATAATATTGAATTAAATGTTATTGGATTTGCTAGTATTTCACCAATTTCAAATACTTTCATAGTTTCATCAATAGATCAGAAAGAAGTTTACTTTGCTTCAAATACTTTGATGAGTGAAAACTTTGTAGCAAATTTTGATATACCAGCACCTGTGAAACAAATTAAGGTTACTTTTGGGTCAATTTCAAAAGTTATTGATGTAAACTCAAAAAATATTAGTTTTGATTATCTTTTACCTGTAGTAGAATAAATATTAAAAAATTAAGCAATGAAAAAAATAGCAATCTTATTATTAATTACTATAACTAGTTTCGTTTCTAAATCGCAAACATTGAGTTTGAATTGTGAGTCGGGTAATAGATCAATTGAACAAGGAAATTGTTGGGCTTTCGGCTCAGTAAGTTACTCCAACCTTGAATTTAGAATAAATGGATTTTGGAGTATGCGTACAAACCAACTTACTAATTTATCAACTTCGGCATGTTGGGTTAAAACACCTTGGTTTAAACCCGGTAGTGGAAATATTACTATGAAAACTAGGTTAGAAAATGCGAGTGGTACAAGTAGAGGAATAGTTTTTACCTATGTGCCATATGATGCCAATGCAATTAGTTCAACAAAAGAAGGTACTGGAACTGCGTTTTACACATACAATTTTGCAACGCCACTGGATATTTGGGTAAAAGATATAACTGTTCCTATTCCGTCAGCAATTGCAAATTCGAATCAAGCATATAAAATAATTATAAGTTTTATTGGCTCTGGAGGTTCTGGTAGAGCTTTTGCTGATGATTTAGTTATTCCAGGAACTTATTGGTCTAATCCATCAAATGGATGTTTGCCTCAAGCTTTAATTGTGGATGCTGATAATGATGGTGTTCAAGATAGCGATGATGCTTATCCAAATGATGCTGCTAGAGCTTATAATAATGTATTTCCAGCTTCGGGATACTCAACCTTAATGTTTGAAGATTTATGGCCAACCTTAGGTGATTATGATTTTAATGATTTTGTAGTTGATTACAAAATAAACAGAGTAACCAATGCTGCTAATAAAGTTGTTGAAATCAAAGCAGAATTTGTTTCAAGGGCAGCAGGTGCTAGCCGTCCTAATGGTTTTGCTTTTAGTTTTGATGGTTTATCAGGTTCAAGAATTACAAATGTGAGTGGTAATAAAATTTTTACTCCAAACCCGCATACATTTAATGCTAATGGTACAGAAGCTGCTCAAAATGATGCTCACTTTGTAGTGGTTTCAAATATTTTTAAAGTATTAATTCCTCAAGGTGGGGGTTCTGGTGGAGTTAACACAAATCCTACTGCGGTAAGAGTACCAAACGACACTACAAGAATGACGATTTCATTTAATACAACTACTAACACTACTAGTTTAAGTGATGTAACTTTAGCTAAATTTAACCCATACCTAATTGTTAACCAAACTAGAGGTACTGAAATACACTTAGCAGATAAAGCTCCAAGTGCATTAGTAAACACTGCATTATTAGGCACAGCAGATGATAACTCAAATGCTGGTTCAAACAGATTTTACAAAAATAAAAATAATTTACCTTGGGCTATTAATGTAACTTCAAGCATTCCTTATATGAAAGAAACCATTGATTTTACTAAAGGTTACAATAATTTTATTGATTGGTCTGGAAGCAATGGAACCACCAATACTGATTGGTATTTGAACTTATCGAATTTTAGAGATAATAA
>JAIXSO010000025.1 GCA_027484685.1 Bacteroidota bacterium
AGTAATACAAATAGGCTTTAGCCAAATAATTATGAATTAAATGTTGCTAAAGCAAAAAAGGAATTTTTTAGTTAACAGTTGCTTAAAAGCAACTGCAATGGATTTTGTCACTACAATTTTTTTATAATTGAAAGTAAAATATAGCTTTAAAGGAATTTATTGCAGTTGCTGAACAATTGATAATTAAGAGTAATTTCCAGCAACTAAAGCATCTATTGCAGTTGCTTTTAAGCAACTGAAAAAAGAAAGTAATACAAATAGGCTTTAGCCAAATAATTATGAATTAAATGTTGCTAAAGCAAAAAAGGAATTTTTTAGTTAACAGTTGCTTAAAAGCAACTGCAATAGATTTTGTCACTACAATTTTTTTATAATTGAAAGTAAAATATAGCTTTAAAGGAATTTATTGCAGTTACTGAACATTTGATAATTAAGAGTAATTTTCAGTAGCTAAAGCATCTATTGCAGTTGCTTTTAAGCAACTGATAAAAGAAAAAGTAAAACAACTTGGCTTTAGCCACATAAAATAAAAAATATGAGTTGGGTAAGAGTTTATATGCACATGGTTTTTTCTACTAAAAATAGACAGCCATTTTTAAATTCAGCTGAATTAAGAAAAAAGGTTTTTCAGCATATTAAAAGTAATGCCGATGAAAAAGGAATTTGGCTTGATTGTATAAATGGCTATCAAGATCATGCCCATTGCCTTATTTCACTAGGTAAAGAACAAACTATTAGTAAAGTTGCCCAGCTAATAAAAGGCGAATCATCTTATTGGATAAACCAAAACAATTTAACTACTGAAAAATTTATTTGGCAGGATGATTTTTGGGTTGTTGGGGTGAGTGAAAGCCATCTTGCACCGGTAAGAAAATATATACATAATCAAGAATTACATCATGCAGCTCATTCATTTGAAAGTGAAATAAATAGCTTCATGGAAAAATATGGGTGGACTTTTTTAAAAGAGAAATAATAAACACTTATGGAAACTAAAACATGTGCCAGTTGTGGCGAAGTATTAAAAGGCCGTATTGATAAAAAATTTTGTGATGATGCTTGTCGAAGCAATTACAATAACAAATTAAATAGCGATAGCACAGCATTGATGAAAACCATTAATAATGTGCTGCGCAAAAACCGAAGAATTTTAGAAAGCCTTATTCCACAAGAAGAAGGAAAAACAAAAGTAACTTTAAAAAAATTACAAGATTTAGGATATAATTTTAATTACCAAACGCATACTTACACCACCAAAGCTGGGGCTACTTATGTATTTTGTTATGAGTATGGCTATTTAGCATTAGAAGGAAATATTTTTATGTTGGTTAAAAGGTTGGAGAGTTAAAATGAAAAAAAGTAAACGTAAATTACTCTATTTAATTGGTTTTGTATTTTTATTGTTGAATACAATTGCATGCTTCCATGCATATAAATTTACTCATTTTGATGAAACTATTACCCAAAAACCAAAAGACCCAAAGGATTTAGTTTTTACTGAAAAGCTTCAAGCTCTTTTATTGGGAGTAAGTTTGCCTCGTCCTCAAAACTTAAATAGCCCTGATTTTCCTTTTTCTGAAATAACTTTAAACAGCAATAAAAAAATAGTTTGTTGGTTATCTAAAATTGACAACCCAAAAGGAACAGTTATTTTGTTTCATGGTTATGGTGGGCAAAAAGCTAAGATGATTGATAAAGCAAATGAGTTTATAAAATTAGGTTATAATACACTTTTGGTCGATTTTATGGGAAGTGGAAAATCGAAAGGAAACCAAACTACCATAGGTTTTAAAGAAGCAGAGCAAGTAAAAACAGCCTTTGATTATTTGGAAAGTTTAGGTGAAAAAAATATTGTTTTATTTGGTACTTCCATGGGAGCAGCGGCTATTTTAAAAGCACAAAACGATTACCAATTAAAAGTATCAAAAATTATTATTGAATGTCCATTTGGAACCATGCTTCAAACAGTAAAAGCTAGGTTTAATAATATGCATGTACCAAGTTTTCCTATGGCTTATTTGCTAGTGTTTTGGGGAGGTACAATCAATGGTTTCAACGCATTTAATCATAATCCCCAAAACTATGCCAGCCAAGTAAAATGTCCAGTTTTACTCATGTATGGATTGAAGGATGATAAAGTTTCGATGGATGAAACCAATCAAATATTTAACAATTTAAACGGACCTAAAAAATTGGTAACCTTTCCCAATGCGGCTCACGAAAATTATTTGAATAAATACAAAAAAGAATGGCTTTTAGCTGTGACTGACTTTTTAAAATAATGGAATATTATTGCTTACCAATTATTACTTCACCAGTAAAATAATTCACCCTAACGCCATCAATATAATAGGCAGTATTTTCAGGGCGAGCACCTTTTATACTTGGCGTTTCACCATTGCGTGAATCTACTCCACGGAAATAAGCTGCTATAGCATTGATGTTTTGATTAGGTGCTTTAATGATAGGATTTGTAATTACATATCCATGTATGTTTCTATTGCTATAATTAATCATATGAATGTTTAAATATTTAACCATTCGAGATGAAGTAATCGTAAAATTTCCAGTCTTGGTGAACATATAATCTTTTGCTTCCACAGCATAAGTATAAATCCCTTCCTCCATATTGTCAATTTCAAAACCACCTCTAGAATTAGTAAAAACTTGGTAAGTTTTTGAATTGCTTTTTATCGTAACAATAGCATTTTGAACTGGACTATATGTATCTTCATCATATATACTTCCATAAACTGAATAATTAGCTTTTTGAGCAAAGATGGCGCTGGAACATAACATCAACAGCATCCAAATGATGTATCTATTTTTCATAACAGTAAATTTTAAATGGTTAGAAATAGCGCGCTCTTACTACTAAGTCAACACCTTTTAAAAGATAGTTGTATGAAAGAAAAAAAATAGACGTTAATTGTCAATGGACGATAGACCATGGACTTTTTTTGCAAAGATTTTAATGCAAAGATTTCAATAAATGTTAACTCAAATCTTTACCAATCAATAAATTTACTTCTGCTTCAATACTTTGTATATCTAAATCTTCCATGCATTTAAAATGTTTTTTAGGGCAACTGTGGTGCCCAATTTTACTGCAAGGTCTGCATGATAAATTATTGTTTTCAAACAAGGCTTGTTTTACATCATTATTCCCGTAATATGGATTCATACCAAGCAGGGGAGTGGTGTTGCCCCAAAGCGAAATAATACGTTTTTGATAAGCAGCCCCAATATGCATTAAGCCAGTATCGTTGGTAATTAAAAGGCTGCAATTTTTTACCACATAAGCCGATTGATGCAAGCTTAATTTACCACATAAATTTACCACTTGGTTATGTGTTTGTTTGGCTATTTGGTTTCCATTTTCTTCATCTTCTTTTCCGCCTAATAAATAAATAGGCATATTTAGTTTATTGCAAATGCTAATAATTTTATGAATAGGAAAACGTTTGGTAAAATGTTGCGCTCCAATAGCCCATGCCAAGTAGGGTTTATTTATATCAATAGGATAATCAAAGTTAAAATGGCTAGGTAAAAAATAATCCAATCCTTTGCCATCGTTGGTTATGCCTAATAATTCAGCAGGTTTAAAATACCTTTCTACAATATGAATATTAGGCATTTTGTTTATTTTAAAATTAACCAAAAGCCATTTTTCAAAGTTTAATTTCGGGAAGGCATAAGCAGTTACACCCAGCGTAGTTTTAAAAATAAGTGTTCTTAAATTATTGTGTAAATCTATTACATAATCATATTTTTCAGATTGCAATTCCTTGGCTTTAGCTATTAAACTTTTATCTAACACATGCAATTTATCAATGTATGGATTGGTGTTTATTATGCCAGCAAAATTGGGCTTGGTTAAATAATGTATTTCAGCATTCAATTGTTGTTTTAAACACCTAATTACTGGGGTAGTAAGCACTATATCGCCAATTGAACTAAAGCGGATAATTAATATTTTCATTTGGCAATAATTTTAGTCTTTGTATAAAATATATTTTTTACGCATGGCTTTAAACTTAACTAATTTTGGTTGCCAACTCTTTTCAATTTCAGTAGCCGAAAGCCCTTTTATTATTTGATTTCTCAGTTCACTATTTCCCGCAAGTTTGTCAAAAAAAGGAATAAAGAAATGGGCAGTATCGTTGCTGGCTTGGTAAAAATCAATCAACCATTTTAAATTGAGCTTTTTAATATTTTCGGCTTCATTGCTTAATAAAAAACCTCTACACAATACATCTTTTTGCGGAGGATTATCGGCCACTCCTGGAATAGATTTTGGTGTAAATTCATAAGTGCCAATGGCGCTATTTGGTAAACCTACACATTCAAAAGGTTTGTCAGTTCCTCGGCCTAAACTAATATTGGTTCCTTCAAAAAAACATAAACTTGCATAAAGCCTAATGGCATTATAAGTCCTTAAATTGGGAGATGGAAATACAGGAGGCATGTACTTACTTTTATGCGTATAATTGCTCATACAGATAACTTTTAAGTTACATTTTACTTTATTTTTTAACCAACCTTGTCCGTTAATCATTTGTGCATATTCGCCCATGGTCATACCATGTAAAACTGGTATTGGATGCATACCTACAAACGATTTAAAGTTGGTATCTAACAAGGGTCCATCAATAATATCTCCATTGGGGTTTGGTCTATCTAAAACTATTAAGGTTTTTTTGTTTTCGGCCAAAGCTTCCATTACGTAATGTAAAGTACTGATATAGGTATAAAATCGTGCGCCTACATCTTGCAAATCAAATACTATGATGTCTATGTTTTTTAACTGAGCAGCAGTCGGTTTTTTATTGTTTCCATAAAGCGAAACAATGGGTAAGCCAGTTTTACCATCTACACCACTTTTAATTTTTTCTCCTGCTGAGTAATTTCCGCGTAATCCATGTTCTGGTGAATACAGTGTAGTAATATTTACTTTTAGGCTCAGTAGCGTGTCAATAAGATGTGTTTGCCCTATTAAACTGCTTTGGTTTACCACCAAGCCCACTTTTTTATTTTTTAGCAATTGTAAATAGGTGTTGAGCCTAGCCGAACCTAATATTATTTGTGCGTTTATTTCAGAATTTAAAAGCAAAAGCACTATAAAACAAATGCTAATATTATATTTGACCATTCTATTTTTCATTTCCATTGCAATTAAGTTTTTTTATATCAAAACGGTTAAGCCAAAGCAAACAAACTTCGTTTAGCAAGCTAATAGTTCGTATAGCTACTTTGGCGGTAGCCATAAGCGTTACTGTAATGCTTTTGGCCATTGCTATTTCGCGCGGATACAAGCAGCAGGTAAGCCAAAAACTTTCAAGTTTTCAATCGCATATTTTAGTTAATAATTTAGATCAAAATCAATCGTACCAAAGTTTACCCATTGAAGGAAACGCTGATGTAGAGCAATTTTTGAATGCTAAAAATGGATTTACACACTTTCAAAAATATGCAATTAAAGCCGGTATTATAAAAACCGAAAACGATTTTCAAGGAATTGTGCTCAAAGGCGTTGATTCTCAATTTGATTTTACCTATTTAAAAAACTGTATCATGGCAGGAAATGTGCCTGCTTTTGATTCTGCTAAAATTTCAAACGAACTTTTAATTTCTTCATCGTTAGCACAAAAGTTGGGTTTTAAAGTAGGTGATGGCGTTTTTGTTTATTTTATTCAAGAACCTCCAAGGGTGCGCAAATTTAAGGTTTGTGGTATTTTTGATACCAATTTAGGTGAGTTAGATGATTTATATGCTTTGGTTGACATGAAGCAAATTCAAAAACTAAATGGTTGGCCTACTAACTTTTTTACTGGCTACGAAGTTTTTATCAATTCGTTCGACTCGCTAGAAGCAAAAGTTGATTTATTGGCAACTGTAACACCTTATACCATGGGCATTACACCAATTAACTTAATTTATCCTGAGTTGTTTAATTGGTTAAACATGCTTGATGTTAATGTTTTGATTATTTTGATTTTAATGGCTGCTGTGGCTATTATCAATATGGTTACAGCTTTGCTTATTTTAATTGTAGAGCGCAGTAACATGATAGGCATGCTCAAAGCTTTAGGAATGAAAAATAGGTCAATTATGAAAATATTCCTCAATTTGGCGGCATTTATAGTATTTAGGGGTTTGTTGCTTGGCAATGTTTTGGCTTTTGGAATTGGATTTTTACAACAACAATTTCATTTGGTAAAACTCTCCGAAAAAGATTATTATGTTAGTTCAGTTCCTGTTAATTTTCAGCCATTTGATTTTGTATTGGTTAATGGAGCTTGTTTTGCCATTTGTTTAATTTTATTGCTGTTGCCAGCCAATGCGGTGAGCAAAATTAGTCCAGTAAAATCAATAAGATTTGATTAGTTTTATAAATTTGTAGCCTTAAATTACCAATTACAGTTTTTAAAGCCGTTATTTGTTAAACATGAACAATCCATTAGTTAGCATTATTACCCCAAGTTATAACCAAGCTCAATTTTTGGAACAAACCATTTTATCGGTAATTAACCAAACTTACACCAATATCGAGTATTTTGTTATGGATGGAGGTTCTACCGATGGCAGTTTGGAAATTATTAAAAAGTACGATTCGCATATTACTTATTGGCAATGTAAAGCTGATTTAGGCCAAGCTGATGCCATCAATCAAGCTTTTAAAATGTGTAAAGGCGAAATTGTTTGTTTTATTAACTCTGATGATATTTTAATGCCCAATGCAGTGCAAACAGCTGTTACATGTTTTGAAATAAATAGTGAAATAGCCATGGTGCATGGCAATTGCTCTACTATTGATGAAAATGGTATCGAAATAAAACCTAAAGTTGGTAGTCCGGTAAAATTTAAAGAGGTGTTGAACATTGGCATGTTGCCTAATATTTACCAACCTTCGTGTTTTTTTAATAAAAGCCAGCTTAATCGTGATTATTTTTTAGATACAAAATTTCACTATGCCTTCGATTATGAGTTAATTTTATATATTTTAAAAAATCGTACTTCGTTTTATACCAATATGCACATGGCTGCATACCGAGTGCATGGCAAAGCCAAGAGCCAAAATGTAAAAGCTGCTTTTAAAGAAAAGTTGCAAGTGCAGTGGATGTATATGAAAGGGATAAATTTTAAATGGATTTGGCGCAAATTTAAAACCACTGTTTTTAAATAATAAAGGATGTTGCAAGCCTTAAAAAAAATATTTCCCAATAGCTTTAAATACCCATTTTACTACTTATTTAAAGCCCCGCAGCGCAGGTTTGCACCCAAAAGCTTGTATTTTGATTTATGTGGCATTGGCATTTATATTTGGTACACTCTATTTCCTTTTAAAAAACTAAAACCCATTACTATTTGTACGGGTATTTACAATAGGTCTGATAATTATTTAAACCATTTATTGCAAAGCATCAATCAGGCAAAACACAAGCATTTAATAACCCTTTCGGTGTTTGATTGTTATTCGAACGATGTACCTAATTTAGAAACAGAGATTAGAAAACATTGGCAAGGTTCGTTGATTTTTAATAGTGAAAATATCAAATTCAGTCGTGCTTATACTTTTAATAAAGCCGTTAGTCAAAGCGCTACTGATATTGTTTTTATTTGTGATGCTGATTTATCATTACCTAAAAATATAGTAGCTTATTGTAATTTTTTTACAGCACCTAAGCGTGTTTGGTATCCCATTTTTTTCTTTTTGTATAATCATAAACCAGCAGTTATAGCCAAACAAAATGGCGAGTGGGAGCAATATGGAAGTAAAGGCATGTTGGCTTGCTTAAAGCACGATTGGGAGAATATTGGTGGTTTGAATGAGGTCTACACTGTTTGGGGCAATGAAGATACAGAGCTTTGGGAAAATTTTCACAAACAGCAATATACCATAGTGCGCAATAGAGCCCATATTTTACACCATTGGCACAGCAGCCATAATCCTAAATACCAGTTTATGAATGAAGAGTGAGGTTTTGTAAATCACACTTCACATTTTAGCATTTATAAATTGAAAAAATAAATGGTTTTAATATATTTGGTTTAAAAATAAAATACCGAAGTAAATTGAAATTAACTTTTGATTGATTGGAAATGCTTCTTATTGTTTAACCCTTTTGTCTTTTAAAAATGAAATATTTAATACCGTTAGTAATAGTTTCAATAATTTTTGGTTCTTGTGTTCCAAAGGATAAACTTTTTTCAATTTGGATAAAGAATAATTCAAATGAGAACATTTACTTTATTGTAAATAATTATGTAGATACTTTATTGCCATTAACCAATAAATACTTAACTAAAGTAGAAGTGAATGATAGAATATCAATTGATAGTTATCAACCTTGGAATGAGGTTTTTTCAACAAAATACCCTAAAGACACTTTGCTAATTTACTTTTTTAATAATGATTCAATTAACAAATATGATTGGGAAACAATACGTAAATCAAATAAAATTATGGTGAAAAGAATATATAGTAAACAAGATTTGCAAAACTCAAACTGGTATATTAATTATCCATAATGTTAAGTTTGAATTTTTATATAATGCATACAACAGACATATCTTGCAAATTTCTTTTTGTAAATCTCACTTTACCCTACTGTTCGTAGTCTTGTGCGCTTAGACATAGCAAAGAGTCCGAAAGTTTTCGAACTACGAATTAATAAATGAAAAAAGAGTTTGTAACTCATAAGCCCTATATATTTATTTCAATGAACCTAATTTTGGAGTTTCTGTCCTTGAGTAGGTAAGTTAAAGATAGTACAGTTATTGGAAATGAATTTATTTATACTTTTAAGTGAAACCATTTCAAGTATTAAATTGAAGAATGAATTTATTTCAATCACACATAAAAAAGCCTGAATAGCGTTAACACTACTCAGGCTTTTTGGCGTTTATAAAGTATTTATTCTTTTACTATTTTAGTAATAAATACTTGATTTTGGCTAAGTACTTTTATTAAGTAAATTCCGTTAACCAATTGCTCAGTATTTAATGAAATTTCATTTTTGCCAAGGGTATTAAATGTTTGGTTCATTACAACTTTTCCAGTTAAGTCAATAATTTCAACTTGCGCTGTTTTACCAATATTTTCGGGCAATTGAATATTTAATTGCTCTTTTATTGGATTTGGGTAAACCAGTAAGTTTGAGCTTACACTATTTTGAACACCTACCATAATACCTAAAGTAAAGTTAACAACTATAGAATCTGAATTTAAGTTAAACACACCAGAATTAGCTGTTACTTTAAATTTAAGTGAAATGCTTTGGTTGGTCGTTACACCTAACGATGTGATTAAACCACGTATTTGACTATATGTAAATACTTTATTGGTATCTAAACCGCCATTACCCGATTGGTAAGTAGCTATTGGGTTTCTGAAATTACCATTTAAACTATCAACTAATAAAGTATAAGTAGCAGTTTGAGTCAAAATATCATTGATTGATTTGGTCCAAATATAGTTTAGTATTTGAGTGGTGTCGCCTTGAATGGTAATATTGGCATTATTGGTCGGATTTATAAAACCAAATGTTGAAAGCGGATTGAAAGGAATAATATCAGCCGCATAACGAGGTAATATTTGATAACCGGTAAATGAATAAGGTGCATTATTGTTCGAAACCTGCGATCCTAAACCCTTTACATGGAAGTAAGTAGTAGTTGGTAATGGAGTTCCAACAAGGCCGCTGGTATTGTATATTCTAATTGTGAAGGTATCATTATTTAAATTAAGTACTTGATAATTGTTATTCACAGTCCAATTTCCAACTTGACGAGTTATAAATTTAACAATATTTATTCTTACTAAGTCATTTTCGGTAGATTCATTTAATTTGGTAATTGCTTTAGGATTAGCTAAAGTTTTTCCATTACCTAATATGGCTAAACTATCTATGGTGTTTAAAATTAATAAACCTCTTGTAGTTGAAACAACTCCAAATACCGAAATGCTGTCACCTTCTGTTGGAGTATAGCCTAATGTAGCTGCATTGCTAATGGTAATTCCACCAGTATTATCTCGCAATAAAAATTGAATGCCACCTTGATTGATTGTTCTTTGATTTAGACTATAAACAACTCCTCGTAAAGCTACTCTTACATTTAACGAATCAGGAACTCCAGTAGTTGAGCTAATTCCATTAATTTGCGAAATAGTATAATAAGTTGGTGTAGGAGGATTTGGTCCTGCTGTACCGTTTCCTATTGCTGAATTTATTGAGTATGTAGAATCAACATCACGAATTACATAAATTAAAACATGGTAATTGGTGAAATTATTTATGGATGTAATATTTACAAAATTAGTGTCGCCTTTGTAAACGCACTTAGCAGTAGTATCGTTTTGGTAACGTGTGCTAAATGTTGATGCAAAGTTGGCATTGGCATTATAAAAATTTACAGTTCTAGTAGGTGTACCTTGGTTAATAGCTGTGTTTGCTTTAACAAATACCAATGTAGTTAAGCTATTATTGGTATAACTGCTTGGTTTGGTCCATGATATTTTGGTTGATGTGGTTGTAATTCCATTCACTGTAATTGCAGAAACATTCTCTGGAGGTAGGCCTCTGGTTGTTCCTCCTGCAATGGTAGGATTTGAATACAATGAGTCAACATCGCTCACTACATAAATTAATGCAAAATAAGTAGTAGCAGGATTGAGGCCTGTTGGCGTAACAGAGCTTGAATCGCCTTTGTATACGCAAAATGCTGCTGTGTCGTTTTGGTAAACAGAACCTAACCTAAAAGTGTCGTTTGCTAATATAGTTGCCACGTCTTTATTAGGCGAACCTTGGATTACATTGGAGCCTTGTTTTAAAAACACCAATGTGGTAAAGTTAGCATTGTTATAACTAGTATCTTTTGTCCACGATATTCTGCAATTATTACTGCTTAATGAAACTAAAGTAGCAGACTTTACATTAACAGGTCCAAGGCTATTGGTTCTAAAAGTACCACTTAAAACTGGTGAGTAATTAGAGTCAATATCATTAATGGCATAAGCTGCTATGAAGTAATTGGTGCTAGGATTTAACCCAGTAACTGTTACTTTGGTAGTATCACCTTTATAAACGCAACGAGCGTTCGAATCGAGCATTAATGCAGAGCCTGAACCTAAAAAGGAAGAATCGACATTAATTAATAATGGATTGGTATTAGGGGTTCCTGAAGTAACCGCTGTGTTTGCTTTCAAATAAATAACAATGGTATTATTAGCGGTATTATAACCTGTTGGCCTTGTCCAGTTAATAGTAGCTTCGGTTTGGCCTATTGCTGTTATATTTAAACCTGTAACTGTTCTTGGAGCAGTGCTTAATGTAGTTACACTTGAATTGGTAGGTGTTGAATAAGCACTATCTAAATTTCTCACAGTTAAAATTGAAACTTGGTATAAAGTGTTTTGGTTTAAACCTGTTAACGAAAAAGTATTACTATCGCCTAAAAATACACATTTTGCAGCACCATCATTTTGATAAAATGAATTAGCCAAAGCAAAATTAGCGTTAGCTGTGTAAGCATTTGGCGATAAGTTTGGTGTGCCAATATTAATTGGAGTAATCGGTTTTACAAACACCATGGTTGTCATTAATGAATCTACATAGTTTCCGTTTTTTGTCCAAGTAATTCTAGTAGATGAAGTGGTTGTAGTAGAAAAATTAATGCTAAATGGCGATGGTTGAATGGTACTTGTAGCAGCATTTAGTTCGGCCCAAGTATTTGCAGATCTAATGCCATCAATTGTTAAACGAGGTGCATTTGTAGCAGTTCCTTGGCGTAAAGCCAACCTACTTAAAGTTGTTACATCGGCTGTGGTTCCACCAGAAGTAAATACAGTAGGAGTTGGTTCAGCACTTGGGAACGATGAGGTGAAATTAAATACTGAAATAGTATCGTTTAAAGTTCCAATTGTAAATTGGTATTTTACAACTACCAATGAAGTATTATTTAATGCAAAGCTATCTGCACTATAAATAATTGTCTCATTGGTTGCAGCGCCTTTTGTAACTCCAATTCTATAAAATCCTGTTCTGGCTGCTCTAATGTATAATCTTCCAGTGTATCCTGTTGTTGAATTTTGTGGCAAGTAAGCAAAAAAGTAATCGCCAGCGGTGGTAGCTTTATTTACGTTTAACATAAACGAGGTAAATAAATTACCAGAGGAGGTATTATTATATAAATCGCGGTAAAAATCTTGCCCCACAGTATCAACTTTAGCTGCATTGCCCAAACCAGACAATACATAACTTGAAAAGTTTAAACCAGTATTGGTAATAGATACAGGTAAAGTGGCTGTTGATGGAATAATAGTCCAACTATTTGAAGTTAATGGACTGCCCGAAGTGTAATCAAAATTTTCGGTCATCAACTGCTGTGCATTTGCATAAAAGCCTAACGCAAAAAGCATGGCCAAAAGAGTAAATTTTATTTTCATTTTTAGTGTGTTTTGAATGTCAATAATAAATGAAAATTATGGTTATGTTATTTTACTTTAAACTTACTGTAAAAATTTGACAATCAAAGGGTAATAATTTAAACAGATTAGCGAATTTTAATTTTAAATTTTTTTGTTGTTGTCTAAAATTACTTGCAAATTGTTTATGTTGATAATTGTAACATTAGATTTTATAGTCTCAACTGTTATTAAAGTTAATTTGAAGTTGTACAAAAAATGACGATGCATTTGATAAGTTGCTATGATTTTCATGAAAATGCCCCCAAATAATATCTAACTTTGGGGGGCAGTTCATTTTAAAAATGGCTTTTTTATTTGCTTAAGAGCATATTCTTTTCGCTTTTTAATTAGTGGAAATGAGGGTCGTTCCAAATCATTTATAAACCTAATTGCTTCTTCCGTACTTTATATTTCTAGTACTAATTCCTACTTACCCCACTATCCATAGTCTTAAGTTAAGCCAAAGCAGAGAATCTACGGATTTAAAATGAATAAGAATCCGAAAGCTTTCGTATTATAACTCTTACTTTTAACCAACCGCTTTAGCCAAAAACTAAAGCGGTTTTTTTATGTAAAAACCGTTATTGTTTTGGTATATTTGAAGTACAAAATGTACTTAACCAATTTTCATTTTTACTCCCGATACATCGGGATAAAAAACTACCTTTATAGCAAGCCTATAAAGGGTTTGCGTGGTTGTGAGGTATGTTATGGCTTCGCCTTCAATGGTAAAGAATGTGACAATGAAACTTATGGTGAAGGAAATGCTTATGACTTTGGGGCGAGGGTTTTAGACGTAAGATTGGGTAGATGGATGAGTGTTGATCCTTTAGTTCATAAACTTCATTATTTGAGTCCATTTAATGCATTCAATAATAACCCAGTTTTTTATATTGATCCTACTGGAAAGGTTGTAAAACCCTCAACACAGGAAGCATTGGAGGTAATAAAAAGTATCTTACCTAAAGAATCTAGGGAATTTGTTGTTTTAAATCCTGATGGAAATATTGACTTAAATAAGCTTTTGGAATTTAAAGGATCTGTAAAAGGCGGTAATTTTTCTTCATTGATTGGTTTAGTTGAAGATAAAGAAGTTATTATTTTTTCTGTTGTAAAAGGTGATTATGAGTTAAAACCATCTATAGCAGATGGTAAAGAAGCTCCATTCACTATAAATTTCGGAGAGGCTCGTCCAATGACAGAAAAAGAAAAAAAAGAAGGTTATAATGGAGACCCTGAATATAATTTAACAACAGGAGAAGCGGCTGATGGATTTTCAGGAATGACCACTCCAAAGAAAGAGTCAAAGAGTGGAAATATAGAAGTACTTGTAAATGGAAATTTGTCGAAACAAGGACAAGCTGAAGTTGCTGCTCATGAGCTTTTTGGACATGGAAAGGTTGAAGTTATCGAAAAAGGAAATGGTAGCCATGATATCGATTCTGGAACTAGAACTGATAAAAACAAATATTTGAAAGAAACTATTAAAAAAAGTGTAAATGAAGCTATTAAGAATTTTAAAAACCTATAAAATTATTTTATTTGGAGTCGTGATTAGTTTTTCATTTACTGAAAAACTAAAATATGATGAAATAGATATTAGTGGTAAAATTTTATTTTATAATTTTAATGAAATAGAATACGCAAGTATTAAAACTTACTATAAAAATACTTCCAAAAAAGAAATTGTTTTATGGTTGCAAGACTGGAGATCAATTGATTTTTATGATAATGATAGTCAAAAAAAAATATGTCCGATTTTTTTTCTTACTCCCCACATAAATACCATCATTTTTTTACATGATAGTATTACTGTAGTTTCTGAACGTAATTACAAAGATTTAATTCAAAAATCGGCCAAAACGGAGGCAAATTTTTATTATAAAAAGATAAAGCCGAATGAAATTTTTTTAGTTAATATGATTATTACAGATACTTCAGTTATTCATTTACTCAAACAAAATTACTACACAAATGCTTTAGTTTGGTACTCTTGTTACGACTATAAAAAAGGGAAACAAATTAATAATAAATGGTTTCTAAATGATGATGAAATAACGCTCTTAATGAACGAAAAGTTTAATGATGATTGTTTTGCAAAAGAAATATTAATAGATAAGAACAACCAAGAAATTTCTATGACTGAATTGCCATTTGAAAAAAATCTTACTAGTCATAGAAAAGGAGTTATTTATAAAAAGAATTAATTTTGAATATTCTAACTACTCACTATCCATAGTATGCAGCAAAGCAATTGAGGGGGTATGACAGATTTAAAACCTACTATCCGTAGTCTCCGCCAAGCCAAAGCAGAGGGGACTACGGATTTTAAATTGAAAAGAGTTTGTAACTCCAACCAAAAACAAAAACCGCTTTAGCAAAAAAAAACTAAAGCGGTTTTTTATGTAAAAACTGCTTTATACCGCAAATAATTTTATAAAAAATTATGCGGCATAACCAAAACTAATAAAGGTAGTAAAAACCGTTATTGTTTTGGTATATTTGAAGTACAAAATGTACTTATCCAATTTTCATTTTTACTCCCGATACATCGGGATAAAAAACTACCTTTATAGCAAGTCTGTAAAGGGTTTGCGTGGTTGTGGGGTGGGTTATGGCTTCGCCTTCAATGGACAAGAAAAGGATGATGAGATTTCAGGTGAAGGAAATATAATGACTGCCGAATTTTGGGAGTATGATGCACGGTTAGGTAGAAGATGGAATGTGGATCCAATTTCAAAACATTCATCAAGTAATTTTTCATGCTTTTCAAATAATCCATTGACTAGAATTGATCCTAATGGAAAATCAGATTATTATACTGAAAAAGGTAAATATTTGGGGAGTGATGGATCTGAGAAGACAGATATTATTATTATTACCGATAAAAATCTAATAAAAAAAATTAACGCACAATCCGAAGAAGTGTTGAAAAAAAATCCGGATGCATATGTAGAGGTAAAAATAGAACTAAAAGAAAATACCTATTTTATTCTACCCTCTTTTAAAGACAGATCTGAAATCAAAGAAAAAATTGAAAAAGTAGATTACTCTGACGGTAAATATTACGAAATAGGGGGAGCTAGTTACACAATAGACGGTAAAACTACAAGAAATGATAATACAGGGGAAAAGCAAACATTACAACAAATGGCGGAAAGTGCAGAAAATAATCTTTTACCCCTAGGAGTGGGTCTTTTAACAGAAGGGCTGCCAGATGCTAATGTAAATTACACATGGCATTTGCATCCAGATAAAATGATTCTTATCAAAGATCCTATAACTTCTAAATTTTCAATACTTGCAAAAGATAATTCATCATATTCTGGCAAGTTTCAAACTATTGGAGGTCTTGAACCAAGTAGTACCGATGAAAATAACTATTCTAGTACAT
Organism: Bacteroidota bacterium; assembly: GCA_027484685.1. Lineage (GTDB taxonomy): Bacteria > Bacteroidota > Bacteroidia > UKL13-3 > UKL13-3 > JAAFJM01. Next base: position 15,864 of record JAIXSO010000025.1, read on the forward strand.
TTAAATCTAACTTTCTCTTTACAAAAACTGGAGAAGACGTAATGTTCTATGATAAGAATAAAAATGTAACATTGGACAAGAAATTCTTTTTTAATACACAAGCAAAAATAAAACCAAAACAATAAATAATATGATAAACCGATTTTTAATAATGTTTTTTGTCCTATTGGCTTTTAAGTCTTATTCTAAAAAATTAAACGACACTGAACATGAATTAATATGGAGAAAATGTATTAGTGTTGGTGAATTAAGAATTTGGAACACATGGGATGCTATCGCATTCTTAAATATGTATGAAGAATCTCTATCAATTAAGGAACTTTGGATAAGTAACTTTGATTCATTTAATTCTTTTAGGGAAGAAATATTTAGAAAATTAGAAAATCAAACTAAAATTGAGAAATTAAGAATAGAATACTTTACGATTAATAATGATAGTAATACTTTCTGGAAAAACATAAATGTTAAAGGTGGAAGTTTACAATCGATATTTATATCCAATAGTAAATTAGATTCAACAATATTTGAGAATTTTATTAATATAAATAATCTTTCAAATATCATATTAGTAAATAATAATATAAAAGATATTACTTATATTCTATCGATTTTAAGTAGGTGTTCAAATTTAGAATCAGTTAATTTTTCAAAGAACCCTATAATTTTTGTTCCTAAAAATTTCTTATTATACGGAAACATTAAATTTTTGGATTTTTCGTATACAAAAATTAAGGAAATACCTTTACAAGAATTATTAAATTCAAATATTAAAGGTATACATGTTTTTGGATGTAAATTAAAAAAAATGAAAATAAAAAAAACTAATTCACCAAAATGTATGATCTTGAGCGGTAGTAATGAATTTTTAAAACAAAATCGAAAGATTTTAAAACAAATTCAATGCAAGAGTCTATAGCACCCCCTAACCTAGTTAGCGCAAGAGCAAATAAAGCAAAGCTGTTGCCCTTCCGAAATCTTACGGAATTTGGCGTGTTTCATAGTAACAAAAGTAAAACTATCTAAACCGCTTTAGCCAAAACTAAAACAGTTTTTTAAAATTAAACAGGAAAATAGGCGTTCACTGAATAAAATCAATACAAAAAGACATACCAAAATCATACAAGAGTTTTGGAATAGATGCTTTTAAAAGCCAATGCTGGTGCACGTCTTAGACGTTTTCAAAGCAACAAAAGTAAAATATAAACAAAACCGCTTTAACTAAAACTAAGCGGTTTTTTATTTTAAAAATGCGTTATACCGCCAATAATTTTATAAAAATTATGCGGCATAACCAAAACTAATAAAGGTAGTAAAAACCTTTATTGTTTTGGTATATTTGAATTACAAAATGCACTTAACCAATTTCCATTTTTACACCCGATACATCGGGATAAAAAACTACCTTTATAGTAAGCCTGCAAAGAGTTTTTAGTCCTAATTTATTAGAAGTTATATTGGTTATAACTTCGTTTTCAATGGCAAAATGAATTTTCATCAAACTTCTAAAATTAGTTTTTATTGGCTTTTTATTTAATATTGTCATCAAATTTTTTATATAAAAACATGAAAAAATCAATACTAATCTTTTTATTTACTTTTATTTCGTTTGTGGCTTTCTCTCAATCAATTGGAGATACCATAAAAGTTAAAACATTTCACTATGGTAGCAATACCAGAGATACTCTAATTGCTTTTCCAAACAATAATTTATCGTACGAAAAAATTATTATGAAATACAATATGCGTTGTAAAAATGCTTTGATTTCAACTGGTACAAACCGTAACCAAGGCTGTGGGGAGTGGGATTATAGCTGTAATACCTACATTGTTGATTCCAATAAAGTAGAAGCTGTTTTAACTACACAACCAAACTATGTAATCAATAATTTTAATGGAAGTACCTTTAAATACACCACAAAAATGCCTCATGATTATTTAAGATTTACTCAACAAAAAACGGTTGTTGATAGTGTAATTTCTGAAAATATTTACACCATACAAAATGGAACTGATACCATAAATAACTTTATAAAAGCTAACGAAAATTCAGGAAAATCTCAAATTATTTATAAAGCCTCTGAGTTAATTTCAGCTGGAATTACAGCAGGAAATATAAATGGTATTACATTGAATGTTTTAAATAATGGAGGAACAGCAAATTTTTTAAAAATTAAAATAAAAGGTGTATCAAATACTTTTTTATCATCAAGCAATCTTGTTCTAAATGGCTTTACTGAAGTTTATAATCAAAACTACAATTTTGTAAATGGAGAAAATGTGATTCATTTTAAAACACCTTTTGCTTGGGATGGTATTCAAAATTTAATTATTGAAGTTTCATTTACAAACACAATTCCTCAAAATCAAATTAATTTTGCTGGAAATACCGATTCATTAACCGTAGGTCTATATGCAACCAATAATTATGCATTAAACTTAATGAATAGTGGTTTTCTAAAATTAGATACAACTGGTTTTTTTCAAATTAATAAAGAACTTACCATATCGTTTTGGACTTTTGGAAATGCAAATGTGATGCCTACTACAACTACTATTTTGTATGGTTTTCCAACCAATGAAAACGAAAGACAGTTGAACATTCATTTACCACACGGCAATACCAATGTATATTTTGATTGTGGTTATTCAGCAGGTGGTTACGACAGAATAAATAAAGTAGCAACCGCGCAAGAACAAGGAGGAAAATGGAACCACTGGACTTTTACTAAAAATGCCAATACTGGAACTATGAAGATTTTTTTAAATGGTGCGCTTTGGCATTCAGGAACTGGACTAACAAAAGCCATTACTCTTTTAAATTTATTGCTAGGAAAAAATCAAAATAAAGACGCCAATTACAAGGGAAAAATAAATGAATTGGCTATATTTAAAAAAGAATTACCAGATTCAATAGTGTTAGGTTGGTATAAAAAACCAATTACTTCATCACATCCTTTTTATTCAAATTTGTTGAGCTATTATCCGTTTAACGAAGCAATGGGGCAACAAGTTAAAAACAATGTATCGAATGTGGTTTTAAATGGCGAAAACTTAACATGGACGTTTGAAAGAGGCGATCAACTAGACAGAACATTTTTTGAAACCAATAAAAGACCTAATATTAAATTTATAAAAGCAAATTATGTTTCAACAATCCAAAACACTTTTGCTTTAGATTCTATAGCTAGAAACACTGCATTAATAGAAAAATTTAGTATTGATTCAAAAGCAGATGTTATTCCTTTAACCAACGATATAGTAAAACTTGATACTACTTATAGAAACTATTATTCAGCCGAAAACAGTACAATTATAAACGGTGACAGTGGAAATATAATTTCATCAGTTCCGGTAAGTTCTGAAGGTGCGTTAAGTCTAAGTAATTTAAATTACTATAAACGTTACCCTTTTTATAACGAAATAATGTCGTTTGTAACTCCTTATGGTATTGGTTTAGACTTAGGTGTAAATGGCAAAACATGGTATTTTGATGTAAGTGATTTTGAACCTTTACTAAAAAACAATAAAAGAATTTTGATGACACTAGGTGGGCAAAATCAAGAACAAATGGATGTGGAATTTTGGTTTGTAGTAGGTACCCCGGTAAGAAAAGTTTTAGCGTTTAATCAACTTTGGCAAGGCACAAACAGAACAGGCTCGCCATCAATTGGTAGCATCAATAACGAGTCGGTTTACTCAGCCATTTCTGTTCCAACTTTAAGTACAGGTAAGGCATTTAAAATTCGCTCATCTATTACAGGGCATGGTGCTGAGGGAGAATTTGAATCAAATGGTGGACCAATTGATCATTCAATAAATATTAATGGAGGAAGTACTGAATTTATTTGGAGTATTTATCAAAAATGTGCTTCTAATCCTGTTTTTCCTCAAGGTGGAACTTGGGTTTACGATAGGCAAGGTTGGTGTCCCGGTCAAAGCTCTTTACTAAAAGAAAATGATGTTACATCGCTTGTAAATCCCGGAACTCCAATTACAGTTGATTACAATGCTTCAATACCTAATAAAACTTCGGGCGACTACAGATACCATATTGCGCATCAATTAGTAACTTATGATGTTCCAAGTTTTAATATTGATGCTAGAATATTAGATGTTATAGAGCCTAGCGATAAAATTGTAAATGCAAAATTCAACCCTTCTTGTAGTCAACCAAAAATTATAGTTCAAAACTCTGGAAAAAATAACATAACCAGTTTGGTTATAAACTATTGGTTAAATAATTCCACAGTTAAACAAGCTTATACTTGGATCGGAAATTTAGCCTTTTTAGACACTGCAATTATAACATTACCAAATTATTGGTTATGGTATAATGGCATTACAGAAAACAATAATAAATTTTACGCTGAAATAAAAAGTGTAAACAATACAACGGACGAATATGCTTATAATAATAAATATGAATCGGCATTTAATAAGCCAGATGTAGTTACTGGTAAATTTACTATCGATGTAAAAACCAATAATAATCCCGCAGAAAACTCTTACCAATTATATGATTCTGACGGAAAGCTAGTTGACAGTAAAACTTTTGATAAAGCAAATACTTTATTTAGTAATACCTATACTTTAGGTGGGTTTTATAAATTAGTAGTAAATGATGAAGGAGAAGACGGAATAAATTGGTGGGCAAATACCGCTCAAGGAACAGGTTTTGTAAGAATTAGAAACGAGGCAGGTGCTGTTGCAAAAACTTTACAGCCCGATTTTGGAAAATTTATTGAATATAGTTTTACCACCAGATGGAAATTAAATAATGAAGAGGTAGCCGAAGAAAATCTTTTTGGTATTTACCCTAATCCAGCTAGTAATTTATTTTACTTAGAAGGTTTAAATATAAACAATGCTATTATTAAAGTTACTGATATTTTAGGACATGAAATGGCTCTAAATAAAAACACTATTGAAACCAATAAGATAGAATTTAATAGTGCTGTTTTAAAACCGGGAGTCTATTTCGTTTCAATATACAATAACGGTGTTCAAACGGTAAAACAACTTGTGATTCAATAAACAAAAAAGGCGTTAAATAATTTATTTAACGCCTTTTTTTTATTTACTTAAGAACATGCTCTTTTCGCTTCGCAATTGGCGGAAATGAGGGTCGTTCAAATCTTTTATAAATCTAATTGCTTCTCCTGTACTTTTCATTTCTGGTCCTAATTCCTTATTCACATTCGGGAATTTATTGAACGAAAATACTGGCTCTTTTATGGCGTAACCGGTAAGCTTTCTTTCAAAAGTAAAGTCGGTTAATTTATTTTGGCCTAACATTATTTTAGTAGCAATATTTACATAAGCTATTCCGTATGCTTTGGCTATAAACGGAACGGTTCTACTAGAGCGTGGATTAGCTTCAATTACATACACCTTTTCGTTTTTAATGGCAAATTGCATGTTCATCAAACCTCTAATATTCATTTTAAAGGCTAGTTTAGTGGCAATATCTTCCATTTGTTTTTGAACATTTTCGCTCAAGCTAAATGGAGGTAATACCGCACTTGAATCACCACTATGGATTCCAGCAGGTTCTATATGTTCCATCATGCCTATAATATGAACAGTTTCACCATCGCAAATCAAATCAATTTCGGCTTCTTCTGCTCTATCTAAAAAATGATCAATTAATACACGGTTTCCAGGTAAATCGCCTAATAAATCAATTACGGCTTTTTCCAAATCCTCATCATTGATTACAATTTTCATTCCTTGTCCGCCTAATACATAACTTGGGCGAACCAAAACAGGATAACCAACTTTATTGGCTACAGCAATGGCTTCGTCAGCATCTTCGGCCACACCATAATTAGGATAAGGAATATCTAATTCTTTTAATAAATCAGAGAACGAACCTCTATCTTCCGATAAATCCATATCAGGGAAACTGGTTCCTATAATTTTGATGCCATGCTCATGTAATTTACGAGCTAATTTCAGCGCAGTTTGGCCACCTAATTGGACAATTACACCTTCTGGTTTTTCTTTTTCTATAATCTCGCGGATATGTTCCCAGAAAATTGGCTCAAAATATAACTTGTCAGCCATGTCAAAGTCGGTTGAAACTGTTTCAGGATTACAATTAATCATAATGGCTTCGTAACCACATTCCTTTGAGGCTAAAAGTCCATGAACGCAGCAATAATCAAATTCAATTCCTTGGCCAATTCTATTTGGTCCTGAACCTAAAACTATGACTTTCTTTTTATCACTAACTATACTCTCATCTTCTTGGTCAAAGCTTGAGTAAAAATAGTTGGTTGGTGATGGAAACTCAGCCGCACAAGTATCTACCATTTTGTAAACACGCTTCACATTCATTTGTGTGCGCAAGTTCCAAACATCATCTTCAACGGTATTGCCACCTAATAAATGAGCTATTTGCGCATCGCTATAACCTTTTTGTTTTAACTCAACCATTACCTCTTTAGGCATATTGGTTACGTTAAAACGTTTGGCTGTATTTTCTAAATGCACCATATCGCTAATTTGGTTTAAGAACCAACGGCTAATACGCGTCATTTTCTCTACTGATGATATTGGAACACCTAAACTCAAGGCATCTTTTACTGCAAATATTCTATCCCAACTTGGGTTTTTTAATTTGTCAACTATATCCTCTAATTTCTTTTGTTGGTAACCATCAGCACCTAAACCATTGCGTTTAATTTCTAACGATTGAATGGCTTTTTGTAGTGCCTCGGTAAAGGTTCTTCCAATTCCCATGGTTTCACCTACCGATTTCATTTGTAAGCCTAAAGTTTTATCAGCACCTTTAAATTTATCAAAATTCCAACGTGGTACTTTTACAATTACATAATCAATGGCAGGTTCAAAAAATGCTGAAGTAGTTTTTGTTACAGGATTTTTTAGTTCATCTAAATGATAACCAATAGCCAATTTTGCTGCAATTTTTGCAATTGGATAACCCGTTGCTTTACTTGCTAATGCCGATGAGCGCGAAACACGAGGGTTAATTTCAACGGATATAATTTGCTCGTCTTCAGGATTTACAGCAAATTGAACATTACATCCACCTGTAAAGTTTCCAATACTGCGCATCATGTGTATAGCCATATCGCGCATGCGTTGGTAAGTGCTATCGCTCAATGTCATGGCAGGCGCAACTGTAATTGAATCACCAGTATGAATTCCCATTGGGTCAAAATTTTCAATGGTACAAATTACTGTTACGTTATTATTTTTATCGCGCAATAACTCTAATTCATATTCTTGCCAACCAAATAATGCTTTTTCAACCAAAACCTCGTGAGTAGGCGAAGCTTCTAAGCCACGTTTTAAAGCAGCATCTAATTCCGATTTTTCGTTAACAAATCCACCACCACTTCCACCTAAAGTAAATGAAGGTCGTATAACTAATGGAAAACCAATTGTTTGTGCAATTTCTTTTCCTTCTAAAAAGGAGTTTGCCACTTTTGATTGAGCAACTGGCACACCAATATCAATCATTTTTTGGCGGAATAACTCGCGATTTTCGGTGGTGTTAATGGCAGCAATATCAACCCCAATCATGCGTACATTGTATTTTGCCCAAAGCCCAATTTCATCGGCTTCAATAGCTAAATTTAATGCTGTTTGTCCTCCCATAGTTGGTAAAACTGCATCAATGTGGCGCTCTTTTAAAATTTGTTCAATACTTTCAATTGTTAACGGCAATAAGTAAACATTATCTGCCGTAACTTTATCCGTCATAATAGTAGCAGGGTTAGAGTTAATTAAGGTAACTTCAATTCCTTCTTCTTTTAATGAACGAGCAGCTTGGCTTCCCGAATAATCAAATTCGCATGCTTGACCAATAATAATAGGTCCACTTCCAATAATAAGTACTGATTTAAGGCTGGTATCTTTAGGCATTTTTTATAATTTGTTGATTGAATGGAGCAATCTAAAGCTAGGTTCTAAAATGGAACTGCTTAAAATTGGGCAAAGATAATTATTGCCCGCAAACTATAAAGCGTGTGGAAAAGAAATGATAAAATGATTTTAATACAATTGGCCTTAATACCAATAAAACAAGGAGGATAGGTTATAAAATGTATTTTATTTTTTTACCCAAATAAAAAACTAAGCATTTCTTCAATTTTACCCACTTGTACTATTTTAATGGCTGTATTTTTTGGTAGCTTGTTAAATTTTGATAAGTAAATGGTGGTAAAACCCAATTTTTCAGCTTCACTTAATCTTTGCTCTATGCGGTTAACTGCCCTAATTTCTCCACTTAAACCAACCTCCCCAACAAAGCAAATTTTGCTATCAATGGCTATGTTTTCGTAACTAGAAACAATTGCGGCTATAATACTTAAATCAATTCCTGGATCTTCAACTCTTAAACCCCCTGCTATATTTATAAATACATCTTGCATGCCCATGCGTAATCCGCATTTTTTTTCCAAAATAGCTAAAAGCATGTTTAAACGTTTGGTGTCATAGCCATTGCTATTGCGTTGTGGAGTTCCATAAACTGCTTGGCTTACCAATGCCTGTGTTTCAATAAGTAATGGGCGCATGCCTTCAATAGTAGCAGCTATAGTTACACCACTTAATGCTTCATCGCGCTGGCTTATTAATATTTCCGATGGATTTGAAACTTCTCTTAACCCGCCATTTTGCATCTCGTAAATACCAATTTCGCTAGTACTTCCAAAACGGTTTTTAGTGGTACGCAATATTCTATAAACATGGTGACGGTCGCCTTCAAATTGTAAAACAGTATCAACCATGTGTTCTAATAATTTTGGCCCGGCTATGGCTCCATCTTTGGTAATATGGCCAATTAAAAAAACAGGCGTTCCGGTTTCTTTTGCAAACCTAATCATATCGCTAGCCGTTTCTTTAATTTGCGAAATACTTCCTGGTGTAGCATCAATTAATTCACTTTGAAGTGTTTGTATAGAATCTACAATTACAATGTCAGGTTGAAGTTCTTGAAAAGCTTTGCCAATTTTTTGAGTAGATGTTTCGGTATATAAATAACAATCATCGTTTCTAAATGGCAACCTTTCGGCACGCATTTTTATTTGAGTATCACTTTCTTCGCCACTAATATAAAGTACTTTTAAACCACTAAATTGTAAAGCTACTTGTAGTAAAAGCGTTGATTTACCAATACCAGGTTCACCTCCAATTAAAATAACTGAACCAGGAACCAAACCTCCTCCTAATACACGGCTTATTTCTCCATCTTTTAAAACTATGCGCACATCGTTTTTTTGCTCCACTTGGTTAATTGGAACTGGTTTTAAGGCACGGCTATTTCCGCCAGTATCTTTCCAAGTGCTTTTGTAATCAGGTTTTTCTTTATGAATTACTTCTTCTACGTAAGTATTCCACTCCCCGCAGCTATTACATTTCCCTACCCATTTGCTTGATGAAGCGCCACAATTTTTACAAAAAAACGAAGTTGAAGTTTTAGCCATAATTTAAAGCTGCTAAGTTAATGTTTTCAAACACAAACATATATTTAATGGTAAGCCAAAAAATTATTTGATAAAAAATCAGCAGATTAAATTTAAATTTATAGCATACAAGCATTTATTTAAATATATTTGTGTTCAAAAATTTATAGCAAATTAGTTAGCTTAAAACATTTATTTATGTTAAAACTCAAATTTATAGTTACTTATATTTTGATGTTCATGCTATCGTTTAACTTTTTATATGCCCAAATAGAAAGTGAAAAGGATAGTTTGGAGTCATTGTTACCATATGCAAAGGACAATCAGCGTGTAGATATTTACATTGGGCTAGCAGAGTTAATTAAACAAACAGATACCACTGGCGCCATTAATTATGCTAAACAAGCACAAAAATTATCTAATGCATTAAGTTATAGCAAAGGTTTGGCAGGCTCTAACATTATTTTAGGCTATATTGATAGAAGTAATGGAAATTATAAAAATGCTAAAGTAAAGTACTTGTTTGCAATTTCTTATGCTTTGAAATCGGCTGATGATAACACCATAGCTTGGGCATATCAAAGCATGGGTAATTTGTATTTTATTCAGTCAGATTATACAAAAGCCATGCGTTATTATTTAGGGGCTTTAAGCAAAGGCGAAAAGGCAAATAATCCTAAGCGTGTTGCGTTGGCTTGTAATCAAATTGGATCTTTATATTCTAATATCAATGATGATAATAAAGCAGCTTTTTATTACAACAAGTCTTACATGCTTTTAAAAGATTTAGGAGATGAAATAGCTTATGCAAGGGTTTCAAATAATTTAGCAAATATTTACAAAGGTCAGGGCGATGATTTAAGAGCTTTACACCATTACAGTCAAAGTTTAGATGTATTCAGAAAAAACAATTTAACAAGCGATATTTCTACTGTTCTTAATAATATTGGAACTATTTATTTAGCCAAGAAACAAATTAACAAAGCCTTCCCTTTTCTGTATGAATCATATAGCGTTGATATTCATTCGAACGATAAGTTAAATGCAACAACTTCAGCCATAAATATTTCGAGTGCTTATTATGAAATGAACAAGTTTGATAGTGCTATATATTTTGCAGAGCAATCGCTTAAGCTAGCTAAGCAAAATAATTATGCTATTGAATATGCAGATGCTTGCAAGCAATTGAGTAACTTATACAATAAAAAAGGAGATAAAGAAAAAGCATTTTATTACTTAAATGAAAGCAACGAAAAAGACGTATTAAGTGCTAACAAAGGTGCAGAAATAGAAGGCGTTAGATCTGATTTTGAAAAAGCTAAAAAAGATGAAGCTATTACAAAGCTAGATGCTGAAAATAAAGTAAATAAGCTTACACTTATAGAAAATGCCATTGTAGCTCAGCGTAAAAATGTTGTTTTACTTGGTCTTATATGTGTTATTGTATTCTTGGTTTTAACTACCATTTTGTTCATTTATTTTTTAACTCAAAAGAAAAAACGCAAGAATTTAGAAATTTCATCGGCAGCTAAAAGCCATATTTTAAATAGAATTAACCATGAGTTGCGCACTCCTCTTAACTCTTTAATTAATTTTAGTTATTTGGCCAACGAAAGTAAAAACTTAACTGAATTACGCGATTTTCTTTCAGGAATAAATGCTTCGGGAAATGATTTAATGTTTAGCATGAACAATATTGTAAGCTATTTGCAAATTGATGCTAAAAATGATGTGGTTGTAAATTCACCCTTTAATTTGGTGGAAACTTTGCAAACTGTATTCACTGCATTCCAAATTCAATGCAAACAGAAAAACATATTGTTTTCACAACTAATTTCGCCCGATTTACCGCATTATATTATTGCCGATAAGGCTAAAATAACCACCATAGTTCAAAATATTTTGAGCAATGCTCTTAAATTTAGCGATAGTGGAGTTATAAAAATTGAAATAAAAATTTTGAATACACAACATAATCAAGATTTTACCCAAGGAACGCTATTTATTTCGGTTATTGATGAAGGTAGAGGCTTAAATGGCAAAACGCTTAAAGATTTAGTTTTATCAAACAATAAAAAAGAAGAAAATAATGGTTTTGGTTTAGGCCTATACATTGTAAAAAAATATGTAGAAGATTTAAAGGGTAAATTTGAATTAAACAATAATGATACAGTTGGTTGTAAGGCTCTTGTATCTTTTGATGTGCAATTTGAGAATATTTTAAATACGCCTTATAATCATATAAATACAATTTCAGATGGTAAGTCGTTAAATGTGCTATTGGTTGAAGATGATTTAACCAATAGTTATACTTTACAAAAAATATTAGAACGCAAAGGCCATAAGGTAGAGTCGGTGTTTAAAGGTAAAGATGCGTTTGAAGTTTTATTAAATCAAAACATTGATTTGGTTTTGGTTGATTTAGGCTTACCTGATATGAGCGGGGTAGAATTAGCTAAATTTATTAGGATGGGAGGGGAGTTTTCGAGCGATAAAGATATTCCAATCATTGCATTATCGGCCAATGCTGATCCGATAGAAATGCAAGAATGTTTAGATATTGGAATAAATGAATATTTAACCAAACCAATTAATAAAGAATTATTATTACAAAAAATGAGTGAGTTGGTTCGTTCAAAAACCGAACACTTGGTTTATGTTAATACATGATTTTAATTTTTTTTGAGTAAATAGCTCTATAAATCAAATAATTGTAAATTCTACAAAATCAATAAAAATATTTGGTGGCTTATAAAAAAGCTAGTTTTATTTAAATAAAATAGCATATTTGCCACACTTTTAAAAAAATAAAAATGGCAGTTTTAGTTAATAACGATTCAAAAGTAATTGTTCAAGGATTTACAGGTAGCGAAGGAACTTTCCACGCTCAACAAATGATAGAATACGGAACCAACGTAGTTGGTGGTGTTACTCCTGGCAAAGGTGGTCAAACTCATTTAGATAGACCTGTATTTAATACAGTTAAAGATGCTGTAGAAAAAGCAAGTGCTAATACATCAATTATATTTGTACCACCAGCTTTTGCTGCTGATGCAATTATGGAAGCAGCTGATGCAGGAATTAAAGTAATTATTTGTATTACTGAAGGTATTCCGGTAGCTGATATGATTCCAGTAAAAGAATATATCAAATCGCGCGGTTGTACCTTAATTGGTCCAAACTGCCCAGGAGTTATTACTCCAGGACAAGCTAAAGTTGGTATTATGCCAGGGTTCGTTTTCAAATCGGGTAGAGTAGGTATTGTTTCTAAATCAGGTACTTTAACTTACGAAGCCGCTGATCAAATTGTAAAAGCTGGCTTAGGTATTTCTACCGCTATTGGTATTGGTGGTGACCCAATTATCGGAACTCCAACTAAAGACGCAGTTGAACTATTAATGAACGATCCTGAAACGGACGCCATTATTATGATTGGTGAAATTGGTGGAAGCTACGAAGCTGATGCTGCACGTTGGATTAAAGCTAATGGTAATAAAAAACCTGTAGTAGGTTTTATAGCTGGACAAACTGCTCCTGCTGGCCGTAGAATGGGTCATGCTGGTGCAATTGTTGGTGGACACGATGATACTGCTGCTGCTAAAATGAAAATTATGGCAGAATGCGGTGTTCATGTTGTTGATTCTCCAGCAGAAATTGGTTCAAAAATGGCTGAAGTATTAGGCTTAAAAGCTAACTAATATTTTAATATAACATGATTTTAAAAAGCTAATTCTTTAATTAGCTTTTTTTTTGCCTCAAAGTGTATTTTTATTGTTCTAATTTACCTATATCTTACTGATTATTAAAAGTTTTTACTACTTTCGATTAATTTGAAAAACTGCCCCAATTAAAATATGAGCCATGAAAATATACCTTCGAACTTAGAAGATAAAATATTGCTTTTAGCCGAGATGATAGAAAATAGCTCAGAAGCTATCATTGCCCACGGACCAGATAAAAAGCTTATTTGTTGGAATTTAGGAGCTGAAAAACTTTTTGGCTATTCAAAACATGAAGCTTTAGGCCAATATGTATCCGATTTAAAATTTACTATTCTTACTGCTACAGAAATTACTTCTATTGAGAATCAAATTCAAGAATTTGGTTCTTGGAAATCTGAAAGAACTTTTTTTCACAAAAATGGAATACCTTTTTGGGGTGCAGTTACTGGTAATAAACTATCGAGCAAAAATGGCGGTGAAGATTATTTCTATTTCATTATCAAAGATATCAGTAATCATATAAAATTAGAAGCAAATCTTCAACGTAATAATGATGAGTTAGAATTACTTTTAAAGTTTAGAACCGAGGAACTGCATAAGACTGAAGAGTATTATAGGTCGGTATTTGAAAATAATCCTATGCCCATGTGGGTTATTGATATAGAAACTTTCAAGTTTTTAGATGTAAACCAATGTGCTATTCAGCAATATGGTTATAGTAGAGAAGAGTTTTTAAGTATGACAGCCCTTGATATTAGAGAAGAGGATGATAAAGAAAAATTTAAAAATTTATACAGAGGTTTAGATACAGGTTCAAAAACAATAAATAGGGGTGTTTGGAAACATAAAATTAAAGACGGTTCAATCATTTATGTAGAAATTACAGCTCAAAACTTAGAATACCATGGTGTGGCTGCACGCTTAATTTTGGCTAATAATATTACTGAAAAGTACATGGCCGAAGAAAAACTGATTGTAAATGAAAAACGTTTTAAATCACTAATTGAAAATAGCCACGATGCGTTTACCATGTTTGATGAAAAATTAAACATCATTTACCGAAGCCAATCTTCCGAACGTATTACTGGTTGGCCAAATAACGAAGTAATTGGTTTGAATTTTATAAGCGGAATTCATCCTGATGATTTTAAATCAACTTACAGAAAAATCTTAGAAATAAAAAATACGCCATTTAAAAGCAGTATTTTGGAATTTAGATTAAAACATAAAAACGGCAATTTTATTTGTGTAAATGGTTTTGTTTCTAACCTTATGAATGATGAAAATGTAAAGGCCATTGTTTTTAATTTTCAAGATGTTACCGACCGAAAAATTAGTGAAGAAAAATTACAGGCTAGCGAAGTACGTTTTAGATCGTTAATTGAAAACAGCAAGGATGTTTTTGTTATGTTTGATAAATCTTTTAATATTATTTACCGCAGTCCATCAGCTAATAGGGTTACGGGTTTTAGTGATAGTGATTTATTAGGTGCAAATGGAATGATTAATGTGCATCCTGACGATTTAGCAGAAGCTAAAGTAATTCTTGTCGATTTATTAGCCAATCCTGGAAAAAAAATTAGGATTTTATATAGGAATAAACATAAAGATGGCCATTATATAAATATAGATGGGGTAATGACCAACTTGTTAAATGATGCAAGTGTTAACGCCATAGTATTTAGTTTTCAGGATGTTACTGACGTAATTAAGGCTGAAAAAGAGCGCAATAGAATGAACGATGAAATAATTAAAAGAAGCAAAAGGTTAGAGCAGTTTGCTTATATTATTTCGCATAATTTACGTTTGCCTGTAGCCAATATTCTAGGTATTGCTGATTATTTAAAAGGAGATATTACCGATGATGATTGTGCCAATATGGTAGATTTTTTAAGTTCAGCTACAGTGAAGCTCGATGAAGTAATTAAAGACTTAAATAATATCTTACAAATTCAGTCGCAAATAGCTGAATACAAAGAAGTTGTTTCTATGTCAAAATTGGTGGCCGATATTGAGTCGAGCATCAAAATGCTACTGCATAATTACCATGTTACTATAAATATTGACTTTGAAGCTAAAGACGAAATAACTACTATAAAAAGCTATTTGTACAGCATTTTTTATAACCTAATAAGCAATAGTGTAAAATACCGAAAATTAGATGAGCCACTTGTAATTTCGTTGCGAAGCAAAGTAGTACAAGATAAACTTATAATTACAGTAAAAGACAATGGTTTAGGTTTTAACTATAAGCAAAATGCCGAAAAAATATTTGGTTTATACAAACGTTTTCACCCAGAGATAGAAGGCAAAGGAATTGGTTTATTTTTAGTAAAAACCCAAGTAGAAAGTTTAGATGGAACCATTAGTGTAAGCAGTGAATTAGGCCTAGGAACTGAATTTACCATGGAGTTTCCGTTGAGTAATTAAACCATAAAATTGCTTTTAAAGAATCGAACAAATATTGTATAATTGCAATGGTTTTTGAGGGTTAAATTAACTGCCTAAAAATAAAACAATTAAGTTTTTGGCCTCATAGTTCAATGGATAGAATAGAAGTTTCCTAAACTTTTGATATGGGTTCGATTCCCGTTGAGGCTACTCTTAAAGCCTAGTATTTTTATAAATGCTAGGCTTTGTTGTTTTTGTAAACTGTTTGATAAATAAACAACTGAAAGCTAATTTATTCATTATCAATCAAATCACCATAATAGTCTTTTAAGCGATCAATAACATGACAATCACTCCATATTGCAAATTCCTCTAATCCAATGCACTGTTCCTTATTGGCAGGTCTAAAACTTCCATTTTCATAAATAGAATACTCCTCTGGATCACTTCCTATACTTAAATGAAACATAGGTGGATCTTTAGAAAAGTTCTCGTCTAAAATTGTAGTTCCTACAAGAGTCCAAATTCCCTTCTTAAAAATACCGTCAAATACGTAAATTGTAAATAAAATTTTATGCTTAATAATCTCTTCTAGTTTTAAATCATCACTTTTGCATAGGCAATCTAATACAGAGATTGTTCCGTCTCTGTATATTCCATAAGTGAAATAAATGCTATTTATGGGTATTTTGTAAATACCACCCTTGATAATTTTTGATCTTTTCATAATTCATCTTTAGTTATTATTATTCAAACTCATTTACAACACATCAAATAAACTAGTTTTTACTTAAAAATCATTTGGGTAAAGTTCATTTGGGGTTATTGTCTCCTGCTTTATTTTAGAAATAATTATGGATATTATGTTTGTTAATTAGTTGATTACTAAATAAAAGCAATTGGTTGCTAACAAAAAATTTGGATAATTGAATATAATTTCTACTTTTGCAGTCCCAAAATGGCCCGTTCGTCTATCGGTTAGGACAAATGGTTTTCATCCATTAAAGAGGGGTTCGACTCCCCTACGGGCTACCAATGAAGGTAACATAAGCCTAACATTTTTAAATGTTAGGCTTTCTTGTTTTTAAAGCTTTTTATAATTTTCTATCAACTAAGCATTTCAAAGTCTAAACCAATAATTTCCCACCAATCGTGGGTGCAAACCAAGTTAAAATTCATAGGAATTTTGGTTTTGGCTTTGGTTCCTTCTTTTTTTAGTTCAAGTTGGCCTATTACCCTGGCTTTGGTTTGGTCTTTGTTAAATGTAATTTCTTTTTTGCGGTAATCCATTACCTCATCGGTATTGGTTATTAAATGAAAGTACTTTACTTTTTCGTCAAGTTGTTCTAAAGTAATTGGTTCTCTGTTTAATATAAAATTTTGATTACAAGTATATTTAAAATTACCAGCTTCCAGTTCTGGATCTAACAGGTTGTAAATAAAGTGTTTTAGCCTATTTTTTATATCAAACTCGTGGTTTGGGTGAAACTCTTCGTAAATAAAATGGGTGATCATGCCTGGCATGTTTAAGCTTTGTGTTTCTTGTTTCATCAGCTCTTCGGTTATAAATTTATATTTTACCAAATCGCTATAATTAGACAAAAAATCAAGCTGAATATATTTTTTATTAAGCAAAATATTAGCCTTATTCAGTTCTGATTTTAGTTGTTTTTCAGTTAAACTTTCAGCAGGTTTAAATTTAGGTTTGCCTAATACTTCAAAAACGGTTGTTTGCTTGCTGGCTTTGGCATGTTTTTCAAACTCAATGATATTTTTAAGGAAAATATTTTCAATTTCGGCCGGAATTTCAGAACTGTTACCATTCATAATTTGGCCACCCAAAATATCCTCAATTTGTAATTTCATTAACTGATTTTCCATGTACAAATTTTCGCTTCGGCTCAGTTTAGTATCATCGTTCTTTAGCTTTATTAAATCGGTTTCGGCACTACGGGCATCAAAATTTCCAATTGGGTCTTCGCCTTTTAAGTAATTGTTCCAGTAATTAGTAGGTGTAAAAAAATTAGCCGGACCATTGCCATGCAAATAATGCATTAAAATATTTTCTTCCTCTTCCAAATCAATTTCTTCAAAACTTTCGTAGGTGTACATCCTATAAATTATTTGGTCAATAATGCCGTTCATTTGCCCAAGCATTTTGCGGCTATTGGTTTTGGTAATTATTGGGTTATCAAAAGCTGCCATTTGTTCACTTATAAAAGCTTCAGGAAACGAAAAACGGGAAAGTAATTTTTTCAACCTTTTTTCAAATTCAGGAAAAGTTTTTTTAATAGTTTTGCCAGTGGTTATTACTGTCATTAAACTTTCATAATGCACATATACTACAAAGCTTTTGCCTTTAAATGAACTGCTTACAGTATTGGCATACCATTGTCCAAGAGTTGTAATTTTAGCATCTTGTAAATCTATAATGGCAGGTTTAATTCGTTGCGTATTGAGTAGTTTTTGAGTAGCTCTAACTATTATCATGTTCAATTTTAAGGCTACAAATTTACAAATACAATAGTTAGGTGCAATTTTATTTTAAAACCATATAAAATTTTAAAAATAGGCTAAATGAAAAAAAATTTCGTTTATTTGAATTAATGAAATACAGTATAATTATTCTTTTATTTTTTAAAGGTATGTTATTGTTTGGGCAAGCTTCGCTCGATAACGTAATATACGATAAAAAGGTGCAAACTGTGCAGCTTACCTTAAATGGAACTGACGAAAGGTACCCCATTATTTCGCTTAATTCTGGTCAACAACTAAAGCTTAGTTTTGATATTTTAGGTTCCCAAAACGAATTTTTTCAATATACTTTGATTCATTGCGATCAAAATTGGCAGCCTACCAATATGCAACAAAGCTTGTACTTAAAAGGCTTAACTTTTGATAATATTTCTGATTTTAAATTCAGCACCAATACCTACGTAAAATATGTTCATTATAATTTGGTGGTTCCAAACGAAAACATGACACCAAGTATTGCAGGAAATTATATTTTAAAAGTATATCGCAACTTTGATGAAAAAGATTTACTCATTACCCGTAGGTTTATGATTTTAAATAATCAAACAAAAATAACTGCTACTGCCAAACCTGCTTCACTTGCCGAATTTAGATTTACCAAGCAAGAACTTAATTTTACCATTGATTACAATGCTACCTTAATTCCAAATCCTTTACAGGATATAAAGGTGGTAATTTTACAAAATAACCGTTGGGATAATGCGCTGCGCGATGTTACACCACAATTTGCAAGTAACGGAAAGCTTGATTACAATTATTTTGATAAAACATTATTTAATGGTGGAAACGAATTTAGGTTTTTCGACATCAGGAATTTGCGTCAGTTTAGCCAAAATGTAAGAACCAAGTATTTTGATTCTGTATATCGTTGTTTGCTAAATATGGATGAACCCCGAGGCAGTAAACAATATTTTCAATATACCGATTTTAATGGAAAACGTGTAGTGGCTAATAGAGAAGGAATTAACTCCGATGTGGATGGTGATTACGCTTTGATTCAGTTTCAATTAAGTGCCATTGCCAATATTCCTGCAAATACTGATGTGTATGTTATTGGTGAGTTTTCTGATTGGAAGTTAAAACCTGAATATAAAATGACTTATAATGCCAATAGGTCGCGGTACGATTTGGAAGCCCCTTTTAAGCAAGGTAGATATGAATATATTTATTCATTATTTGACAATGAAACCCAAAAACCCGATGAAAGTATTTTTGAAGGCAACCATGCTAATACAGAAAACGAATACCTTATTTTGGTGTATAACAGAAATTTGCAATTTAATTATGATGAATTAATTGGTTCAACTGTTTTTAACTCCAACCGACCATAAATTTTAAAAATAATAAAACCAAAGCATTATAAATTGTTTATAAATAAATAATGGTGGTTAAAAAAGCACCCTTACTTTTGAACTAAAAATAGCATAGAATTATGAGCGATAATAAAGAAAAATTAAAAGCCCTTCAGCTTACTATAGATAAATTAGATAAGCAATATGGTAAAGGCACTGTAATGCGCATGAGCGATAAACTGGTAGTTGAAACGCAAGTTATTTCTACTGGTTCGTTAAGCTTAGATATTGCCTTAGGTATTGGTGGATTGCCTGTAGGTAGAATTATTGAAATATATGGTCCTGAAAGTTCAGGTAAAACTACTTTAAGTTTGCATGCCATTGCTGAAGCACAAAAAAAAGGTGGCATTGCTGCTTTTGTGGATGCTGAACATGCTTTTGACAGAACTTATGCCGAAAAATTAGGTATTGATGTAGATAATTTAATTATTAGTCAACCTGATGATGGGGAGCAAGCTTTAGAAATTGCTGATGCATTAATTCGCTCAGGAGCAATTGATATTATTGTAATTGACTCAGTAGCTGCTTTGGTTCCTAAAGCCGAAATTGAAGGCGAAATGGGCGAAAGCAAAATGGGTTTACAAGCTCGTTTAATGAGTCAAGCTTTGCGTAAATTAACGGGTACTATTAATAAAACAGGCTGTGTTTGTATTTTCATTAACCAATTACGCGAAAAAATTGGTGTAATGTTTGGAAATCCTGAAACTACTACGGGTGGTAACGCATTGAAATTTTATGCATCAGTTCGTTTGGATATTCGTAGAATTGGTCAAATTAAAGAAGGTGTAGAAATTATTGGTAATCGCACACGTGTTAAGGTTGCTAAAAATAAATTATCGCCTCCTTTCCGTACTGTAGAGTTCGATATTATTTATGGCGAAGGTGTTAGCCGTTTAGGCGAAACCATTGACTTAGGTGTAGAATACGAAATCATTAAAAAATCGGGTTCATGGTTCAGTTATAACGATACCAAATTAGGCCAAGGCCGCGATTCGGTAAAACAAATTTTAAGCGATAATCCAGAATTAACAGCCGAAATTGAAGCTAAAATATTTGAAAAAGCCAGCTCTGGCGAAATCAAAATAAAAGCATCTGCTGAATAATTTTTCTAATCAAATTACGAAAAGCCACTCAATTAGGGTGGCTTTTTTATTTTATAAAAACAGCAATTAGTTCATCAAAATAGCTTGGTGGTTGGTTATAAAAATTTCTCAAAATTGGTCTTTTTACAATAGTTGTAAATTTATTTTTGATTAAAAGATATAGCAATTTAACAGGTGCAATAAACTAATAATCATTATATTAAATGCCATTAAGGGTATAATAAATTCAAAGTTGTTGTTTTAGTACATAAAGCCTATTTTCGCTCGATTTTTAAAAAAGAGATAAACAATACAAAATTTAATTTATGCAGAGTGTAATTTACGCAATTCCCGCCTTGGGTGTGGTTGGCCTTATTGTAATGGCCGTTAAGAGTGCTTGGGTAAACAAGCAAG
This sequence comes from Bacteroidota bacterium, assembly GCA_027484685.1. Taxonomy (GTDB): domain Bacteria; phylum Bacteroidota; class Bacteroidia; order UKL13-3; family UKL13-3; genus JAAFJM01. Next base: position 36,794 of record JAIXSO010000025.1, read on the forward strand.
ATGCTGGTGACAAAAACATGCAAGAACTTGCAGGTTATATTGCCGATGGTGCAATGGCATTTTTAAAAGCTGAATGGAAAGTATTAAGTATTTTCGTAGTATTTGCTGCGGCTTTATTGGCTTATTCAGGAACAATTCACGAAGTTAATGGAAAAGCAATCCACTCAAGCTGGATTATTTCTATTTCATTTATAATTGGTGCAGTATTTTCGGCAACTGCTGGTTATATTGGTATGAAAGTAGCTACAAAAGCTAACGTTCGTACTACACAAGCTGCACGTACTAGTTTAAAACAAGCCTTAAAAGTTTCATTTACTGGTGGAACTGTAATGGGTTTAGGAGTAGCTGGTTTAGCTGTTTTAGGTTTAGGAGGATTATTCATTGTTTTCTTAACCATTTTTGCTGATTTGGGCGAAAACACAGTTATTACTGCTATTGAGGTATTAACAGGTTTCTCATTAGGAGCAGAATCAATTGCTTTATTTGCACGTGTTGGTGGTGGTATTTACACCAAAGCTGCCGATGTTGGAGCTGATTTAGTTGGTAAAGTAGAAGCTGGAATTCCTGAAGATGACGTTCGTAACCCTGCAACTATTGCCGATAACGTAGGCGATAACGTAGGTGACGTTGCTGGTATGGGTGCCGATTTATTTGGTTCATATGTAGCAACTATTTTAGCTACTATGGTTTTAGGTCAAGAAATTAAAGTTACTGATAATTTTGGTGGTATGTCGCCTATTTTATTACCAATGGTAATTTGCGGTTTAGGTATTTTATTTTCTATTGTTGGAACTTGGTTTGTTACCATTAAAGACGATAAATCAAATGTACAAAACGCTTTAAATTTAGGTAACTGGTCTTCAATGATTTTAACAGTTGTAGCTTCTTATTTTATTGTAAATTGGATGTTGCCTGAAACTTTAAACTTACGTGGTTATGAGTTTTCTAAATTAAATGTATTTTTAGCTATAGTTGTTGGAACAGTTGTAGGTGCTATTATGAGTATTGTAACTGAATATTACACAGCAATGGGTAAAGGTCCAGTTTTATCAATTATTCAACAATCATCAACAGGACATGCTACTAATATCATTGGTGGTTTATCAGTTGGTATGAAATCAACAGTTATTCCTATTTTAACTTTAGCTGGCGGTATCATGGCTTCTTATTATTTTGCAGGTTTATACGGTGTGGCTATTGCTGCTGCTGGTATGATGGCAACTACTGCAATGCAATTAGCCATTGATGCATTTGGTCCTATTGCTGATAATGCAGGTGGTATTGCTGAAATGAGCCAATTACCTCCTGAAGTGCGTGAAAGAACTGATAATTTAGATGCAGTTGGTAATACTACTGCTGCTACAGGTAAAGGATTTGCTATTGCTTCTGCTGCTTTAACTTCGTTAGCATTATTTGCTGCGTTTGTTGGTATTGCTGGAATTGATGCAATTGATATTTATAAAGCTAACGTATTAGCTGGTTTATTTGTAGGTGGAATGATTCCATTTATTTTTTCAGCATTATGTATTCAAGCAGTTGGTAAAGCAGCTATGGATATGGTTCAAGAAGTTAGACGTCAGTTCCGCGAAATTCCAGGAATTATGGAATACAAAGCTAAACCTGAATACGAAAAATGTGTAGCTATTTCTACTCAAGCTTCTATCCGCGAAATGATGTTACCTGGTGCTATTGCTTTAATTACACCAGTTATTGTTGGTTTTATTTTTGGACCAGAAGTATTAGGTGGATTATTAGCAGGTGTTACTGTTAGTGGAGTGTTAATGGGAATTTTCCAAAGCAACGCTGGTGGTGCTTGGGATAATGCTAAAAAATCATTCGAAAAAGGTGTAATGATTAATGGCGAAATGTTCTACAAAAAATCTGAGCCACACAAAGCTTCGGTAACTGGTGATACAGTTGGTGATCCTTTTAAAGATACTTCAGGACCTTCTATGAACATCTTAATTAAATTAATGTCAATCGTTTCGTTGGTTATTGCTCCTTATATTGCTGTTCAAGGTGGTATGAAAGCTGACCAAGCTGGAATGGTAAATGGTGCAAAAACAGAATGCTGCGCTATGGATTCAGTAGATATGGACCATTGCGGTATGATGGGCAATTGCGATATGGAAAAATGTATGACCATGACCAAAGAAGAATGTGCTGCTTATTGCGATAGCATGCAATGCTCTCCTGAGCAAAAAGCTATGTGCCAAAGTATGTACGGTGCCGATGGTAAATTTGACATGGCTAAATGCAAAGAAATGTGTAAAGAAGGCGCTGGTAAAGAAAAGAAAGCTTGCTGCGCTGAAGGCGAAGAACATGGACATGGTAAATAGTAATTAACTGTTTATAAAACAAAAAACACGCTCTCGGGCGTGTTTTTTTATGGCATCAAATTGGTTTAATTTGAATTTTATAAAAGATCTTAATTAACAAAAGAAATATATAATATGTCATTTATAAGGGGCAAAAAATTTCCTACTGAAGAGCAAACTGATTATTTTACAATAAGCGCTAATTATATGCTTATAACGCTGACAATTATTATTGGAGTAATAATATTTATTATTGTAAGGCGTTATAAAAAAGGTCGTTAAACCAATTATAAGTAGTTTTCATTACTAAAGTATTTCTATGATTTGCTCAAACAGTAAGAAGAAGTTTGAAGTAGTTTAATAATGAATGTAAATGAAAAAGATAATATTGTTTGTTTATTTATTGATATTGTTTCAGGAAAAAGATGTTTTTGGGCAAGATTTTTATAGCTGTAAACCTCATGAAATATGCATAGATAAAGACTTTAAGGATATAATAATTAAAATTTTCAATGATAAACAATTAGATACAATAACGTTATTTAATGAAATAGATATCCAATCTATATTTTTTGAAACAAAATGTAATGAACTTTTAAATAAGGATAGTATAACTCTTCCTCTACAGATTCCTGTTGGTAAAATAATAATAAGCTATGTTTCCAATGCAGAAGCTAAAAA
>JAIXSO010000004.1 GCA_027484685.1 Bacteroidota bacterium
CTTTTTTTCCTAAAAAGCCATCTATCAGAAAAGATGTAGAAGAAACAAATCCTGAAATGTTAATGTTGTTTGATCAACAACTTTCATTAGTGGCTTAAACCGAACTCAGGTTATAAAATAAAAGGTATTGACAGTCTTTTTGAAATTCATAAACATTTATTTCAGGATTTATACGTTTGGGCAGGTAAAAAAAGAAAAGTTGAGATAAGTAAAGACGGAAAACAATTCTTCCCAACCACACATTTTGATAATGCTTTTAGACACATTGACCAGCTAATTCACGAGTTTAAGAAAATTCCTAAAGAAAATAAAAAGAGTTTAGCTGAGAAGTTGGCAGAAATTTTAGACAATGTTAACTATCTGCATCCATTCAGAGAAGGAAATGGGCGAACGCAAAGAGAGTTTTTAAGATTATTGGCTTTAGAAAAACAATTGATATTGAATCTCAATCCTCCAAACGAAAGAAGTGTTTACGAAAGATATATGAAAGGAACTATTGATAGTGAATTGAACATATTGACCGACCTGATTTATGACTTAATAGACAAAGAAATTAAAAAAGATTCGTAACAGCAATTATGCCCTTGTTGGTGTTTTAGCGAAGCGACACCAACGAGAACAATAGCACAAGTTCAATTTTTTCAATTTGTTTCTTATCCTTTTATCTGCATGATTGAATACGTTTGTCGATAGTCCAGATGCATTGGGGTTTATCCACTGATGTTAAACACCTGAAAAATATGAACGAACAAAACATCGTTTTTTAGAACATAAGAACAATTATAATATGACTTATATATTAACTGAACCTCCCAAAGACGAGAGGAGTAAAGAACTTTGGTTGCAGCATGCAGCTGGATTTATTATTTTCCAAGATATGAGAAAATATGCAATAGACAGAATTCCTTACAAACAAGATGACGACATCCGACAAAAAATTATTACAGGAATTGATGATGCCATTTATGGACTTATGATGATGATGGATGGTGTGACAGGAACATTAGCAAACGAGGAATATTTGGTTCGCATTGAAAGTAAAATATTATTGGAAAAAAACGATGAAATTATTCATGAAATAAATACACTTGAAGGAGATGGAATGTGCATGGGTTTTCATGGTTGGAAAGAAGGTGACTTTGGTAAAACCCCGATTTATACAATTACTAAATAAACGGTACATAACAGCCATTTCCCAAAAAGTAAGTGCCTTACTTTTTTTACAGTGAAGGCTTAAATTCATCAAGAAAACTATCGAGATTGTGCATCTCATACTATTTAAATTTTTTTATAGCTAAAGTTTCTTTAATTGCATAAAAAACCAACTTATGAAAAACTTAATTTATTTTACATTTATAGTTTTATTCTTTACAACTTGTAAAAAAGAAAATAATAAAGAAAGCGATACTTTAAATGGATTAAATATTACAGGTTTTAAAGTTACTAATAGCAGCAATGAGTTGGTTAATTTAAATCTTACGTCTGGCAAATTGAGTACTTCTAATGTTAATCGTTTTATTCTTGGTTCAACTATTTATGATACTAAAAATCAAGCATTGGGTTATGTTGATTGCAATTCAATTTATGTATTGCGAAGTATTGCAACCAACGAAATAATTAAAACCATTCCATTGCCTGGACTTGTATCGCTATTGGTTAGCGACCCAGTTGAAAATACAATTATTGGACTTTATTACCCAAATGATTCATGTTACATAGTCAAAATTGATGTTGCAACGGGTAAAATATTGGCTAATAATTATAGTAATTTAAAGAATCCTGTTGGATCTTGTTCTTACGTATATCGACAAAAGGAGAAGGATTATTTATTGATGGGTATAGACAGTAATATTATGTACTTAAATCCCAATACAGGTAAAATCAATAAAATGCTAAAAATTGACCACTTTATTATGGGTTATATTTTTGATGAAGAAAATAATCGAATGATAGGACTTAATTATAATAGTAAAACGCTAAAAAATAATTTGATTACAATTGATTTAGAAACGGGTAATACTTTAAGTATTGCAGAGCTTAAGGAAAGTTATGATCATATAGGCTGCATGTATGGTTACGATAAAGAAACCAATTCATTTATTATGATTAATTATCCTCAAAACAAACTATTGTTTATTGATATCAATTCGGGCGAGTTAAATAAAACCTATCAATTAGATTTTGGAATAACTGGTGTGAACTTCTGGAGAAAATAATGAATAAGTAATTTCAGCCTTCACTTTGTTTTTTATGCTTTTATCCGCATGTTTGAATACAGTTTGTGAATGGTTTCTTCTTATAGAGTATTTAGTATGACAAGACAAATTCAAATATTAGTAATGCTATTATTGATTTCTTTTTGCTTTGGGTGCAAAGAGAAAAAGAATGTAGGTCAATTAAAAAAAGGAGTTATTGAGAGCGAAGATTTATTTAAGCAACTTGTTGATGATTTTGAATCATGCCTGCCTGATAGTAATTATATTATCATATTTGGAATTAATAACAATAGCAGCGTAAATTTAACATATTACAAGAATCAGGGAAATATTGCTGACAAAAAGAATCATTTTGGTGGACAAAATTTGAAACTTCACTCTACAGAATTAGATAGAATAATAAAAAATTTAGGGTGGACTTACAAGACCATAGACAAATTAAAACAAGGGCTTAAAGCAATACAATTTGATTATATCCGCAATACTGATTGGTTTGGGACACCCATTAACATTTATGATGACCCAAGTGGTTTAGTAAACTCCGACTACAGTATTTACCCTACAGAAATGTTGGATAAAGTAAAAGTTGTTCATGGAGAACCAATAGGACAGACTGACTTTTTAAAAAGAGTTTATATTATCACATCTTCAGGATTATAGAAACAATACACAATCTTAACATCTAAAAATTAACCACATGGAACGAAGTGGAACAATTATAAATAAATAAAAATCAAGCAATTGTATTTATTAGTGTAAAAATTACACAAAATATTTGTTTGGTAAATTTATTATTCCTTTTTTTGTGTAAAAATTACACAAAAAGGAGGCAATTATGCTATTAAATTTAGATAACAACTTTAAACCATTTTTAAACAATACCGAAATAGAATTTGAAAGCTTTGTATTTTCAGGTGGCGAGCCTCATATAAAAATTACTCCTTTCGATACGAATCAAACTGTAACCATAACTCACCGAATCAATTCGTTTAACGATTTGGGTTTGCTGCTCATAGCTGTTGATGCATTGCAACGCATGAAGGTAAAAACCATCAATGCTTTTATTCCTTATTTTCCTGCCGCCAGGCAAGATAGATTGATGCAAACAGGCGAACCACTAACCGTAAAGGTGTATGCACAAATTATCAATGCTTTGCAATTAAACAATATCCAAATTTTTGATGTGCATTCAGAGGTAACACCTGCCTTGTTAAATAATTGCGAAACAATAGATAATAGCCATTTTATAGCTAAAGTTGTAAATCAATTAAACGATAGCTTGCTATTGGTTTCGCCTGATGGAGGCGCATTGAAAAAAATATATAAGTTGGCTCAAAATTTAGGTGGAAAACAAGTAATAGAATGCAGCAAAAGCCGTGATGTAAAAACAGGAAAACTTTCGGGTTTTAAAGTTTTTGCCAATGATTTGCAAGGCAAAGATTGTTTGATAGTAGATGATATTTGCGATGGTGGAGGAACTTTTATTGGTTTAGCGCAAGCTTTAAAAGCTAAAAATGCAGGTAAATTGTATTTGGCGGTAAGCCATGGTATATTTAGCAAAGGAACGGCTGAATTAGCCGCTTATTTTGATGGGATTTTTACCACCAATTCCATTAAAAATACAAACGATGAAAACATTATTCAAATTGAAATGAGCGAAGTGTTATGAAATATACCGTTGAAAAGTTAATTAATGAAAACAGCAATTTAAAGTTTCTTTTCTTTTGGGGACATCAACCTTCAAAGGACGGAAGCATTACAAAGGCTTGTTTTAGCCAATGGTACGAAAGTTCATTTACAGTTGATGAAATTACTTATAAAACGGCCGAACATTGGATGATGGCTAAAAAAGCAGCGTTGTTTAATGATTTTATTGCTTTGCAAAAAATAGTAGAAGCAAATACAGCAGCCGAAGCAAAAAAGTTAGGAAGAGAAGTTTTAAATTATGATGAAGCTACTTGGCTTAAACACAGGTTTGAAATAGTAAAAGAGGGGAATTGGCATAAGTTTAATCAAAATAAAGAGTTAGGTGAGTTCTTATTAAATACTAAAAATAGGGTTTTAGTGGAGGCAAGTCCGGTAGATGCTATTTGGGGAATTGGCATGGCTAGCGACCATGATAATATAAATAATCCAAGTGCTTGGAGAGGCTTAAATTTACTTGGTTTTGCATTGATGGAAGTACGCGATAAATTGGAGCAAAAAATATGTTAAATACACAATTATTATTCAGACCCGTTGGTTTAAAAGAAATGGAACTGATTGCAGAATCAGGTTTTAAAAAGTTTCCATCTCGCTTAATGTGGCAGCCTATTTTTTATCCAGTTTTAAACGAACAATATGCTTCGCAAATTGCTTTAGAATGGAATACCAATGATTCGTTTTCTGGGTTTTGTGGCATTGTAACAGCGTTTAATGTAAATAAAGATTTTTTGAAAAAATATGAGGTGCAAAATGTAGGAGGTGCAATACATAATGAACTTTGGATTCCTGCTAGTGAATTGGATGTTTTTAATGAAAACATTATAGGTAATATAGAGATTGTAAATGCATATTTTGGCAAGGGTTATACAGAACCGTTGCATGTAGAATTGAATAAAAAATTGAAAGATTTTTTAAAATGAAAATAGAAGTAATTAAAGGTGATATAACCGAAATAGAAATAGATGCCATAGTAAATGCAGCCAACAATTCATTGCTTGGTGGAGGCGGGGTTGATGGTGCCATTCACAGAAAAGGTGGTAAAGCAATTTTAGATGATTGCATGGCAATACGCAATAAACAAGGTGGTTGTAACACAGGCGAAGCAGTGATTACATCAGCAGGAAATTTACCAGCTAAATTTGTAATTCATACGGTTGGTCCGGTTTGGAACGGGGATAAAGAAGAAAAGAAAATGTTATTAGCTAATTGCTATAAAAACAGTTTAACGTTGGCCGAAGCTAACAATATTACTAGCATTGCTTTTCCAAATATCAGTACTGGAATTTACCATTTTCCAAAAGATAAAGCAGCACAAATAGCAGTAGAAACCGTAAAAAGTTTTGAATTTGAATTGATTGAAAATATTGTTTTTGTGTGCTTTGACGATGAAAATTATACATTGTACCAAGATTTATTGGCAAACTCATAACATGAACGATAAAGAAAAGAAACATATTAGTAAATTTTTAAGCTTGGTTTTACGCCATCAGCCAGAAATTATTAATTTGATTTTGGATGAAAATGGTTGGGCTTTGGTTGACGAATTGATTGAAAAAAGTAAAAGCGAAAAAGTTTATTTTGATAAGTTGCAATTAGATGAAATTGTATTTACTAACGACAAACAAAGATTTGCTTTTAATGATGACAAATCAAAAATAAGAGCAAGTCAAGGGCATTCTGTTCAAGTTGATTTGTTGTACAAAAATACTGAGCCTCCAAGTATATTGTTTCATGGTACCACCCATGAATTTATGGAAAGTATTAAGCAAAATGGATTATTAAAAATGGCTAGGCAACATATCCATTTAAGTGTTGAAAAAGATACGGCTACAAAAGTTGGCAGCCGAAAAGGTAAACCAATTATTTTAAGCGTGAATGCACTTGAAATGTACAACAAAGGTTACGAATTTTATTTATCAGAAAATAAGGTTTGGCTCACCAATTTTGTGCCAGTAGAATTTATAAATTTTAACAATGAGTAGAACTTTAGTAATAGGCGATATACATGGTGGTTTAAAGGCTTTGGAGCAAGTGTTTGAAAGAGCGCAAGTTACCCAAACCGATAAACTGATATTTTTAGGCGATTATGTAGATGGTTGGAGTCAATCGGCTCAGTTAATTGATTACCTCATGGCATTGAGTCGAACAAATGAATGTGTTTTTATTAAAGGCAATCACGATACTTGGTGCCACGAGTGGTTAATATATAAAGAAGAAATTCCGTTTAGGTTAAAACATGGTGCGTTGGAAACCATCAATAGCTATCATAATTACACAGCAGAACAGTTAGCAGCTCACTTGCAATTTTTTGAAAACTTAACCAATTATTATATTGACGATAAAAATAGGTTATTTATTCATGCAGGTTTTTCGTCTATGCATGGACCTGCAAGCGAGCATTACGAAAGTAATTATTCGTGGGATAGAACATTGTGGGAAATGGCCGTTACCATGGATAAACGCATTCAAAAGCATTCGGTTTTGTATCCTAAAAGGTTATTGTTATTTAACGAAATTTATATAGGCCATACGCCTACACTTAATTACAATGAAACTATTCCAATGCAAGGCTGCAACGTTTGGAATATAGATACTGGAGCAGCATTTTTAGGAAAACTTACTTGTTTGGATATTGATACAAAACAATTTTGGCAAAGCGATGAAGTTTTTACTTTATATCCAAACGAAAAAGGACGTAATAAATAAACAAAATGAATTTAAAAGAAAGTGTTGCAAATACATTGCAAGTGCTTGATAAAAAAGAATATACTAATGCTAATAGAGCAATTGTTTCTATAAAAAATGAAACAGATAATTGTATACAAAATACGCAATTATATACTTCTGAAGCATTGGATAAATTGATTGAAGAAATTAAAGTTGAAGCCAATTATAATACACATATTGAGCTTTGGTTAAGTAGCTCAGTACAGGCAATTATTGATTTATCAAAACAATATGCTGCTGAAAAAATTATGTGTTTGAATTTTGCATCGGCAAAAAATCCTGGGGGTGGATTTATTAATGGAGCCAATGCACAGGAAGAAAGTTTAGCAAGGGCTTCTGCTTTGTATTTAAGCCAGTTAAATGCTACGGAATATTACAATATACATAAAAACATGAAATCGTGTGTTTATACCGATACCATGATTTTTAGTCCAAATGTACCAGTTTTTAAAACTGATGATGGTATTATGTTAAACGAAGTTATAACGTGTAATTTTATAACCTCAGCAGCAGTAAATACTGGAGTTGTAAAAAAAGCCGAACCACATAAATTACCTGATATAGAAATGTTAATGCGGAAAAGAGTTGAAAAGGTTTTTGCATTGGCGTATGCTCATCAAATGGAAATATTAATTTTAGGTGCTTGGGGTTGCGGTGTGTTTCAAAATAATCCAATAATGATAGCGCAATTATTTAAAGAACAACTTGTAGGAAAATATAAAAATGCATTTAAGAAAGTGGTATTTGCCATTTACTCTGAAAAGCATAACTACCATGAGTTTAAAGAAGTATTGCAAGATGTTATAAATTAGTGTATTATGAATGATATTTCAAATAAAAAATTAGCAAATCAAGTAGAGCTGGTGGCTGAAATAGTACATGATAATTGGATGCTTTGGGCTACAGAATTATTGCAGCATGAACCTCATTTATCAACTGAAAGAAAGCAACGTTGGGAAAAAGAGTGTATTTTACCTTATAGCGAATTAAGCGAGCAAATGAAAAATTTGACCGATACATCAGTTCAGCCAGTGGGAGTTATAAATTTATACCGATGTCACCAATATTTTAATGCAATATGGAAAAGTAGTTACCAAATGTGAACGCCTGATAAATGCTTTTTTTATGATTTGGATAAGTAAATATAAAACATATTTTTGTTTAAGTAAGTATAGAAAAAATGTTTCTTTATCTACACTCTTTTGCTTGGACAAATATGATAAGATCAGAGTTATATAAGTTAGCTGTAATGTTATAAAGACACGATACAAATGGATAAAGTATGTATATTTTGTGGACAACCTCCGAAAGACAAAAACAAAGAGCACATTATACCAAAGTGGTTAATGAAACTCACTGGGACAGAAAATAAAAAAATGTCAGTTGGGTGGAATTGGAAAGAACAGAAAGAAATCGAATTTAATTTTTCATCTTTTACCTTCCCCTCTTGCACTAAATGTAATTCATATTTTGCGGAAATTGAAGCCCTCGTAAAACCAACTGTTGAAAAAATACTAATTGATGAATTTGTGGAGACTGAAGAACTAATAAGACTACTTGATTGGTTCGACAAAGTTAGAATTAGTCTATGGTTAGCTATTCAGTATCACAACAACGGAACATTTAAAATGGAACCTAAGTATTTTGTAAATACAAGAGTTGCATTAAAAGACAGAATGCTAGTAATTTCCAATACTTATGACAATTACAAAGGTTTAAGATGGACAGGTGCTAACACTTTATTCTTTATAATAAGTCCGACTTGTTTTACATTAAAAGTCAACAATATACTTTTTACCAATTGTTCATCTGACTTAATTGTTTCGGAACAACTTGGTTTTCCATATGCAGCTTTTGAAAGACCAAATCCTAATTCAAATTTGACTGACTTTTTGATTTTAAAAGGGAAATATAGACAAGAAACTAAACTCTTTAAATCAAAACTATATCAGCCTAACATTATAGTAAGCCAACCTATTTTTAAAGTAACAAAGGAAATTTCTCCAACATACTATGACAACGAGTATGTTAAATCAAACAGTTACAATTTTGAGAAAGGACAGGGAAAATTATTTGTAACACACAACAACTTAACATATCCAATGGAATTAAATGAAGAAATTTCATTTGGAGATAATGGAAATAAGTTGACAAAACATTATAAACTAAACAGACCAACGCTTGATTTTCAAATTGAATTGCTTACATCTAAAAAATACAACTTGGATTTATTAAATGAAGAACAAAAAAAACAACATCATGAAAGTCTTAAAATGATAATTGAATATACAGAGGAGCAATTAAAACAATTTGATTACTGAGAAAATCATTATAGCTAGCATATAAGGATTAATACAGCTTTATTTTTTGCAAAGGTGTGTTTTAATTTTGAGTTGAGAGAAGGTTTGGGATCCTTCTTTATAACGGGAGTTGGGAATAAAATTATATCATGGTATTTAAGTTTTAGGCTACTAAATTCCATCGCACTCTGGTCATGTGGAGTGATTTAATACTTTAATCTTAATACTCAAAAAACAACTTTTTTATTTTGTTTTTTACACTTTTATCAGCATGTTTGAATTCAGAATGTGAATAGTTTTTTCATACTCTGACATTATGTGAAAATTATGGAGAAACTGACGGAAATAAATTTTTTCATTTGTTCGACTTTTATAGATCTTAAAAATTATCGTGAAGAAGTAATTAAAATCATTAAAAGCAAATCAGGACAAATAAATGCTCAAGAATTTTTTGGAGCAAGAGATCAAAAACCAATAAAGACATGCATAGAGGAGGTTGAGAAATCTCAAATCTTTATTATGCTTGTTGCTTTTCGCTATGGAAATATTGAAAGCGATTCTCAGAAGTCCTTTTCAGAACTTGAATTTGAGAAAGCTAAAGAACTTGGTATCCCTAAATTTATTTACTTTTTAGAGGACGAGTATCCTTTTCCTCCTAAATTTGTAGACACAGGACTAGGGGCAGAGAAAGTGAACGCTCTTAAGGATAAGCTTAGGAAAGATTTTACGATTAGTCATTTTACTACTCCTGAAGACCTTGCTAAAAAAGTTTGGACAGATTTACAAAATCAATTGCCTAGTTTAGGTTTTAATATAAAGCAGAGTTCAGAAGAAGAAAAAACTGAGGCAAATCAAGAGCTAATTCGCAAATTTCTTCTTCTTCCAAAATTGTACCACGGCAATGAGTTAGACATCGAAGTAAAACTTGGGGCCAATGAAATCGCAAATGGGTATGAGTGTGATGCGTTTTCATTTTCTGTAGGCGCTACAATCAAACGAAAAATAGAACCTATTGACTTAGGTTTAAAGAAGCTATTTGGCTCAACAGAAAGATATGTCTATGCTTCTTTTGAAGAGGCTAAAGCATTGGTTGAACTAAAGGAAAAGACAGCCATAAAGATTCGAGTTAAAACAATACAAGGCACATACAAAACTAAGACTCCAATTTATGAGCTAATACAATCAAACATGTATTACACACAACAAAAAGAGAAAGTGCAAACTGGCTATGACTACCAAGACCATGTTAAATTAGGATTCCAGTTCATTAGCAATTAATCAGCACCTAACACATGTCTTGCGCCACTGCCGTTTTAGTGCTAAATAATTTATATTTTAAGCATAAAACATTATCTTAGTTGACAGATTATCTTACGCAAACGGCTACAGCGGCTAGCATGTTACATTTAACACCATTGTAAAACTACAGAACCGTAATGAATAACTGAACAAAATGGCAAATATGTATTGATTGACGAAGTAACTTGGGAAGAAGAAAAACAAGGCGAATTGAAAGAAGTATTTAGAGATGGGAAACTCCTTGTTGATTATACCTTAGCCCAAGTAAGAGAAAATGTAAAAGGTTTTTAAACCTATCCGCTAATTACCGATGCCATCGCTTTAAGCGATGGCATCGGTCTGTGCGGGAAAATTTCTCCCTTGCGCTTGGGCATAGCGCAGCCAAAGAGGTGCCAAATGCTTTCGGCAAGGGGAATGTAAAAAATGGTTATTCAATCACGATTGATCGGGACATCATTCAACATTCAACATCCAACATTCAAAATTCCATTATTCCTTTTCCGCCAAATCCTTTAGTTTTTGGTTCATTTGGTTAAAACCATCAAGTGTATTTACATCCAACATTTTTTTGAAAAGAGGTAGTAAAATGCCTTTAAAATTTTCACTCTGAATAAAAGTAGTAGTGCCATTGCCATTATCAATCAATTCAAATTTATGCTCGCCATTAAATAAACCTGGCATCAAAAAATGGCCTAACCACCTAAATTCTTTATTGGTATCAAAAGCCAAAACTGTTGGTTTAAATGTCATTCCGCTAGCATTAGGTGGTTCTATTCTGGCTTTAATTTTGGTGTCAACCTTGGCCTGGCCTGTAATAGATTTAATAAAAGGATTCCAAGTAGGATAATTGTTAAAGTTGGTTAAAATAGCCCATACTTTAGCTGGAGTAGCATTGATTACAATGCTGGTTTTAATTTCTTTTGCCATTACTGATAAGTTTAAAAAGGTTAATAATACTGCTGTTGTTAAAATTTTCATTTGTACTTTTTGTTTTTGCCATTGCAGGCATTCTTCTGCCATTGCAGGCGTCCTCGCCTGCAATTATGGCGTTCGCTTCTGCAATTAGAACGATACAAAGGTGTGGCGCTAACAGCTTATTCCTCTTGACATTTATCAAGAATTTTATTGCAAACTTTTTTTGCGTATTCGGCTAAATGTTTCGGCTGTCATGCCTAACATGGAAGCTATGTATTGCAGCGGAACTTGATTAAATAACTCTTTATTGTTTTCAAAAAAAGTTTCATAGCGTTCTTCTGCTGTCATTGATAAATGAGTAAAAACCCTATCTTCTAAAATGGTAAAACACTTAACTATAAAAAGTTTTTCTAAGTGATTCCATTGCGGTATTAAATTACCAATTTTATTGTAGTCATCTTTATGAATGGTATAAAGTTCAGTATCGGTAAGCGCTTGAATATTCCAACGAGCAGGTTGGTTAAAAATTAAACTTGCCAAATCGGTAACAAAATAACCTTTACTCGATATCCATTGAGTTACTTCTTTTTGTTCCGTATTTACATAAATACGCAGCAAGCCCGATTTTATAAAACTCAGTTTATTGCAAGTTTGATTGGTTTTTAAAAAGTAATCGCCTTTATTTAAATGGGTAGGAATAAATAGCTCAGCTATCTGAGTTAAATCGGTTTGGTTAACGCCAAAATAGGCTTGAATATACTGTTCTAATTCGTTCATGGCTTGCAACTAAAAGGTGTTTTGTGTTGTAATATTACTATTTTAGTATTGCTTTAAAATAAAATCACTGTGTTTCTGTTAACTAAATAACATTGATATTATAAGTAATTTTTTAGTTACCAAATTTTCCACCAAGGCTTTTTGTATAATTGAATTGGTTGTTTAAATGGAGCGAGTTTTTGTTTCATTTCATCGTTATAAGCAAAGTGTTTAACTGCAAATGAGTTGGCGTTGTTTCCTTCTAGGTCTATTCCTAGGTTAGCAGCTACATTTAAAATATCGTCAATAAAAACTGATTGATTAAAATTAAGTCCGTTTTCTTCTTTTAAAGGAGTGCCAAAGTTTTCAATTTCTTCATTATCTGAATAAAAAAAGTTTCGCTGTTTGGTGGTTTCATACTTAGCAAACCCAAACGAAGCAGATGTGGTTTGAATAATAAATGTATATACTACCGCATCCAGTTTGGCAGAAAGCTTTAGTAATGCTTCTTCATCAAGGGTATTTACACTTTCTGGATCATTAATAATAGTAAAGCCATTGCTCAAATAAATTCCCCAAATGGCCATATCGTTATTGGCTAATTCAAAATAATTGTTTTGCAAGTAATCATTAAACTTTTCAGGATTATCAAATACTTCATCTTACTCTAAATATATATAGTTAAAACATTCAGCAATACTTGCAAAATCGTTAATAAAGTTTCCTTTAATTGCTATGATAGAATTCATTATTTTGCGTTTCTAATTGTTGTTTTACATTTTCCAAGGCCGACTTGGTACAAAATGTTTGATAAGGAATAGAAAAAATGGGTCCTAATAGTTTTGTTAAAAAATTTCCTGGGGTAGAGTAAGTATGAATTTTAAAAATAAGTTTATTATGGAGTTGCTCCACTGTAAATGTTGAAACACCTTTCTCTACATGTCCTTCAAGCGTTTCGTAACTAAATCCTTTTTTATTTGGAAGGTCTATTACTTCGTTTATCCTTACTCCAAATATTATTTTTTGTGAAAATATTTTTGTTGGTGGAATATATACTTGTTGCACTATGGTATCCCCAATATTCATGTTCCTATTCTCAGAGGCCCACTGAGTTTTAAAGCTCATTATATTATCAGGGAAAATTTTATAATCAAACAAAAAGTTAATATCAAGCTCGTTAAGTTTCTTATTTGTATTAATTTCAATAGTTGTTATTTTCTCTTTTAAACTAGTTTTATCGTAGGTCATAACATGCTTAGACTTTAAAAAATCAAGATGTTTGTTGAACTCACTTTTTTGGTCTTTAAGAAATATATTCATTGTAGCTTTTTGTGATGCCTTTTTATCTTTAGGAGGTTTGTTTATGCTTTTAAGTTGAAAACAACCATAATAACTTTTTATTGTTTTTGATTCCATCATCGCAAACTTTAATTAGTTCTTCTAGAATGTATTTGAATTGGTCAAATTTATTTTGTGTTTCTATATAATAAACATTGTTGCCAACTATCAATTTTTTTGAAACTTTAATCCACTCTAATACTTTCCATTCTTCTTGCCAATAAAATAAACAGAGCTCTTCTCTATGGTTTAAGTTTTGATGCGATGCATCCAAATAGCACTTATAGCCTTTGTAATCAAATATGTCAGTTTTATCATAGAGATATTTATTTTTTTCATCTGTAATGTAATGCGTTAATGGAAAGTTATCATGGTTAACTTTTAAATAATCATAAACTTTTACGAATACATCTTTCAGTTTGGCTGGGTCTATATGTCTGCGCGAATATTCATTTTCGTCATAGTCAGGAAAAAGTAGTTTTTGTTCTTCATTAGTAAGAAAGGCATCTAAATTAAAATAATCAGGATATTTTGCTCCTAATATTTCTTCTAAAAAGTTCCTTCCTGCATTTACACTCACGAATTCGTCTGAATTTTTAAAACCAAAATATATTGATACTGACATAGTGTTTTAGATTTATTGTTTTGGGTGAAGCTAGTGCGTTTTAGCTCTAAACTTTGTTTGGAGAATCGATCATTTCACCTTACATAATTGGATTGCTAAGCACGACAATATATTCTTGAAAATATCTACTAGAAGGTGTTTCATAGAATTTGGTTTAGCCAATTTAAAATCAGAAATGAAGGTAGTACTATTCCAAGAAGAAAAAAAACTACTAATGAATAGTATTTTTTATTAATCTGCATTATAAGTTTAATATTTAAAACAAGCAGCAGTAAAAGAAAAAGTCCAAGTATAATTATGAGTATTGGATTCATTCCTGAAATTAGGCTCTTATATCCAAAATAAATACTGAGTCCAAATACTAAGCTTGCCAAAATTTGTAATAGTTGTTTGTTCATACTAATGTTTGCTGGCGGTTTTGGGTTTAGCAAAGGTGCTAATTTTTTTGCACTTAACTTTCATAAAAGTACAAAACTCTAGCTTGACTACAGGGGATATAATGTGCTGTGGTTCTGGTTAGTGCATCCATCCTTCAATTTTAAAATTCTTTTTCAGCCGTTGCAGGCGTCCTCGCCTGCA
>JAIXSO010000029.1 GCA_027484685.1 Bacteroidota bacterium
CCTATTCTTTTTTTCCTAAAAAGCCATCTATCAGAAAAGATGTAGAAGAAACAAATCCTGAAATGTTAATGTTGTTTGATCAACAACTTTCATTAGTGGCTTAAACCGAACTCAGGTTTATAATCAAAAAATATACTTTTTCAAAAGAGTAATTTTGTTTTAAATATTTTAAGTAATAAAAATTACATTTTCATAATATTTTTAGTTATTGATTTTCAATTTAAAGTAGTTTTCTTTGTAATATGTCACATTTAAAGGAACAAGTTAAGTTTATTGATAAAAATAAAACAGGTTTTTATTCTATTTTAAAAAAGCGTGTAGATCAATATTTTATTGATAACAAAATTTCAAAACATGCCAATACAGGCATGGTTTTAAAAACCATTATTCTTTTAAGCGCTTATATTTTACCTTTTTTAGCTTTAATGGCTTTTAGGCCAAGTTTTGGAATTAGTTTATTGCTTTGGAGTGTAATGGGCATTAGCCTTGCGGGTATTGGCATGAGCGTAATGCACGATGCCAATCATGGGGCTTACTCAGCTAACAAAAATGTTAATTATTGGGTTGGACATTCATTAAATTTATTAGGTGGTTCTGTGTTTAATTGGAAATTACAACACAATATTTTGCACCATACTTATACCAATATAACACATTTAGATGACGATATATCCGACAGATTGGTTTTAAAATTTTCGCCACACACCAAACAAAAAAGTTTCCATCAGTTCCAATGGATTTACGCTTTCTTTTTTTATGGTTTACTTACTTTTTATTGGGCCGTAGCTAAAGATTTTATTCAGTTTTACCAGTTTTCAAAAAATGGCGTAAACAGTGCTTCAAAAAAGGAAAATGTGGCTATTCTTTCTAAAATTATTGGCATCAAAATATTTTATTTTATAGTGATGTTTTTAGTGCCAACTTATGTGTTTCAAATTCCGTTTTGGCAAGTATTTACAGGCTTTATGCTGATGCATTTTTTTTCAGGATTAATTTTAACAACTGTTTTTCAATTGGCTCATACTGTTGAACATACCGACCACCCAATGCCTAATGCAGATGGAGTTATTGAAAACGATTGGGCCATTCATCAATTAAATACAACAGTTAATTTTTCGCCAAATAACAAATTGCTTTCGTGGTATGTAGGAGGATTAAATTACCAAGTAGAACATCATTTGTTTCAAAAAGTATCGCATGTGCATTATCCTGCCATTGCTAAAATAGTAAAACAAACAGCCAAAGAATTTGGGGTGCCTTATTTAGAAAATAAAACCCTTTTTGGTGCCATTGGCTCGCACATAGCCTATTTAAAACAATTGGGTAAATTACCTAATTTGCACGAAGCAATTGGCTAGTTTTAAGTGTTAAAAGCGTGGCTTTTGTTACTTTTTTTCAAAAAAATTAACACAATCGTCACATACAAATAGTATATTAGCACGATTTTTTAATTGAAAAAGTACACGCTAGATATTACTGATGAGGAAGAAACACTTTTTTATGGATTGCTTAGCAATGAAAAAGTGTCGCGCCTAGCTTGGCTATTGAACCATTCACTCGAAATAAATTTGGCTCGAGTTGATAGCATTGAATGGTATAACGAATCGGAAAGAGAATATTTTTATTTTGATAAATTGTTTTATGAAGATGAACTTAACCATTTAACTTACACACTATTTGCCAATTACGATGAAAGTAAAATTCTTTTTACAGAATTAAGAGCCATGCAGTATTTTATATTAATTGAGGGTGGACTTTCATTTTTTGATGAAAAATTATTTTTAAAACAAGTAAAAAATATTTCTGAAATTCAGCTTGTTAGTATAATTGACCAAACAAGACTAAAACAGAAAGTAAATTTAATAGTATAAAAAATATAGCATAGAAATGAGTAAAGCACTTTTTAACCGTACCAAAATTGTGGCCACTATTGGGCCAGCTACTAGCAGTTTAGAAAATTTAAAAGCAATTATTAACGAAGGAGTTGATGTATGTAGATTAAATTTTTCGCATGGAACGTACGATGATCATCAAAAGGTGGTTGACAATATTAAAAAAGCCAACGAAGAATTAGGAACTAATGTTTGTATGTTATTAGACTTACAAGGGCCTAAATTACGTGTTGGTGAAATGGAAAACGGTAAGGTAGAGTTAATTCAAGGCGAAATAATTGAAGTAACTACTGAAAAATGTATTGGGACCAGTAACCGCATTTACATCAATTTTGAAAATTTACCTAAAGATGTAAATATTGGAGAGCGTATATTATTAGATGATGGTAAATTAGAGTTGAAAGTAATAGAAACCAATAAAAAGAACCTAGTAAAAGCATTGGTTATATTTGGCGGATGGCTTTCTAACAAAAAAGGATTCAATTTACCTGATACCAAAATGAGTATTCCAAGTATGACCCAAAAGGATTTGGATGATTTAAAATTTGGTATTGAAAACAAAGTAGAGTGGGTGGCTTTATCGTTTGTAAGAACCGAACACGATGTGGTTTTTATTAAAAACATCATTGAATTGAACGATTGGAAACCTCGTGTGGTTTCAAAAATTGAAAAGCCTGAGGCTGTAGAAAATATTGATAAAATTATTGCAGTATCTGACGGTATCATGGTGGCGCGTGGCGATTTAGGAGTAGAAATGCCTATGGAGCAAGTACCTGTTATTCAAAAACGCATTGTTAAAAAATGTATTGAAGCAAGTAAGCCTGTAATTATTGCTACACAAATGATGGAAAGCATGATTGTAAGTCCTGTGCCTACACGTGCTGAGTTAAATGATATTGCCAACGCAGTAATGGATGGTGCCGATGCAGTAATGTTAAGTGCCGAAACTTCGGTGGGTGCATATCCGGTTAATGCCATTAGCTACATGCGCAGAACCATTATGGAAGTAGAAACTGGAACCAATGCACCTTATTTTAAAGGAACTCGCCCTAATGAAAACAGCGAAACCTTTTTATCGGATGAAATATGTTTTACAGCAGTAAGAGTTAGCGACCATTTAAAAGCAAGCGCCATTGTAGGTATGACTTTTTCAGGTTATTCAGCTTACAAAATTTCATCTTTCCGCCCTAAAGCAAGTATTTTTATTTTTACTACCAACCCGCGTTTGGTTAATACTTTAAGTTTGGTTTGGGGTGTGCGTGGCTTTTTATACCGTGAGTTCGAAAGTACCGATGATTCAATGCAAGATGTAAATAATAACTTGTTAAAAGATGGTTATATTCAAAAGGGACAATTGGTAATTAATACTGCAAGTATGCCAATTATTGAACGCAATAGGGTAAATACAATTAAAATTTCTGAAATAAAATAATACGTTATGAATAAGTTATTTGCTGTTGTAATTTTGATGGTAATAATTGCATCATGTACTAAAACCGAAACTTTAAAAACCGAAACAATAGTTAATAATAAAGATAGTATTATAACTGTTGATAGTTCTTTATTCAATGGAAGATTAAAGGTTTTGGTTTTAGATGGAACCAATAATAATACGGCTGTAAATGGAGCGCAAGTTTTTTTGTATCCCACTTATGAAGATGTGAAGCGAAATTATTTTATTTACTCGGTTTCAAGTGTAGCGGGAGAAGCCGATTTTGGCTATATTTTACAAGGAAATTATTACTTAAGGGCTCAATTTGGCGCCAAAAGCGATACCAATGTAGTGCAAGTTTTGGGGCAAAAAATCATTACCCGAACCATGATTGTAAGATAATAATAAAATGGATTTAACAGAAGTAGATTTAATAGAAAATAAAGTAGCTAACAGTGGCCTTATTACCATTGATTTAGAAACCTTGCGCCATGCAGGCAAAAGGGTTTTGTTCGATATTAAAGTTTGGCTTTTTAGGGAAATGATTTTAAAGGAAAAAGACTTTAGAGATTTTGTTAAAAACCACGATTGGAGCCAATACCAAAACCAAAACATAGCTTTTTATTGCAGTACCGATGCCATAGTGCCTACTTGGGCTTATATGCTTTTGGCTAGTGCGGTGCAGCCGTATGCCAATAAATATGTGTTTGGCAATTTAGAACAACTTGAAATAGCATTGTATAACGATGCCATTGCACAACTGAACCCTGCTGATTATGCCGACAAACGCATTATCCTAAAAGGGTGTAGCCAAAATGAGTTACCCATAGCTGCTTATGTAGCCATGAGTAATAAATTACTACCAGTGGTAAAAAGTTTAATGTATGGCGAAGCTTGTAGCAATGTGCCTATTTATAAAAAACGATAAAAGAATTAAATGAATCAAAACGTAAAAATTAAGTTGGGTAATATTACCAACTTAAGCGATGCCCGCTTTGCAGCCGCAGCAGGTATTGATTATATGGGTTTTTGTTTTGACCCTCAAAGTGTAAGTTATATCCCGCCAGTTAAAGCCAAAGAAATTATCGATTGGACTTCAGGATGCTATGTGGTGGCTGAGTTTGGAAACCAAACCATGAAAGAAGTGGCTGATATTGTTGACATGTTAAACATTGATATTGTAGAACTAAACAACGATTTATTGCCAACCGATTTAGCCGAAATAGACAAGCCTATTATAAAAAAAATTGATACCAGTTTATGTGATGTAACTGCGCTTCATAAAATTTTTGAAGTATATACCGATAAAGTAGATGCTTTTCATTTATATGCAAGCAATGGACATACTTTGACTGCTGAAGACTTAAAACAAATATGTGCCAATAACAAAATAGTCTGGGGTTATAATACTGCGCCCGAAAACATAAAAGAAACATTGGCTAATTATAAGCCTTATGCCTTAAACATAATAGGAGGCGATGAAGAAAAAACGGGCCTTAAAGACTTTGAAGAACTGAACAATGTATTAGATGCATTGGGATTATACGAAGCATAATACAACACATAATTTAATGCAAAAAAGCTATTAGGTTTTAAACTTGATAGCTTTTTTTGTGAGGTTTAGTTAATATTATTATTAGTGCCGCTTCGCGAAAATAGGAAAAATGGTGGGTTAAGGTCAGGAATAGTGGTCAAGCACCTTGTGATAGACCTACCCTTGATATAAACTAAAATTAATGGGAACTTTGGATGCAAAATAAAGAAGTATCATTATGATTAGGTAAATTATTAAACAAGTATATTGAATCAAGCTGTATCTTTTATCTGAAAAATTAATATTTACAAGAAACCATAATGAGTAAATTACTATTAATCCTAAAATACCAATTGGTAAATCAAAAACCCAATCATTACTTCTTTGACTACCCCAAGAAAACCCATTTCTCATTGTCCAAGGTCCCTGTTCTCGTCCGTAAATTATATAAATTAGGTAAGCTAAAGAGGAAAAAATCAAGACTAATAAAACTGCTATATAAATTATTTGCACCTGTTTATCAAAAATTTGTTTACCTAACTTCCTACTGTAATAAATTAGAATTTTAAAAATTAAAGGAACTGCTAATCCAAGTATTACTAAATTCGACAATACGTAAAGGCCAGGATTATAATTGTAATACCAAATTATTTCTATAAACCAACTTGTTAGTACTGCGGTAATTATTGACGTTAAATTTTTGCTAAATAAATTTATTTTCATTTGTTTTTTTTCCACTGTTGGTGTTTAGCGAAGCGTCACCAACAGCAATTACTTTTTGTTTTTACTCTTAAAATAATTACTTCTACTCCACAAGTTTCTAGGCTTTTTGCCTGCTGATAATTGGTCTATTAGCTCTTTAATAGTTTAGCTTTCATTTAAAACAAAAATATCAATTAGGTTTATTAAAGCAAGTTTAATTTTATAGGGAAATTGAGCCAGCTAAAATCCAGCATTTCCGAATAATTTTCTCCTCCAAAATGCGTTCGGAATTAACAGAAGTAAAAAAAATAATCCTAATATTCTTGTTGGTGTCGCTTCGCTCTAACACCAACAAGGGCAGGGAAATGTAATGGCAAGGTATTACTTAACCAAGGAAGATGCCTCCGGCATGACGAGGTGGGGAATTTTGAATAACGAATAACTAAGTAAGAAGTGCTGAAACTAGCGTCATCGCGAGGCACGAAGCGATCTCAAGTTATGGAATACAAATACTCGCTTGAGATTGCTTCTCTACGATCGCAATGACGTTTGTTGCTAATGGAAAAGAATAAGTTAACTAAGGAAGATGCCTCCGGCATGACGAGGTGGGTAAAATAATAAATGGTTGTTGGTATCCAAAGGTTTTTGGAATTAGCTACGGTAAAAAATTAAAACAATTCGACCCTTTCAGGGTCATAAATAACTTACTTTAATTTACCCCGAACTTCGTTCGCGGCTATTCATATTCAATCCTTTCAAGATTGTCGTTATATAAAAATAGGTTTGAATTTATTATTTAAAACCCCAAAGGGGTTTAATTTAAATAGCCCCGAATGAAATTCGGTGGCACTAATTAATTAATAACAAATGCAACTACGAAGTAGTTGAACTTTTGGTAAATAACATAAAATTATTAAGGCAGTTAAACTCTCCATTTCAATCAAATGTTTAATGGAAAGATATTTATTAACTAAGGAAGATGCCTCCGGCATGACAACGTGGGGATTTTGAATGATAAATTTTGAGTTTTGTGGCGCAAGGCGTGATGAATAACGAATATCGAATTAAGAATAAACTATACTCATGCAAATTGTTATTCTAATCCGCTTGGTTAACAACTATTTTTACATCAAGTATAAGCAAAACACGCATACTTTCTTAAAATAGTTTTACTATAGAAATACTACTTATCGAATTTAGGAAAACATCTTTACCTTCTTTAAAATTTCTTACTCTTGGATCAGAATATTCATCAAGCTCAACAAAATTAAAAGAAATACCAGTTTGAAATTGTAGATTGATTTTATTCTTTTTTAAACTCACCTGGATTCCAGCCATTGTTATAAGTGAGTTTTTATAATAGAGATCATATTCAATAGTTGATAAATTTACATAATTATATTGCCTTTCATTATTATATTTAAATTGAAAACTTGCCAATGGATGAAAATAGTTTAAAAATTTTCTTTTAAAAACCATGGTTTCTTTGATGTTATATGAATATTTTGTACTAGAACTATTACCAATACCAACACTTACATAATGTTGTACTTTAAAATTATTAAACATCAATCCTCCATTTAAATCAAATCTGATAGTAGGATAAGGCGTATAAAACGAACCACTCAATTCGGCAAAAGGTTTTATTTTACTGGCAAAACAAATGGTTGTAATGAAGCAAAATACTAAAACTAAGTTTTTCATTTTGGAGTTGTTTATTTTAATGCTAATGAGTTTCTATTTGTATTGGTTTATAGATAGTTAATGTTGGAGAGGCTTCGATCAAACACTAGCAAGAAATAGATTTCATTAATATTTTATTTCACTAATTTTCCATTCACCATTCTGTTTTATAAAAGTTATAATTATTTCTTTTACAAAATCACTTTTTATAACATTTTTATTATCAAAATAGAGGGAACCAACAACAAAAGCATTTTTATTAACAACCCTAACGTTTTTAATTGCATATATATCAAACATTTCTTGTCCTCCGGTCCATCTATAATAATTTTTAAAATTGGTATTTAATTTTTAAAATTGGTCTAAGTCGGTAAGTTTTAAATAATCGGTATATTTTATTTGTGACAACTTTATTACACATTCATTGTATGATTCTCTTTCCTTTGTTAGAAGAGAATCAGAAAAAGACAATTGTTTTAAATTTTTGAAATACTTCGAAAAGTCAAGAGTTGTCATGCCGTTTTTATTTTCTATTTCTATAGGATTATATTCATCAGTTTTATGGTTTTTAGTAGCAGATATATACCAATTGAAAAAGTTAATTGAAATCTTTGATACTTCAATAGAATCACTTTCTTGGTTTTGTGAGTAACAATCAAATGATATAAACATTAACAAAAGTAAAAATAGTTTAATTAATAATCTTATCATTTATCTTCCTTTATAATATTAGTTTTAAAGTTTTGCCGCTGTTGATGTTTAGCGCAGCGTCAACATCAGCAATTATTTTTTATTTTTACTATTAAAAGAATTAACTTCTTCTCTAACGGTTACTAAGCTTTCTGCCTGCTGATAATTGGTCTATTAGTTCTTTAATAGTTTAGCATTTATTTAAAACAAAAATATTAATTTAGTTAAATTTACTAGGTTAATATTATTCCGTTAATTTCGTGTGAGTCCAATTGTTTTATGTGAGTAGTATCAGCCATTATAATTTACAAAATAGTTTTGGACTATTTTGTAAATAAAATTGATGTTAGCTATTTTGCTTATCAGTTGTCCATTGTTTGGGAAGCCCTACTTTACGCAACATTTCATTTGCTTTTTCTAACTTATCAGGGAATAAAACAATATCGTCATATTTGTTTAATGACTTGTCAATTTTTACAATTGGAATTTTCCGTTTTTTTAATTCTGTCGTTATTTTCATTGCATGAATTGTTATTTGTAACTATTTCAAAGGTAATAATTATTTCTTTTTACGTCTAACCAAAAAACCCTCATATTCAACATTTTTTTTGAATGGTTCCCAATCGTTATTTAGTTCACCCAAAACTTCAAAGTCTGCTGTTACATCTGATAGAAACTTTGTAATGCCCATTCTGTAAAGTCTCGTCCTTGCCTTTGTGCTTCCTGTTGCATAAATCCAAACATCAGGATATTTATCGGTAAATGCGTAAAGTGATGCAACTACTGTTGTTAATACCTTTTCGCTGTCTCCGTTGTTTGAAATTACTGTATCGTCAATTTCACCAGTCGAGTGGTCTTTGTCTCCAAACGCAAGATTGTATATGTCCTTGAGGTTGGTTGGTTGATAACTTACCAGTTTATGAATTAGCCCTTTCTGCCCTTCGCTAATAAACTCAAAGGTCAGTAACTGTTCACTTGAAGCTAGTGGATACTTAGGTAATTTCATTTATTTTTGGTAGTCAAATTTTATGTCAAAGATAAATTATTTTTCATTTGGTTTTGCCTCTGTTGCTAACTAGCGCAGCGTCACCAACAGCAATTACTTTTTGTTTTCACTTTTAAAATTATTACTTCTTCTCTACAGGTTACTAAGCTTTCTGCCTGCTGATAATTGGTCTATTAGTTCTTTAATAGTTTAGCATTTATTTAAAACAAAAATATCAATTAGGTTTATTAAAGCAAGTTTAATTTTATACGGAAATTGAGCTAGCTAAAATTTAGCATTTCCGAATAATTTTTTCCTCCAAAAAGCGTTCGGAATTAATAGAAGTAAAAAAAATAATCCTAAAATTCTTGTTGGTGTCGCTTCGCTCAAACACCAAAAAGGGCGGAAAATAAGCTTAGCATTAAAAATGAATTACCACATGTTTCGAAAGCTTTCGGGATTAGCTAGGGGGATAAATTGCCATTTTATCCATTGCCCTTTTCCGAAAGCAATCGGCATTAGCTATAGAGTAAAGTAAGTCTAAAATTATTATTGTTGGTGCTGCATTGCTTAAATGCCAATAATGGCTAGATGTTATCAATCTATTTATCTATTCAAAAAAAACAGCACTTACCAATATTTTATGGTAAGTGCTGTTTTATTGCCTATTAAATTAAAAAGCCAGAACCTAGTTTTCAGGAATACCAATTAATGGAGTTTTACCATCAGTAATTATCACTTTGGCATTATTTGAACCTGAAAGAGATTTAAAAGCTTCAATTTGTTTTGCTTTTAACACCTGTGGAGTTAAGCTGCTATTTAACATTTGGTTGGCTTTCATTTGTGCTTCCGCTTCTGTTTTTAAGGCATTTGCTTTACCTTCTGCCTCTATTTCTATAATTCTTTTTTGAGCTTCGGCTGCTATAATTCTGCTTTGTTTTTCGCCTTCGGCTTGTAATATTTTTCTTTCAGCTTCACGTTTTTCGCGTTCTTTTAAAAATTCCATTCTTTGTGCTTCTTGTTCCGATTGCATTTTTTCTTCAATGGTTTTGGCTAATCCGGGAGGTAAACTAATGCTTTTCATTAACACAGATTCAATAATAAATCCTTTAGATTCGGCTACTTCCATCATCCGTTCTTTAATTTCTTTTTCAATAACACTGCGCTTATTGCTATGCATATCTTTGGCTTCGTATTTGGCGCATATATCTGCCGCTGCCGACCTAAATACAGGAAGTATTACTACATCTTGAAAGTCTAATCCAGTATTTTTTAAAATATTGGGTAGTTCAGATGTTTTTATTTTATATAAAATGGATATTTCAGATTGAATGGTTAAACCTTCTTTGCTTGGAAGGGAAGCGTTTATGGCTAAATTGATAGTTCTAATAGGAACTTTTATTACTCGTGATAAAAATGGATTGTAAACAACTGCTCCTGGGTAGTGAATTTTTTCATTAACTCTTCCTAAGGTTCTTTTTACACCTATTTCATCTTGAAGCACTACTGCACACGAACTAAAAAGCAAACTAACCATGGTTAGTAAAAGAAATTGTTTTTTCATAATATTTAATTGTTTTGGGTTTACCCACTAAACAATGCTTTGGTTTATATAGTTTTTTTAAAATAGCAGAATTTGATTTTTTGCCTCATAAACTATTTAAATGGCAAAAAACTGACAATGAAATTAAAAATTACATTGATAAACCTGTTTTTTATGCTGTATTCACCAATAGGTTTATCGTAAAACTTAAATTTAGTTAGCTGGAATATTTGAAACCTGAAGTTTCATTTAGATTATAAGGTACCTTTATTTGGCGAAACACCATTGAGGTTAATCCAGTTTTATCATAATTTTCGTTATTACGAATATAAGTTAGGATGCAAATATCAATTTGGTATATAAAATATTGTGCTATTTAATTGATGTGTAAAAACAATATAAATGTTATTTATGCAATAAAACCTACGCGAAATTTAAAGTGGTTTCAAATAGTTTCTTATTGTTAAAATTACTTCAGCCAATTATTTAGGTTATCATTGTTGTCTTGTCCAATTTACGTTCCTTTTATCAGTATATTGAATAATTCCTTTTTCAGTATCAAAAGTAAAGTTACTAATTCCCTCTTCTACATTTATTTCAGGGTAAGTAGCTTTATTGCTGTCAAAAAAATAGGTAGAACTGTCAAGTTGTTTAATATTTTCCATTTCCTTACCATTAAAAATTATTCCAATAAATGAAATTTCTTTTTCAGTAAATTCACTTGAAGATGAATTTGAAATGCTCAATATATTTTGCTCATATTTTTTACCTTCTTCATTTATTTTTGTAAATTGATGGTAGCTACCCTTTGTAAATTCATAAGCAACTAACAAAGTGGTTTTATTATAAAAACCTTGCTCTATATCTTTAATGGAGTATTTTGTGGTGTCGGTTATATGAAAAATAATGGTGTCTATTTCACCTTTCTCTGATTTAAATATTACCGTTTCTGTTTCATTGTAAGGTTTAAACCATTTAAGGTCATCGGAAGTGAAGGTTTTAACTTGACCAAAATTGCAAGCATTTAGCAAGGTTAAGGCCAATAAACTAATGTATATTTTTAGTGTTTTCATTTCTGTTATTTGGTTTATTATTTATTTATGCTGCTTCGGTCAATACCAACAATGCAGAAAAGGTAATGGAAAGTTATTCGTTAACTATAGCAGTTGCCTTCGGCATGACAACGTGGGAATTTTGAATGATAAGTTTTGAGTTTTGTGGCGCAAGGCGAGATTGAATAACGAACATCGAATTAAGAATAACCTATACTCCTGCAAATTGTTATTCAAATCCGCTTGGTGAACAACCACCTTAGCATTAAGTGTAAGCAAAACACGCATACTTTCTTAAAATAGTTTTACAACAGAAATACTGCTTATAGAATTAAGGAAAATATCTTTACCTTCTTTTGCTTTATTTAATAATGGTTCAGAATAGTCACCCATTTCTTCAAAATTGTATGATAATCCTGTTTGAAATTGAAAATTAGTTTTATATTTCTTTAAGCTTACCTGCAAGCCAGGCATAACTATTAAGGAGTTTTTATATCTTGGCTCAAATTGCACTGATGATAAATCTATAAAATTGTATTGCCTTTGGTTGTTGTATTTAAATTGAAAACTTACCAATGGTTGAAAGTAATTCAATACCTCTTTTTTTAAAACCATGGTTTCTTTGATGTTATATGAATATTTTGTGCTAAAACTATTACCAATACCAACACTTACATAATGCTGTACTTTAAAATTATTAAACATTACGCCTCCATTTAAATCAAATCTGATAGTAGGATAAGGCGCATAAAACGAACCACTCAATTCTACAAATGGTTTTATTTTACTGGCAAAACAAGTAGTTGTAATGAAGCTAAATACTAAAACTATGTTTTTCATTTTGTTGATTGATTATTTTTCAAGTTGGTATATTTTAATATTACTAGAATTGGCATTTAGGAGCTTACCATTCTTAATGATGTAGTTTTCCCAATTTCCATTACCATTATTTATATCATAGTCAAAGGTGTTTTTTACTTTCCCTATTTGTTCAACCAAAACATATTTCAATTTTTTTGTTTTTTCTTCTTCAATTATAATCCAAGATGAAGCTCCTATTGTATATGTGTTAAAATAAACTTCGCTCCATCCCATTTTTTTATAGGTAATTTTACTAGAGGTTACCACTTTGGTATCTAGGTTTACAAAATAATATTTTAAATATTTATTCTTATCTCCATATTCTCCTGTGTAAACGCACATAACAGTTAATATGTTTCCTTTTATATAACTATCAATAAAAAATTCTGATTTGCTGGAGTTTAATGAAATTTCTGAATATTTACCTTTTCTGTAAGTCATTATGTTCATTTGTTCAGGTTCAATATATTGTGCAAACAAAAATATATCCGACCCATGTACAAGTACTTTATCAGGCTTTGGTTGATATTGGCTACTTTTAAATCGTACAATTTTTTTTGTGTTAAGATTATACTTAATGATTTCTGATTTAGAGCTACTGGAGTATGAAATTCCATTACTAACAGTGTGTCCAAAAATCAAATTGTCTCCTTCAATTGAAATCTTTGTCGGATTATTAAATGTTCGACCCAAAAGGACTTTTTTTTCAATGATTCCTTCTAAACTAATTATAAACAAACTAATTTTAACATCTTGAGTTAAAGGCTGTATTTTGCCTTGGGTAACTAAAGCATAAATTTTGTTTTTATGCCTTTTAATTGAATAAATAATATTAGAATGTTCATCACTAATTGTAAGTGTCCATTTTACTTTTAAAGTGGTATCATAATTAATTAGGTAAGCATTAGCTGAGTTTCCATCATTAATTTTTGTTTTAAAAGTATATCCTGCACAATAAATATCATCGTTATACCAATCTACATCCTCAACGTACTCAATATTTTCGTAAGCTGATTTGACAATAATTTCCTGACTGAAGGATAATGATACAAATGAAATGGTAAAAAAGAGTAATAGATTTATTTTCATATTTATTTTTTTTACAGTTAAAATGTTTAGCTAATAATGCCCAACACCAAGAGTTTAAAAAATATAATCTTGCAGCTGTTGGTGTTTGGCGAAGCGTCATCAACAGCAACCTGGCTTATAATTCCATTTAACAAACATATTGTTTTTAACAATTATTTCTATCGATTAAAAATAATTAGCTATTTATTTAAAAATTGAATTTATTGCATTTATAATTAATTGATATTATGAAATTTTTAAACACACTGTTTTGTTGCTTATTATTGAGCATTTCTGTTTATGGTCAAACTGAAAAACAAAAGCCCAATTACTCCGAAATTGAAAAGAATATAAAGGATAAAAAATCGGGTTTGTTTTACGAAAAATTGTTTGAAAAATTCTTGACTGGCGATACCAGTTTTACCATAACAGAAAAGCAACATTTGTATTACGGTTATCAGTTTCAAAAAAACTATTCACCTTATGGTAGCAGCGAGTTTAGCGATAGTTTGAAAAAAGTACTCAATAAAGAAGAACTTGATAGCAATGATGTAATTTTAGGAATAAAATATGGTAATAATATATTAGAAAAATTTCCTTTCGACTTAAGGACTTTAAATATTTTATCTAGGCTATATTCAAAAAATGGTGACGAGACTAACAGTGTTAAAATACTTAATAGAAGAGAAAACATTATTGCAGCCATATTAAGCACTGGTGATGGACTAACCGATAAAACAGCTTTATACATATTAAGTGTTTCTGATGAGTACGATATGTTACGAATTTTAGGCTTAAAATTTAGTGGAAGTCAGTCGTTAATTGGCGGTAACGATTACTTAAAAGTAACCAAAAACGAATATGGAATAGAAGGAATGTATTTTGATGTGTCTGCTCCATTTGGCAGCATAAGCCGTATGTTTAAAAAGTAAATATTTTTGAGATAAATATAAATCAATGTTCGCGGTCGTTGAGCGAAGTCCGAAAGCTTTCGGACGAAAAGAATATAAATAAGAGTAAAGAAGCTTAAATAATAAACGAAGAGATAAATATAAATTTTAAATGAAGCTCCATGTTATAAAGTATATATTTCTATGTTATGGTTTAAGCTCTTTAAATGTTTTTGCTCAAAGGGTTTATCAAAATGAAAAAGCATGCAGGAATTGTCATGCAATAAATAATAAAAAGCAAGCGCATCCATATTTTGTGCTAGAAAATAGTCTGGTAAATGTAAAAAGTATAAACAACAAATTTGTGGTGGTAATTGATACTTTAGAAAGTAAAGATTATACATTTAAAAAATATATTTCAGAAAATGATTATTTGGTATTAAGCCATGAGTTAGATAGTTACAACAACAAAGAGCAGAATTTCTTAAACATTTATGTAACCGATAGAAAAACCAATACCAAGTATTTTTTAACGAGTAGTTTCTTTTTATATGAAAATCAATTATATTATTTTGCTTTACTCAAGCAAACTAAATGTTTTATTTTAGCAACCGTTAATAAGGCTAGAAAGCGGGAGATTACTTTTTTTAATTATTTGGATAAAAAAGTAAGTAAATATGAAATCTCACAACACTTTGAAATATTAGGTAATAACGATAGTTCAATATTTATTCATAATGCATTTTCAAAATTTAAAATCAATGGTAAAAGATTTAAAAAAGGTTCAGTTTTAAATATTAGTTCCAATGGAATAAAAACTTTGTCGGTTAGTGCTAAAGATATTAAATATGAAAATTACGCACCTGTCTATTTTTATAATGAAGCTTTTTTTGTTCAATATAAGGCATTATCAAAACTACCAATGAACAGTAGCATTGAGGTTTTTTACCAATTAAATATTTTGCATAAAAACAAGGTTTTGGATAGCATATTTGGTATTGACGATTATAATTCAAGTAACATAAAAACATATATAACCTATTTTGATAATCAATTAAGTGTATTTAGTCCTAGTTATTATAAGTTATATACTAAAGATACTTGTTATACTTGGGATTATAATAATTGGATAAACAAAATAGAAGGACTGAAAAAACAAACCAATGATTACTTTTTGAAAGGAGATACTTTGTTTTTGACCAAGGAAATTCAAATTTCTGATAGCATAGGTTTTAATAAAGAAACCAACCAAACATTTAATAATATTCAGCTAACTAAAGTTGCTAATTTTTTTCAATTGGTAATGGCATTTAATATAAAAACAAATGAGTTTTTGGGTTATCCTGAAATTGAATTTACAACAATAATCGGTAAAAGGGATTAGTTAAGAGGCAATGATTTGTTTA
The DNA here is from genome assembly GCA_027484685.1 of Bacteroidota bacterium. Classification (GTDB taxonomy): domain Bacteria; phylum Bacteroidota; class Bacteroidia; order UKL13-3; family UKL13-3; genus JAAFJM01. Next base: position 15,739 of record JAIXSO010000029.1, read on the forward strand.
TGAATATGGTACTTTAAACTATAAAACTTTTGCTTTAGTGAAGGAAAAATTTAAGAGTGCTGTTGAACAGCTTCTCTCAAAACTAAAAAGAATGTAGATTTATTGGTTGTTTTATAATAAAAAATGCCTCCAAAAGTTGAATACTTTTAAAGGCATTTAGTATTTATAGCTTTGATGTTAATTTAATTACTTCTTCTTCTTCTGGCTACTATTCGGTCTCTTGCAGGTAAAGTTCCATTAGCTGCGATGTTACCTTTTTCAAAAGATTCTGAAACATATTCATCATCGCAAGCATTGTGTATAATGTATTCGTATGAATTAATCTTCCAATTGCAATCTAAATTTTGAATGATGGCTTGTTTGCCAACCCATAAGGCTGTTTTAGCATCGTATACCAAATCCACTTTCACGTATTGAATTTCTCCTTTGCAATTTTCTATTTCTAATAGTATATAAGCTTTACTAGCTAATCCTTTTTTCTCACTTAATTTCAAAGCTACGTATAAACCCAAAGCCGACTTTTCATTATTGATTACAATGGTTTCATCGCTAATGGTAAAATTATTGAAGTCGCATGAATCTTTATGGTTTTCGTTAGTTGTATTTTTTGTTTGTAAATTTGGATTGAAACGTTTTTTTGTTCTATGATTACTGTTATTAGCGTTTTTGGTGTTTTTTAACTCAGTAAATAACATGGTATCGGTCGAAAAAGTATCGCCACAATTATTGGTTAATTCTAAATTGAAAGATAACAACTGCCAAGGACATTCTTTGTTACTAGTAATTGTTAAATTATTAGACCAATTTTTAGTTATAGTATTGTATTTTAAAGTAGATAAAACTTGTTTTTCATTTCCTTTACAATCTTTTATTGTAACCCAAATATCAATAGATGAAGTTATATCACTATTGTTGGTTAAGGTGTAATCAAAATCTAAATGAATGCCTTTATCATTTTCTTTTACCAACACATTTCCTTGGTCAATTTTAAAAAATGAACCACAATTCACTTTTTTATTTTCATTTTTTTGCGCAAAACTTTGTAACGAAACAATAGCTAAGCCAATCATCAATATTATTTTATTTATTTTCATGGCACAATAGTACCACGCTTAAATTTTAAGTTTAATTGAAATTGATAAAAGACCAATAATTTGTAATGAACTGACAAATATGATTTATGAATATAGAATAATTTACAATAATAACAACAACGAATGCCTAAGTAGGAAGTGCTTAAACTAGCATCATCGCAAGGCACAGCCTGTCCAGCAAAGCGGGAAAGGGATCTCCAATTATGGAATACAAATACTCACTTGAAACTGCTTCTCAAGCTTTGGTATGATCGCATTGACGTTTGTTGCTAATGGAATGTTATAAGTTAAACAAGGAAGATGCCTCCGGCATGACGATGTGGGGAGTTGGCTTCTGGCCTCTAGCTACTGGCAAGATAAGTCGAATAAAGAACATCGATCACTTCGGCCGATAGCTATCGGCCTTCGCTCTGTGACCATAAAAGAATAATGAATACTTCTATTAGCTCAGTGACCGTTTCTGTTATCAATAACAATTCAACAATTAAGCAATTCAACCATCCAACAATTACTTAACCTCTCTCACTTCAATCAAATAATTATCAATATCTACTTTAAAGTTTTCTTTGGTGGCGTATTGCAGTTCTACTATTTTCCAATGGCTAGCAGGAATAATGTATTCAAATTTGTTTTTACCTAACATTACTTTAATTGGCATTTCTAGTCCGCTTACATCGGTTTTTAGGCGATATTTTAGTTCTAGTTTATCATCTTTTTCTATAAACTGATATTCAAAAATAGGCAAGGCAGTTTTGCGTAAGTATTGGTTAAAAAATGGGGCAAAATTGTAACGAGTACGTTTACTGATATAATTTTCTACTTCGGCACTAGTAAGGGTTTGGTGCTTTAAGTCATCGTTTAATTCGTATAACATATTAAACCAACAAGTATCGCTGTTAAGCATATTGCGCATGGTATGTAGCATCCAACTTCCTTTGTAATATACATCGTTATCGGTTCTACCATGAAAATATACATCGCGCGGAGCTATAATTGGCTCCAAATTTTTTATATGATGTCTTTGGCTATTTAAATATTTTACTGCTTTATCGTAACCTTGCTTAAACTCTACATATACTGATTCGCTGTAGGTAGTAAAACTTTCATGAATCCACATATCGGCATGGTCTTTCATGCTTAAGTTATTGCCAAACCATTCGTGGCCACTTTCATGTACTATTATAAAATCAAAGCCCCATTGGTTATTTGTATAATCGTTTCCATAAGCCACACAACTTTGATGTTCCATGCCCCAGTAAGGAGTTTCAACCAATTTATAACCATCGTTCCAAAAAGGGTAAGGAGTAAAAAAACGTTCAAAACAAGCCATCATATCTTTAACTTGCTTAAAATGCACTTTGGCTTTTTGTTCATTTTCGCGCAGTACAAAATAATTTAAAACCAAAATTCCGTTTAGTGGACTTCGGTAATCATCTTGTATTTGCACATAATCGGCTATGTTAATGGTTATGTTATAATTGTTGATAGGGTAACTTGTTTTCCAATCAAATTGCGTGTAGCCATCGGGCAGGGGAGTGCGGCCTATTAGCTTACCATTACTTACTCCGGATAAACCATTTGGAACTTGTAAGTGCATAATCATGGTTTCGGCTTCATCGCTCAAATGGTCTTTACATGGTAGCCAACTGTATGCACCCAAACCTTCGCAGGCTAAGCCAACCCAAGGTTTATTGGCACTGTCTTTACTAAACACAAATCCACCATCCCAAGGTGCGTTTTTGGCTACAGGTGGATTGCCTTTAAAGTAAACCGTTATTGTTGCCTTGCTTCCTTTTTTTATAGTGGTGGGAAATTTTATAAAATATGCATTACTATCTTGCTCATATAAAAGTGGGGTATTTTCCATTTCCACTTTTTCTATTTGCATGGGTAATTTTAAATCAATTTGTATCTTGTTTAAATTGGCAAGTGCTAAAAAAGTAATACTGTTTTTGCCCGAAATGTACTTTTGGTCAATATTTACTTTTACTGTTATTTCATACATTTTTACATCAAAACTGCTGCGCAATTTGGTTAGCTTTCCGTGTAGGTAATCTTGTTTTGAAAATGGCTGACTATAAACTATTTTAAAAATAGTAAGTAAAAAAAAACTTATTAAAACTCTTTTTGGCAACATGTTGAATTTATTCAGTGGTTATTGATTTTAGAACATAATTGATAACATATTTGTTAAGCTTAGGTTCAAACAATTCCATTTGGGTATAAGTAATTTTTACAAATATACCTTTTGATTTTAAGATAGAAACATTGTTTTCAGCTACTTCGGTTAGCCATAAAAACTCTTTGATTTTATTATTTTCGTTTTCAATTGTGATAGATACAAATTGATTTTGTTTAGTTTCTTTTACCACACCTGAAAATTCAAACACTGTTTCACCTTCTTTTTTCTGAATTTGGTTATTAATTTCAGTTTGCATTAAAGATTTAAAAGAAGGGCAATTGCCCACTAATTTTAAAGCAACTAAACGCCCTAGTTTTTCGCCTGTTTCTTTATTTAGTACGTTTAAATCAACATTGTAATCCTTTTTAAGTTCCTTTTTGTAAGGTTCAGCCACATTTATCATACAAATACCAAGTTCAGCTAGCGCTTCGTTTCTATTCATTTTTTTTGTGGTCTTTGCTTCAATACATCCGCATGTTTTGGTGGCTATTGAATCTAAAATATCTTGAGCATTAGCGTTTAGGCAGGCAGTAATAACAAGAAGTAGGAGGGTGAATTTTTTAATCATAATTCAAATTAAAGATAATTTTTCGATACTGAAATATTATTTTATAATAAACGTAAAAAAACATAAACTTGCGCATTAAACAAAAAATCTAATAAACTAAATGAATAATTTACTTAAAGGAAAAAAAGGTATCATTTTTGGTGCTTTAAACGATAAATCAATTGCATGGCAAGTAGCTTTAAAATGCCATGAGCAAGGTGCTGAATTTGTGTTAACTAACGCGCCAATTGCTATGCGTATGGGCGAAATAAATAATTTAGCAGCTGCTTGCGGAAACGCTCAAATTATTCCTTGCGATGTAACTAAAAATGACGAGATGGAAAATTTAATCGATAAGTCGATGGAAATTTTAGGTGGTAAGTTAGATTTTATTTTACATTCAGTGGGTATGAGTATGAACATTAGAAAAGGCAATGTTTATACTAACCTAGATTATAAATTTATGCACGATACTTTGGATATATCGGCTATGAGTTTCCATCGTTTATTAGCTACTTGTTATAAAAAAGATGCTATTAACGATTGGGGTTCAGTAGTGGCATTAACTTATATAGCAGCGCAGCGTATTTTTCCTGATTACAGCGAAATGGCTGATGCAAAATCGTTATTAGAAAGTATTTCGCGTAGTTTTGGTTACCAATATGGTAAACATAAAAAAGTGCGTATCAATACCATTTCACAAAGCCCAACTAAAACCACTGCGGGTAGCGGTGTAAAAGGTTTTGGCGATTTCTTTGATTATGCTGAAGCATTGAGTCCACTTGGAAATGCCAATGCTGAACAATGTGCTGAATATTGCGTTGCTATGTTTAGCGATTTTACCCGAATGGTAACCATGCAAAACCTTTTTCACGATGGTGGATTTAGCTTTACAGGCTTTAGCCCCGATGTGTTTAACGTAGGTAAAGACGCAGAATAATTTTAAACTTTTAAATTCAATAAAAAAGGCAGCTTAAATTTTAAGCTGCCTTTTTTGTTTATGGTAAATTATTAAATTTGATAAACTGATTATGAAAAAAATAGGAATCATATTATTGTTGGCAATGTTTAGTTTATTGCACTTGAGCTGCGGTTATAGCGGCTGTGGTGGACCTTACTATTACCAATATGATCCTTCGCCAGGTGTCCTAGTATCTTTAGATAAAAATTATGAAAGTGATAATTTAATGACGATAAAACTAATTGAGCCTAAGGTTTATTATCGCACCGAATCAAAAACTGCCTTACCATTATTGGCCAATTACAATCGCATGGTTTTCGAAATTAGCAAACAAGATACCGTTTTAGATTCGTTGATTATAAATTATAAAATGAGTGCTGTTTATGTTCCTAGCGATAAATGTGATGAGGAAAGATATGAAGCACATGTTGAGATTAAACCAAGTTATTCTACTAGAAATTATTTTAAGTTTGGTTGTAAAGCCATAAACAGAAATTATTAATGAAAAAAAATATATTTTTACTTTATTTTGTTATCTATTCTCTTAACTCTTTTGGTCAACTTCAAAGCCAAGAAAAAAGAAACAAACATACCATGGGTATTGGGCTACTCCCGTTAACATCAACTTTATTGATTCAAAATACCTATCATTTAAAATTAAATTATGGTTACTTCATAAAACCAAATGTAATTGGCTATGCATCTGTTTTTTACTTTAATAATGGGAAAGAATATCACGGAAATATTTTAGGTGTAGAAGGGGATGCTCAGTTTTCATTAGTTGGAAATCAACTAAAAATGGGTATTAGGAAAATAAATAATTTTGAAACAGAGCAATCAAATAAATTTCATTCATATACGTTTTGGGGTTTAAGTTTTGCACGATCTACCTATGAAATAAAGCAAGATATTGCCGTTAAAGACTTTTTAGGTAATTTAGGATACGATAAAAAATACGATAATTTGTATTCATTATCATATGAGTTTCAGTTTGGATTGATTTTTAAACTCAATGATAGGATAAATTTAATTCCTGCGTGTGGGTTTGGATTTGCAACCAATAATAATGTTTTGGTTACTACAAAGCAACTTCCTGATATAGGTTTTACAACTCGTGGAATGGGGCCATTTTTTAATTTATCCATGGATTTATTTTATAACTTTAATAAATAAAGTATGCAAAAAGTTTATACAATATTTTTATGTTTTTTGTTTATTTATTCAAATGGGCAAAAGAGAAAAAATGCCATAAAACTTGAATTATTATCGTTTAAAAATAATTTTTTAGAAATTGGTTTAGAACATCAAATAGCTGAAAACAAAACCATTGAACTTACTATGGGTATAATTGGTTTAAATGCACCTAAATCTACAGGTAATGAATATCAATCATACTTATACAAAGCCAATGGATTTTTTATTAAAACCAATTATAAAAAAGTTTTTTCAAATTTTATAAAAACCAATAAAACCGCTTTTAATGGCTTGTATTTTAGTCCTGAAATTGCTTACGCTCACTTTACAGAATCAAGAAAATGGACTATAAATTATAATAAAACTTTTAAAGAAAACAGCTCAGAATATGATATTAAAGCACTTGCTTTGATGTTTAATATTGGCGCTAAATATTGTATAAAAAATAGAATATTATTTGATGTTTTTTTAGGAGTTGGTAGCTGCTTTGACAATAGAAATAATGCAAGTGTGATATATGATGCTAAAGAAAATAACTTTATAGCCAGAAGATATTTTGAAACAAATAGGTTTGCTACTCAACTGGGATTGAAAATAGGATATCTGTTTTGAGATAAAATTTTGGCATAACTATTGGTAATCAAAAACTAAAGTTATACCAAATGAAAGTTATTATAAACACATCTATTTTATTAATTATAGTATGTTTACTTCATTCTTGCTCTCCAAAATTAAACCATAGCTTAAGCAGAAGTGCAATAATAAATGTAAATATTGTTCCTGTTTTTAAAAATCCAATAGAGGTAAGTAACTGTTTTTATTTAGGATTAATAGTAAAACAAAATAATGGCAAAGTTAAGAGAAAATTTATTGAAGTAGATGAAGCCGATTATTCAGAAACCGATAATAACTACATTGATAAAAACAGTTATTGGAATAATTTCAACATAACTACTTACAATTGTATATTCAATAATGGAAAAATTACTTTTGATAGAAGTTATAATGTTCCAGCTTTTGTAGCTATAAAAATAAGTTCAAAAAATGGTATCACTTCCGATTCATTTGGAATACCAATACCTAAGATAAATGCTGTAAAAATTGAATACAAAACCAATACTACCTTATCTCCTTCTTTTAAGGTTCCATTCAATTTAGTAGCCTATTTCAATAATGACAAAAAAATAGTAATTAGTAATAATAATAGTTTTGATGGTTTTGCAGGAAACTATAAAGTAAAAATTCAAAATAACCATGTCAATTATCCATATCTGTATCAAATACCAACAGAAGTGGATTTTAAAACCAGTTTTACTGTTATTTGTAACCATGTTTTGGATACTAATCTTCACGATTCATTAAACATTCCTTTAAAATATGACGGGCAATACTTCTTTAGTTATAAAGGAGTAAATGGACAAAATGGAGGCAGTGGTGCTGATGCGTACAGAAGACTTAGAAATGGAAACGGAGAAAACGGTCAAAGAGGACAACAAGGACAAAATGGAGGTACAGGGCCTAAAGTGACTTTAATTTTAAAAAGTTTTTTTGTTGATTCCATTTTATATATCAAAGCTATTTCTTACTCAAATGAAGAAGTTAATACTTGTATTATAAATCCACAATTGGGTAAGTTAACCGTTTTAAATACTGGCGGAAACGGTGGCTCTGGTGGCCAAGGTGGAGGAGGTGCAAATGGTGAAGACCAAACAGAAAAAACTTCAGCTGGAATTGGTGGAAGCGGAGGAGAAGGTGGTGATGGTGGCGAAGGAGGTAAAGGCGGAAGTTTTAAAGTTTTTGCCGATTCTGCTGCTTCTTTTTACTTTGATAGAATTGAATTAATTAATAATGGTGGTTATGGGGGCCAAGGAGGCCGAGGTGGTAAAAATGGATTATCTGGCAATGAAAAAGCATCAGGCGCTGGCTCCTACCTTTTACAGTCTTTAGTTAAATTAGTTTTTCCAGGGAGAGGGCCAACTGGAATGTCGGGTTATAATGGCGAAAAAGGTGAAGACCCAATATTTGAAATTATTAGTAAAAAGGCCATTGAACAAATGGAACAACGGTTAAGAAAAAGATAAGGGAGTTTTTTTAGGTCGACTTTTAATAAAAATCTGAAAGCGAATAATATTTAACCTCTATAAGAGTTTTGATAATTTTTGATTTCTTTAATCAAAAATTTTACAATAAAATAAATGATTAAAAAAATTGTTAATATTGTATAGAAAATTCCAAAGATTATAGAAATGAAAAAGTTTTATTACCAATTATTGTCCGCTTTTATATTCTTCATATTTAATAATGTATATTCACAAAACATACAGTGGGCACAAAATATGGGTGAAAACCTAGGTTATGCAAGAGGAAATTCAATTGCTAACGATAAATTCAATAATATTTATACAGTTGGAAGTTTTTCTAATCTAGGTTTTGATATTGATTTTGGAGTAGATACATCTTTATTAGGATATTCAGGCGGTGATGATATTTTTATTTTAAAAAATAATACCTATGGAGAATTTTTATGGGCTAAGGGAATAGGTGGTAAAAGGCGTGAAAAAGCCTCATCAGTTTCTGTAGATGATTCTGGAAATGTATATATTACAGGCACTTTTGAAGATACAGTTGATTTTAACCCTGGAGTTAATACTAATATTTTAACAGCAATTGGCACCAATATTTTTGTTTTAAAATTAAATACAAATGGCGATTTTGTTTGGGTAAAGAATATTCCAACGACTCTCATCAATAATAATCCATCAATAAAAATTAGCAACGATGGCAGTGTAATTGTTAGCGGAGATTTTTCAGGAAACCCTGACTTTGATCCAGGTAGTGGCGTTTTTAATTTAGGTACAAGTCTTACTATTACCTTGTTTGTTTTAAAATTAAATAATCAAGGAGAGTTTGTTTTTGCAAAAAAATTAGGATCAGGTAATAATTATGGTATGTGCCTTGATAATTCGGGGAATATTTATACAACAGGAAATTTTAATTCTAGTTCAGATTTTGATCCAGATTCTAGTGTCTTTAATTTGAATAGAACAGGAGCAAACGGTATTTATATTTCAAAATTAAATGCTAATGGCAATTTTTTATGGGCAAAAAGTTTTAAAGGAAATAATTCAGGAATGGGATTTGATATTTTTGTAGATGATTCAAATAATGTTTATTCAACAGGTACTTTTCGTGGAGTTTCTTATTTTAATCCTAATAACCAAAATGATAGTACCATTTCGGCAGGAAATACAGACGTTTATGCTTTAAAATTAGATTCAAATGGTAATTTTATTTGGGTGAATAAAATTGGTGGTAGTGGTGGTGATAATGCAAAATCAATTTTAACTGATAAAAACAATAATTTATTGTTATTAGGCTCATTTAACAATATAGTTGATTTTGATCCCAGAATTGGAATTCAAAATAGAACAGCCAAAAGCAATGGAAATGATATTTTTTTACTTCAATTAAAAAGTAACGGCCAATTTGTAAATGTAAAAATCATAGGAGGAGTTGGATCCGAAAATGGAAATGATTTAACCATCGATAATCAAAACTCAATTATTATTACGGGCAATTTATCAAGTATTAAGCCTGATTTTGATTCCATTCCTGGAAAATATTTTTTAAATGTAAAAGGTAGTGAGGATCTTTTTATTGCAAAATATTCGAATTGTAATTTAGAACTGATTAAATCTCCTGAAAACAGAACAATCACTAATGGTTCGAGTACTTTTTTTGTAGTTGGCTCTTCAAGTTCAACTTCCAATTATCAATGGCAATATTTGAGTAAAAATGGATTTGAGAATTTACAAAATGATACTCAATTTATAGGTGTTTTAAACGACACTTTATTTATCAATAATGCAACTCAAAACTTAAATAATTATAAACTTAGATGTATTATTTATAATGATGGTTGTAGCGTTATTTCTGATACAGCATCACTTAAAGTTGAGTGTGGTTACAAAATTACCAACCAACCAACCAGTAAAATAGTTAGTAATGATAAATCTGCATTATTTTCAATTAGTATTGATAATGCTTTTGTGGATTTTCAATGGCAACAAAAAATTGGAAATTCTTTTATAAATGTAATGAACAACGAACAGTTTTTGGGGTCAAATAATGATAGTCTGACCATTAATAATGTTAATTTAAATCAAAACAATAGTAGCTTTAGATGTTTAACATCGTTAAACAATTGTAAGTTGATAAGTGATACAGTTACACTTTCGGTTAGATGCGAAAAACTTATAAAAACTCAGCCAGTAAGTAGAGCAATAAATCCAGGTGGAAGTATTATATATTATATAAATACCTTTAGCACAACCGCACTGTTTCAATGGCAAATGGGAGGCACAGCATCAGGTGATTATTTTACGAGCCTTAGTCCATCTCCTTTTATAAAAGGTGTAAACGATGATTCATTGATAGTTTCAAACAGATATCCTTTACAAAATAACAAAGAAATATTCAGATGCATAGTAACGGATAAAGGGTGTATTGATACCTCTAATAAGGTTTTAGTTTATTTTGTTGGAACTAATGAATTACAAACAAATAATTTGAAGGTTTTTCCAAATCCAACCTCTGATTTCATTAATGTTGAGTTTAGTAATTTTGCTAATGAAGTTAAATATCGTTTAACTGATATAAGTGGGTTAGAAGTATTAACTGGAGTTTTGGATAATTCAAAAACAACCATCAATATTTCAAACTTAAACAACGGGATGTATTTTTTGACAATGTATAATGATGCTATGATTATTTATAAAATAATAAAGCAGTGATTTATATAACGATTAATAAAGCAGGAAAAATTTACATTCAACTTTAAAAGAAAGGTCGGCTTTTGATAAAAATCCGTAAATGAATAGGATTTAGCCTCCACAGGAGCCGCAACCTTCTAACGTCTTTAATAACAAGTTACTAAAAATCCCACTAGGGTAAAAAAGCCTGGTTTTGGCAAAGCGGTTCAGCTGTAATAAAATTAGTATTAATTTTTTTCAAATATTACACCGACCTTTCAAGGGCAAATGTACATTATTTTATGGCTAATATAAAATAGATACCTTTAGTTTTTTAGTTATTAGGCATTAATCATTTCTAGTAAAGTACTGATTTTTTCGCCTGATACACCTATTTGTATGTTTTTATTTACTACTAAATAACCACCATCCGACTTGATGTATTCTGTTATGTAATTGGTATTAACAATATACGATTTATGGCATCTAAAAAACATCAAATGATTGGCTAACACGTCTTCAAAATATTTTAAATTCCTACTTGCTAAAATTTGAGAACCATCTTTTAAATATATTTCGGTATAGGCTCTATCACCTTTAAAATAAATAACCTCAGCAGGTTCTAAAAACCTAATTCCATTCATTTGCGGAATACCAATTTTTTTTGCACCCTCTTTACTTAACTGATGTTTTAGTAATTGATAGGTATAATTATTTTTTTCTTGCTTACTTTTTGCTCTGTTTACAGCATCAATTAAGTGCTGAAACATAATTGGTTTTAAAAGATAATCAACTGCTTGTAACTTAAAGGCATCAATGGCATATTGATTATAAGCAGTGGTAAAAATTATATCAAAGTTTATCTCATCTGCTTCAAAAAAATCAATTAATTCTAATCCACTATGTCCTGGCATTTCTATATCTAAAAATACCAATTCTGGTTGGTGTTTTTTTATGGCTTTAACACCATTAGGTAAATCATCGCAAACAGCCAAAATTTCTACATCTGCGCAGTAATTAGCAAGCATAGCTGTTAGCAATTGTCTTGCTTTGTTTTCATCGTCAATTATTATGGCTTTCATTAGGTTTCAAATATAAAATCAAAGTATATTAAAATTTAGGTATATTTTACTTAAGTGTTCTTTGATTTTACAAAACACTTAATGGTATTTTTAGAACCACCAAAGTACCTTCTGCAATGCCATTTTTATCAAATTTATCAGTGGTGTTTACCCCAATTTCAGTAGTTTGTTTATTTAATAATGTCAATCGTTTTTGATTAGCTTCAGTAGAAAAGGAATTGAATTTATGGTCTTTAATGGAGTTAAGCTCATTGGCTTTTTTTCGCCCTACGCCATTGTCATCCACTTTTATTATTAAAAATTGAGAATCTTGTTCAAACACAACACTTAAGTTTCTATTTGTTTTTTTATGCAGTAATCCATGTTTTAAAGCGTTTTCTACATAAGGCTGAATTAACATAGAAGGAATTTTTATATCGTTAACTTTTAAATTTGGTGCAATGGTTATTTCATAGTTTAAACTGTCTTCAAAACGCATTTTTTCGAGAGATAAATAAAGTTGAAGTGTTTCAATTTCATCGGCCAAAGTTACAGTTTCACTATTGCTCATATCTAATATTTTGCGTGTTAACATGGAGAATTGAGCCAAATAATTAGAAGCATTTTCTTTATCGTTTAGGTAAATATATGATTGGATGGTATTTAAAGCATTGAAAATAAAATGAGGATTCATTTGTGATTTAATAGAAGACAACATTGATTTTTGTAAATCTGTCTCTAATTTATTTTTTTCAATAAGTAGTTTACTCTGCCTGTTTATAAGCTTTAAACGGTATTTATAAATTGCAAAAAATAAAGCAGCTAATAATAAAAACACAATGATTAAAAACCATACTTGCTGCCAAATAGGATACGAAATTTGGAATGATACATGGGCAATTGGTGAAAAATATTGACCATCGATACAAGTTTTAAATTGTATAAAATAATTACCTGGCGATAATGATGAAAGTGATAATATGCGCGCACCTTTTTCAAATAATTGCCAATTGCTATTATTAATTTTATAAAATATTTGAAGTCTGTTTTCGCTCGAAAACCAAGGTGTAGCAAAGTTAATGGTTATATTATTTTGGTTGTATTTTAAATCATTCAATACAGTTTGGCTCAGTATTTTATCGTTAACTTTTATGCTTTCAATAAATAAATTGGGTACTTTAGGTATATTAAGATCTTGATTAATGGGTGATTGTATAACACCTTCATTGCTGGCTACATATAAAAAATTGTTGTTAAAAGCAATGTCGTTTAGTTCATTATAAAAAAACGAATTTGACTTAAAATGATTTTTAAGTTCAAAATTTGATAGGTTAATGGTATATAAATTATTATCGCTTATAAGCCATATTTTACCTTGCCAATACCTTATTTTATTGATGGTTTGGTTAATAATACTATTGCTTTTATTCCAAATTTTTACTGCTTTATTATTTACAATCATTAACACACCTTGGTTATAAGTGCTTGCGTATAAAGTATCTTTATGAATAAATAAATCACTTGCAGCTATTGGTGTACCGTTTAATTGTATTTCTGAAATTTTATGTTCAGTAATACTTAATAAGCCTTTTGCACTTGCAACATATAAGGTTGAAAAATCAGTTGATATTTCAATGGCTTTTGTGCGAGAAGTAAACTCTTTTAAATCAAAAATATTACAACAAAATAAATTGCTTGTACTTTTAGTACTGTAAAAACTACTCCAATTACTTTGCTGTTTATGCTTTATGATATTAGCTAACGAAGAGGATGCTGCCAATAAATATTCATTATGCTCACCCAAACAAACGTCTTTAGCTGCTAAGTTAAAATTGAAGTCCTTTTTTTTATTACTCAATCCATATACCTTATCTGCTCCAATTATATAACGATTATTAATTGAATCGAATTTTATAAAATTCACTCTATGTAAAATATCTGTTTTAAATATTTGCTTAAACTCGTTGTGACTTGAATTCAGTTGGCCAACTTCTCCAGAACTTGTTCCGGCAACAATTTGATGGTTTATATTATTAATAGTAGTAATGTTTTCATTATTAAAGTTAATTTGTTTACTATGTAAATCTTCTATAATATAAATTCCGTTATTGGTGGTGCTAATCCAATAGGCGCCATTCCTATCTTTAATAACTGCCGATATGCTGTTGTTTTTGAATAATGGTTGTTCAAATTGCATGGGTTTTAACCGGATATTATAAATAAAACAGCCAGCTGTAGTATTAATCCAAAGTAATGAATCGTTTGTAATATTCAAGGTTTGAATTAAGGCTGTTTGATTAAATAATTTTGTTTCGGTAAAGGTTGGGAATAATTGAAATAAAATTGCGTCAGCACTTGATTTATTTATAAAAAAAACATGGTTTTTATTAATAGCAAATGCGGCTCCTGACTTACTGTTTTTATTATCAAAAGTATTATTCAATATTTTTTTGCCATTAATTATTTTACTTAATTTATTGTTTTCAATTATATAATAGTTGTTTTTATATAAGAATGAATTTACAAAATCTTTTATTCCAATACTATCTTTTAAAACAAGCTGTTTGTTATATATGTACAACATGCTATTTGAAATAATAAAGATGTCGTTTTGGTTGTTTATATACGTTAGGTTAAAAGTTCCTGTGTTTTTTACTTCAGGATAAACCATAGAATCGTTTAAAACATAAAAATGTTGTCCAGTAAAATTTTGACACCAAATACGTCCAATACCGTCAATTATTATATTAGAAACTGCTGTGCCGTTCATTTTGGCATGTGTATAAACTACCGTGTTTTTTCCATCAAAACGTACTAAACCCTTTTCGGTTCCAAGCCAAATAAATCCATTTTTATCTTCTTTCAAATCGTAAATGGTATTTGAAGGAAGGCCGTTGTATTTGTTTATATGCCTAAAAACGGGTTGCTGCGCAAAGTTTATTTTAGCTAATAAACCTAATGCCAAAAGTAAGTGAAGCTTTATTCTCATTAATATTTCAAAAGTACAATTTGTTAGCTATTAGCATAATATTTGGTAAAATGAAAAGGCACTTTAGTAAAATGAATAATTTAGAATTTGTATAAAGTAACTTTGTCTAATTTACAATTAATTGCTAGTGCATACAACTTATTTTATTTCTAATTTTCCTTTAGTTTAATACTTAAGCTATTTGTCAAATCAAAACTATATTTTGTAAAAGATACTGTAAAATAAAATTTCAGCTCTTGAAATTCGTGACTTTAAAAATAACAAAATATGAAAAAAAAATTATTAGCAATAATGCTATTTGTAGCTTTACAATCTTTTGCACAAGTACCAACAATTGGTCTTATTAACAGATGGAATTTTGATGGCAACTTAAACAATGAAATTTCGACAGGAGTTGATTTGGATTCAAATGAAAATGTACACTTTGGAAGAGATAGATTTGGAAATGCAAATGGTGCTTTGTATAGTATTTATGGTAATGGACCATCAGTTAGTGGTATTGGAAATTCAACAAATATTCCTCAAGGAAATTCATCTTTTACCATTTCTTTTTGGATGTATTGCCGCCCTAGCGATAATGTTACATGGTTTAGTTTTGGAAAAGATTCTGCATTGGGGTCATTTAACGCCATTACTAGAACAAATTACATAGAAGTTGGTATTACCAAAGATTTTAGAGCAGCTTACACCACTACTTTAAATGGTAAATGGCGTCATATTCTATTTTCTTATAATGGAACTGAACTTCAAATATACGAAGGCAATACCATGATTGATGCTTTTACCATCAATTTAAAAACTAGTGGCAATATGTTGAAATTATTTTGTGGAATTGATGGATTCTTTAATTCAGATAGTGAACGTTTAATTGATGATTTGTATTTTTACAATCGTGTTTTATCTGGCGTAGAAAAAACACAATTAGCTAATACTGGAAGTAGTTGTAACAATTACTTTTTTTTCCTTAGAAATACAACAAATGCGAGTGTTGCTGGCAAAAATGACGGGCAAGCGCAATTTTCTTTTAGTGGACCGGCTTATCCGTTTGTAGCAAATTTAACTTTACCAAATACCACTATTCCAAAGCAAGCCACAATTAATAATGCAGATGATTTTTTTATTGATAGTTTAGAAGCTGGAAATTATACTGTTAGTTTGGTAGGAGTTGGAAATTGTATAGAATCTAAATCATTTACAATTGGCGTGCAGCCTCCACCACCATGCGATATAGATTTAGAGACAATACCTTATGAAATAACCGATGCAAGTTCAAATACTAACTGTGATGGTGTAGTAAAATTAGATGTTAATACATCAAAACAAGGTCAGCCAATTGCTTTTGAAGGAAGAATTGAAGTAAAGCATTTAGAAGGCCCAACTAATTTTGGAATATTTGACAGAAATCCCGATAGCATTGCTGCATTATGTGCAGGTAAATATAAAGCCATTATAACAGCAATAACAACGCGAGATAAGGTAGGAGACACAAGATTGACTTGTGCTGATACAGTTGAGTTCACAATTGCTGCCAAAACAACAAGTATTAATGAATTAACAATAAACAAAGTGAGTATTTACCCAAATCCTGCAAGTACTGCTTTGCAAATAAATAGTGGAAAGGAAATTAAAATAGCAGTTATAATAAATAATTTAGGACAAATTACTGAGGTTGATATAAAAAATAATTCAATAGAAATTGGTAACTTATTAGGAGGTATTTATATACTTCAAACCAAGGATGTTTTTGGAAATTTATACACCAATAAATTTATAAAAGAGTAAAAGTTAGTGGTTCGTTTTCATATAAAATGCTCAATCGAAAGGTTGGGCTTTTTTGTTTTTATGACTATTGTATAAGTTTATAAATTAAGATGTTATGTGTTTTATTAATGTAGATACTATTTGTAAAACTTTTAAATAAGGTTTTTGTCAAATCAAAACTAGGTTATGTAAAAACTTTCACAATTTATTGATTCTGATTTTCCAATTTTGTTGCATAATAATCTATACAATGATAAAAATAATTACAACAGTATTTGCAATTTGTGCATCAGCAAGCCTTTTTGGGCAAACAGTTCCAACCAATGGTTTAGTAGGAAGATACTCTTTCGATGAAAATTTTAACGATGCATCGGGTAATAACCGACATTTAATTTATGTATCAAAAACTAGCTCTGATCAAAGTTTTAGGTTGTCCGATACCAGTAAAATTGGTAAATCATTAGCAGCTTTTGATAAAGATATTTTTTCGGCATTATATCATCCATCAAATGATTTTAATTTTACCAATACATTTTCTGCTAGTGTATGGGCGCAGCCAACGGCAAATATGCTTCAAAATGGTTTTATATTTGTAAATAGAGCCAATATATCTAATGGTAATGGAGGTGTTTCTATATACAATAATTATGCACTATGGATATCGAATATTGATAGAAAAATCCATTTTACTTGTAATGATGTAATTGTATCGTCTACTACTTTAACTCAAAACTATAACTGGTACCATATAGCTGTTAGCTATAATAATGGGGTAGGTAAGATATATGTAAATGGCATATTAGAAAGTACAAATACCAGTTTTCCTGCCATTATAAATACTTATGGTAATGGCACATATTTTAACAAAGACTATTTAATGGTAGGAGGATTATTTGAAAATGGGCAATCGCAATACAATTCTTTTATGGATGAATTGTATATTTATAATAGAGAGCTCAGTCAACAAGAGGTTGCAAATATTCATAATGGTAATTCTTCTAGTATTGAAAACATAAAAACTAGCATAATAAATGTATTTCCAAACCCAACCAAAAATAAATTAAATATAAAAAGTGATGTTGAAATTAAAGAAGTAATTACCATAAATAGCATGGGACAAATTTCTGAGTTTGATATCATAAACAACTCAGTTGATATTGGCAATTTACCAATAGGAATATACATCATTCAAATTAAAGATGAAAAAGGAAATTTATATACCAAAAAGTTTGTTAAAGAATAAAGGTTAGTAGTTAGTTTTCATATGAAGGCTCAACCGAAAGGTTGGGCTTTTTTTGTTTTTAATTCCTGTATTTATTGTCATTATACATTGTTTTAGCGAATAGTCATTTTTAGTAAAATTTAAAAATTAGGGTTTTGTCAAATCAAAAAAGGTATTAGTATAAACTACAAAAATAATTGGCAGTACTACACAAATATTTGTGTAGTAATACAAATATTATGAATTATAAAAACAGAACAAATTTTAAACTAACAATAAAGTATGAAGCCATAAAGGTTGCCTTTATACTTTATGCTATTTTTAACTTTAATGGTTTAATAGCACAATCAAAAACTCCTCAGCATGCGTGGAGTTTTGGTCTTACTAATGCCTTAAACAAAGGTGTAAAAACCGATAGTTTAGGCAATCTTTACTTAGTTGGTCAAACAGGTGGGAATGCCGATTTTGACCCAGGAACTGCAACTTCAACAATTTCTGCAGGAGTTTATATTGCTAAATACACTCCCAACAAAGAATTGGTTTGGGTTACTTCTATTTCGGCTGGTACTTGTAATTTTTTTGATGTATCCGCAGGCGGAAAAGTTGTTTTAGTAGGAGGTTATTCAACAAGTACATTGTTTGGTAATTCAGGTGGAGCATATATGGCTACCATCAATAACAATGGCACTTTATTGGGATCTCATGGTTTAGCTAACGATGGAAATAACGGAGGTTCAGTAGCTAATGATATGCTAAGTTGTGTGTTTGATAAAAATGAAAATGTAGTTGTTCGTGGACGTTATGGTGTTACAGGTTCTATCTTACGCAGCATTGATCTAAATCCCGCACCTGGTTTTCAAACCGCAACTACCTACAGTTCTTCAAGCGGAACAGCTGACTATTTGGTTAGACTTACCGCTAACCTAACCTATTTAAATCATAGATTTATAAATGGTGGCTTAATTGGAAGCTCATGGGATATGAAAATGCGTAATGATACCCTATATTGGGCAGTGGATTTAAATGGTTCAACAAACTTTAACCAAGGCAATAGCACTGCTTTTAATGAAACTGGTCCACAATGTATAGTAGCCTATAATGCGACTAATTTTAGTGTATTATGGACTTGTCCATTAGCAGTGGGAACCACCAATTCTAATATGCGTTTAGCATTTAACAGTAATAATGAGCTGGCTGTAGCTTATCAATCTAATTGGGCTACCAATGTTGATTTAGATCCTCATCCAATAGGTGTTTATACTTTTATTTCAAAGCGTTTGCCTACTGGTTTGTACAGCGTGTATTTAGCTCATTATAATGCAGCAAATGGTACTTTAATTGCAGGCAATAAGCAGCCAAGAATGGTTATTGATACCATTGATGGTTATCCCAATATTTATGTAAATGGTTTTTATATTGATAAAAAGGGAGCTTATTATTTTTCTGGTGCAGCCAATGGAACTTTTGATTTTGATAGAAATATAACATCTACTTATATACGTACTTCATCGAATACTTTCGATTCTTATTTTGCAAAATACAATGCTGATTTAAATTTAGATTACGCAGCTATTTTAACCAATACAGCCAATAGTAGCGATGGTTTTACCGGAATTGCTGTTACCGATTCTAGCTCAATTTTTGTAGCAGGTACATATGTAAATACCCATAACATAGATAGTACTAAATTGAGTCCTAATTTGCCTTTATTAAATGCCACTGCCACTAATACTGTATTGGCTAAATATGTTGCTGAACCATGTATAATTAACTTAAACATAAATAGTGCTGATAATATTGAAAGCTGTAAAATAAATGTAACTACAGTAGCTACTTCTTTAACCATGCCTTTAAAATACCAATGGTATAGAAACGGTGTATTGTTAACAGCCGATACTTTCGCAAATATTGTTAATACCACTACTGGTATTTACCAATGCAAAGTTTCAAATAGTTGCGGTGAAAAATGGTCAAAGAAAATAACTTTAACTACCTTAACTAGTTTTACTTCAAATTTCAGTTATCCATTAGATGGTAATGCATTAAATGAACTTGCTACTACTCAAAACGGTGTGGCTACATCTATTTCTTATGGAAAAGACAGATATGGAGTAAATAATAAAGCGGCTGTTTTTAATGGAACTTCATCAGTTATTGATGTTACTGGAGGTATGATTTCAGGCGACAATAATGGTGTTTCGGTTTGGTTTAAAAGAGCTAACTTAAATCGCAAAGCCATGAGCTTAATTGGTTTTCAAATAGCAAGTCCTGGTTCATGGAATCCAATTTTATACTTGGATTCAACAGGACGTTTATCGGGTTATGTTTATCCAGGAAGTGGTTCTCCAATTTATTCATCGGGCATTGTTATGGATACCAATTGGCATCATGCAGCTTGGACATACAGTGCTGCTTTGGGCAAACAAATTATTTACCTTGATGGAGTAGAAGTGGGAAGTATGACCTCAGCAGCATTGCAAATAGGTACTTCTAATATATTTAAAATTGGAAATGGTTATTTAAATACAACTTTGCAAAACGTAAATGCTACTGGAAATAACCAGTTTTTTGAGGGATTAATAGATGATGTTAGAATTACTTCAACCTTAAAAGCAGGTAATGTTATTCAATTATTCAATGATATAAAAATTTATGGACAAATACCTACAGCCAGCAGTTCGGGTGCAGTTCCTATTTGCGCTGGTGTTTCAACCACAGTGCAAGTTATAGTTGGTAATAGTGGTTTAAGTTATCAATGGTATAATCAACCATCAAAGGGTACATTCACGGCCTTGGCTGATGGGGTAAGTTATTCTGGCGTTAAAACCAATGCTTTAACCATTAACTCCATGCCTTCAACCGATATGAGTTTACGTAATACCATTACTGATAATTTTTGCAATTCGGTTGATTATTATAATTTAAATTTGACTGGTATTTTAAATAGTACTATAGTTAGACAACCAGTGAATCAAACTGCATGTGTTGGAGAAACAGCCATGTTTACTATTAATGTAGCAGGAGGACAAAGTTATGTATGGAAAAAAAATGGAGTAGTTATTCCTAATTCAAATAATGATACTTTGATTTTAACAAATATTACCACTGCTGATTTTACAAGTTATACTTGCGAAGTTACTGGTTGCAATAGTGCTGTAATTAATTCAAATGCAGCAACATTAACAGCGGCACCAGCTTCTATTGTTACCAATAACACTGTTTCTAATAGTTTGGTTTGTTTGGGTAGCAGTGTGTACTTTTTTGTGGGTGCTCAAAATGCTGCATCATATCAATGGAAAAAGAATAATGTAAATATTCCAAATTCTAATAACGATACTTTGTTTATCAATTCGGTACAAAGCAGCGATGTAGCTAATTACACTTGCGAAATTACTGGTTGTTCAAACAATATACTTGTAAGTGGCGCTGCTACATTTACCATTACTACTAATTTTGCTACAACTAATTTAGTTAGCTATTGGAAGTTTGATAATAATTTAACTCCAACGGTAGGTACAAATACCTTTACGCCAACAAATACTGGTTTTGCATTTACAACCGATAGAGCAAATATTACCAACAAAGCAGTTATGCTAACAGCCACAAACAATGCATTGGTTTTAGCTAGTCCTGTAGCTACAGATAATATTTCTGTTTCATTATGGTATAAACGTGTAGCTAATTCTTTAGGTGAAGCTATCATAGGAAGTAATAGCGCAAACTATGGCGATATGTTATTTATAAATGGTTCTGGTATTTTGGGTTACCAAGTTGGTGGTTCTGGTTTTCAATCTTTAGGAGTTACCGTTACCAATGGCTGGCATCATTTTGTGGTAACCAAAGCGGGAACTACCACTAAAATTTATCTTGATGGAAATAATATTACCATTCCAACTACTATAGTAGCTCCACCAACTATGGGAAGTGGTGCAAGTAATACCCAAATCAATCGTTTTGGAAATACAGCTCCTATTTATAATACCAATGGCGCTAAAGGAACATTTGATGAAATACGTATTTACAGTTCAGTTTTAACTGCCACTCAAGTAAGTGCTTTATTCCAAATGGCTGAATTCAATAGCATTTCGGGTTTTGGAGCTGTGTGTTTAGGAAGCGCTGCTTCGGCTTCAGTTAATGTAACCGCAGGGTCAAATGTAACTTACCAATGGTTAAAAAATGGTAGTCCAATTCAAGGAGCAAATGCCGCCACATATACTGTTAATAATGTACAAGTTACCGATACAGGAAGCTATTCATGTTTAATTGGTTTGTCTACAGCTTGTGCAGGTGTATATTCTACTAATATTAATTTAAGTATTATTCAGAGTAATTTAGCTATTACCTCGCATCCTACTAATCAAAACATTTGCCCACTTCAAGAAAATCAATTTATCACATTTCAAGTAACTGCCACTGGTTCAAATTTAACTTACCAATGGAAAAAAAATGGAATAAATATACCAAATGCTTTTAACTCAATATATAGTGTAAATATTGCTAATGTAGTCAATAATGATTCATTTACAGTAATGGTTTCAAATGGTTGTTCTAGTATATTGTCAAATGTTGCTTTGGTGAAATTTATTGATGCACTTCAAATAACAAATCAGCCTACTAATTTAAATGTATGTACCAATACAAACGCACTTTTTGTAATAAAAACAGAAGGACAGAACATAACTTATGTTTGGCAAAAAAATGGGGTTAGCATTCCAAATAGTAATAATGATTCTTTGTTATTAACCAATGTTACTACTGCCGATGCAGCTAACTATAGAGTAATTATGAATTATACGTGTGGAAATGTTATTTCTAATACAGTAAGTTTATCACTTAGCAATGCTACACAAATTACCTCGCAACCTATAGCACAAACGGTATGCACAAGCCAAGGTTTTAACTTTAGTGTAACGGCCACGGGCGATAGTTTACAATACCAATGGAAGTTAAATGGCAATAATATTGCTGGAGCAAATAGCAGTACTTTTAGCAAAACGTTAGTTAGTGCTGCCGATTCTGGTAATTATACAGTTTCAATTTCAGGAACTTGCGGTAGCCAAAATTCATCTGTAGCTAAATTAAGCATAGTAAATAGTATAAGTATTTTAACTCAGCCAAGTGCAGTTAATTCATGCCAAGGCTCAGTTTCTTATTTAAGTTTGGTTGCCTCTGGCAATAACAATAACTATACTTGGTTTAAAAACGGAACTGCTGTCGCTAATTCAAATAATGATACGCTATATTTTAATAGTTTATCAAACAGCGATGCTGGTAACTATATTTGTGAAGTTACATCAAGTTGCGGAACAGTAAATTCAGCTATTGCAGCTGTTTCGGTTAAGGCAAAATCGGTTTTTAACTTTAACAAAACCATTTGTAATGGCGAAACATTTACTTTTAAAGGCAATGCTTTAAGCCAATCAGGAATTTACTTTGATACTACAAGTAATGCTGTAGGATGCGATTCAATAATAACTTTAAACTTAACCGTAAATACACCATTAACTGTTAGTATAAGTAACAATCAAAATACATTAACTGCAACGGCTGGCTTTAGCAATTACCAATGGTATTTAAATAATGTAATAATTGCAGGAGCTATTAATGCAACTCATACTGCAGTAGCCAATGGCGATTATACTGTAAAAGTAAAAGATGCTACCAATTGCGAAGCAACTAGCAATACATTGGTAATTCAGAATGTGGGTTTAGAAACTATTAATCCATTAACATTTACAATTTATCCTAATCCTGCTACTAAAACATTAAGTATTGAAAGTAATACAGATATTACAGATATTCAAATATTTGCACTATCAGGTACTTTGGTTAAAAATGCAGTATTAACCAATAACACAATAGTTATTGATGATTTAACTAGCGGAATTTACTTAATAAAGGTAACTGATAATAAAGGTTATAGCTTAACTAGAAAGTTTGTTAAGCAGTAAATATTTAAAATGTTAGTTAACAAAAAAGCCATTTCAAATTACTTTGAAATGGCTTTTTTTATAGTGTTATTAAATAAAGTATTAAGGTAAACTAGCTTTAAATGCCATGTATTGTGCATCAAAAGTTTGACCAACTTTACTTCCATAACATTCCCAAACAGCTGTAATGTCAGCTACTCGAGTAGATGGATTTGGATGTGTACTTAAAAATGCAGGTGTACCTCCTCCTTGTCCTGCAGCTATTAGTTTTTCAAAAAAGTATTTAGCACCTCTAGCATCATAACTTGTACCGTTTAAATATTTTACCGAAAATTTATCGGCTTCGGTTTCGTCTGAACGGCTAAATGATAAGGCTAATAAATTACTTGCAAGTGTACTTATTGCTCCAGGGTCGCCTCCAGTTAGCACAGAAACCAACGAACTAACTCCATATTGTTTTACCATTTGGTTTGCACTATGGCGTTTGTCAGCATGAGCAATTTCATGGCCCATAACACCGGCCAATTGCGTTTCATTATCTAAGTATTTAATTAAACCTGTGTAAACATAAATATAACCACCTGGTGTGCAGAATGCATTCAGTACATCGTCTTTTTTAATAATACGTACTCTCCAAGCAAATTCATCTTTATAATAAACCCCACCGCTATCTAAAATATTTTTAGTCATTCGGTAAATATTTCTATACGCAACTGGGTAAGAGGCCGAATCTAAAATAGGGTATTCAGCCGGATTTTTTTCAATTTCGGCTACCGTAGCTAAGCCCATTTGTTTATCTTGGTCTAGGCTAATTAATAAATTGGTAACTCCACTAGGTGCAAATTTACCCGCACATTTGTCTTCTGTTGGACCTGATTCTTTGCTACACGAAGCAGTTATCAGTAAAATGGAAAATAGGGAGATTGTTATTTTGTTCATACTTATTTAAATTTTTGTTGCAAAAATAATGTTTTGATGAGTATTTATCGAATTAAATGTTTATTTCTTAAATTTTGAGTTCTTTTTGCCTTGTAAAAAAAATAAAATTAAAAGGGATAATCTAACTAATAAATACGATATTAATTGAAAAAGCCTGTTTTTAGTTGATTTATTGCTATTGAAATCATCCATCATTACTTTTTCACATCCATCGTTGATCAATTGGTTTAGTTTAGTATTAGTGGTTAAACAAAATTCTTTATCTAAGATTTCTAAATTACACTCAATGCTACCAAAATCACTCAAATGATTTAAGTTATAAGAACCTACGCTTAACCATTCAGAATCTACTAGTCCAACTTTAGCATGTAAAACACTTTGTTTCCATTCGTAAATATTTATTCCTGCTTTTAGCAAATCATTATAAAAATATTCAGTGGCATATTTTACCATGGGTACATCTGAATTAGAACTTAAAACAATTTTTACATTTACTCCACGTTTAGCTGCATTTTTTAGTAATCTTTTCATAGCCAATGAAGGAATAAAATAACTGGCAATGAGTATAATTTCGTTATTTGCTTTTCTTATTTGTTGTTTGTATTGATGGGTTATTCCAAATTTTGCTTGTACCCAATTGTTTTGCAAAACCCTTGTTATAATTGGTTTGTGTTCTTTTTGTATTTCTTGTTTTGTTTTATTTTTAGGGTAACTACTTACTGTTCTTAAAGTCTGTTTGCAAATTTGAACTAAATCCAAAACTACTTTTCCTTGAGCCAATAACGCAAAATCAAGCCATGGAGTTTGCAAAGTATATGCACTATAATTATTTGAAATATTAATACCACCCACCAAGGCAAATTTTCCATCTACGCATATTATTTTATGGTGTAAACGCATACCCATATGTAGGTAGTTGGCAAATTTTATAGGCGAGTAAAAATAGATTTCAATGCCAACATCAGTAAGGTTTTTTTGCCATGTTTTGTTAAAGTTTTTACTTCCATATGCATCCAAAACTATATGAATTTTTACACCTCTTTTAGCTGCTTCAATTAATAAATCTGTAATGATTTTTCCAGTTTTATCAGGTTCAAAAATATATAACTGAAGATGAATTTCGGTAGTTGAATTTTTGATTAAATCAGATAGTTTTTCAAAAAAAGAATTTCCACTTTGGAGTAATTCCAATTGGTTATTATAACGGAAAGGATAAATGCCTAAACTTCTTTGCCACATATATTTGTTTGTAATATATAAGTTTTTTTTGCTTTAGTTTATTTTGGTAAAAAATACTTAAAGCAAGTTAATAAAAACGTTACTATTTTAAATAAAAACTGATTCGATAAAAACCAAAAATATTTTGTAATTTCTAGAGTTTTGAATAAGTAATAACTTATTAATGTCATGTAAAGCGTTGATTTGGCTTTTATTTGTTTGAGTATTAAATCATGTTTTTTATTGATTACTTGCCCTCTTTTATTAGTAATTAATACTAACATTTGTAACACCAATACAAAAACTTAAGTTTAGTAAGACAGTTTATTTAGGCCTAGGCTGTAAATTTTTGTGTTTAATAAATATGAACAAAAAAAATTATCAAAGACTATTAAATAGCTTACTTTTTCTTACTTTTTTTTATGTGTTTTTAGGATGTAATAATATCGAAAATGATAACCCCTTAATAAATCCTAAAAATGATTCAATATATTGCTTTTCAAAAAGTAATAAATCATTTAAATTAAATAATTTTACTTCAAACGGTAAATTGTTTTATTTAGCTAAAATTTGGGGTTTACTTTATTATCACCCTATTTTAAATAGCTCCAATATTGATTTATCAGATTTAGAAAATAAATCTAAAATGAGCAAGATTGAGTTTGAAAATTATGTATCAAAATTGTTTGATAAACTAATATTAGATGATAATTTAAAGCATATTATTGATATAAAAGAGGATTCATTATTACAAGTTTTTACTTTGCTAAATAATGAATGGCTTAATGATACTAATTACATTAACAGTGAAATTGCATTAAAAATTAAATACTTACAATATGGTTTTAATGGCAAAGCTAATTCCGAAAACACACTGTCTCAATCAAAAAACGGTTTAATTGAATACAATAATACCAATGATGTTTTTAACGAAAATTTGCCTAACACAAATTTAAGATTGGTTGGTTTATTTCACTACTGGAATTTTATTAATTATTTTTATCCATATAAGAATATTATAGATAATAATTGGGATGAGGTTCTATATATATCTATCAGTGATTTTTTGACAGCAAATAATAAAATAAGATATGGTAAAGCCATCTTAAAATTAATTGCTCACCTTGATGATAATAATTCAAAAGTTAGTTCTGCTAGAATGTTAACTAGTATTTTCGGCAATTTTGTGCCTAATTTTAGGATAAGAAAGATAGATAACAGTTATTATATTTCATCATTTAGAACTAAAGATATGGACAGTTACGGTTTAAAAATAGGTGATAAATTAATCAGTTTAAATGGTACTAAAATAGAAAAGTTAGATTCTTTGATGGCTCCTTACTTATCTGGAGGTAATCCAGAATCTAAACAACGCGAAATAAATAAGTCAATTTTGATAAGTCAAAATGAATACAATGAAATTGAAATTTTAAGAAATAATAAGTTAAGTAAAAAACAAATTCAATTTTACAATTATGCAGTTTTAAAAGAATTTAGTCGAATGGGTGAGAAAGATTGGGAAAATAAAACAAGTGTTATTTGGTATCCTAATAACATCGCCTATCTCAACATGAATCATTTATTTGAAAATAATTTTGATAGAAATGTAACTGAGATACTTAAAAGCAGTGGATATATTCTTGATTTGAGGGGTTTTCATAATGACGGTGTAGCTCATAAAATAATTGATTTATTAGTGAAAAAGGATCAATGCGAACAAACAAGTATATATGCAGATATCAATTACCCTGGTGTTTTAAAAACAACTAGTTACACTCCTAAAGTTACTGATTCTATTATTTATAAAAATAAGGTTGTGTTAATAGTTGATGAGTCAACTCAGGGTCATGCAGAATATGTTGCAGGAATTTTTAAAAATAAATTGAAAACCCAAGTAATTGGTAATACTACAGCAGGTGCAAGTGGAGAGGTGTCTTTTTTTGTTTTTCCTGGTAATATAAAAGTAGAATTAACAGGTGTAGGTATCAATTATTGTTATAAGAGTATTTTACAAAGAGTTGGTGTAGAATTAGATAGCACCATAAACTACAACGCGGAGTATTTGCAACAAGGAAGAGATATTATGCTAGAAACTGCGTTGAAAATAGCCGCTTCTAAGTAATACCATTTTGATTTGCAAAATAGGCCAATGGGTTGGGTGTAAATCTTAGATGGTATTATGCCGCAAAAAACAAATTGGACTAAATAATATATCAAAGCGGTATAATTTTTTTTCCTTAACCTTGCGCAAGCATGTTAACCAAAACCAAAGCCATTGTTATAAAAACCATCGATTACAGCGAAAACAGTGTAATCTTAAAGTGTTTTACAGAGCAATTTGGATTACAATCGTATTTAATTAATGGTGTAAAAAATAAAAAAGGAGCTATAAAACCATCACATTTGCTGCCTTTAAATTTATTAGATTTAGATGTTTACCATCAATTAAATAAAAACCTGCAACGTATAAAAGAACTTAAATGCCAACCAATTATAAATAATATTCATTACGATTTATTAAAAAGTAGTATTGGTATTTTTATGGGCGAAGTGTTAAATAAAACCATTCAGGCCGAAAATCAAGCTGATAAAAACTTGTTTGAGTTTTTGTTTACATTTATTCAATATTTAGATTTAACACAGCAAAGTTTGGCCAATTTCCCGGTGTATTTTATGTTACAATTAAGCCAATATTTAGGCTTTAACCCCAAGCTTAATTACAGTACCGAAAACAATAGCTTTGATTTGGAAGAAGGTGTATTTAAACCAAGCGAAAAAGGCGATATAAAAGTGGTTGAACCTCATTTATCTGAATATTGGTTCAAACTGTGCACCATACATTTAGATGCATTTAATACTTTAGAAATTAATAAAACTTACCGAAATGAACTGCTCAATCATGTAATGCTTTATTTTAAAATTCATTCCGATGGATTCAATGAATTGAAATCGAATAAAGTACTGATGGAAGTGCTTGCGTAAATAAATTGGAAATAAAAAATTCGAAATTCGAGAGAGTATTGAATTAGGTAACCAATTAAGTTTATCTAGCGTTTTTATACTTTTTGATAATCGTTTCGTTCGATAAATTTCGGATAAGCTCAATGTTCACGGTCGTTGAGCGAAGTCGAAACGAATATTAATTTAAATAAAATGTTTAATCAAACAACACCGAATAGATAATTCTGACGTTTGTAAAAATCTTTCTTTTTTAGATAAATATATTTTAGATAATAAAATTTTCAACTTAATATTACAGCAACAAAACAATAACATTTTTTTTAGCTACGCACTTGCAGACAAATTATATAAAAAACATATTTTATTTATGTTTAAGTTTGGTGGTTATTTTGCTTATTATTAGTCAATTACAATTTTTAAATTTAGAAAAAATTGGACTAAAAAAAGTAGATATACTAGCCGATATTAGGAAAGACACTACTCAAAAAATTACTCAAAAAGTAAAGGTTAAAATAAATAAAGACAGCACTATAGTTGATGATTTTATTGGTTTTGAAGATTTTTCGGAGGATAAAAATGGCATAAAAGCATTTGTCTTGGCTCTTAAAAAAATAAAAACCGATAAACAAAAAGTACGCATTGGTTTTTTTGGCGATTCGTTCATTGAAGGCGATATGCTTACCAGCGATATTAGAGATAGTTTGCAATATTTATATGGTGGCAGTGGGGTAGGTTTTGTGCCAATTACTTCTACAGTAGCGGGTTTTAGAGGAACCGTTTTACACGAATTTGAAAATTTTGAGACGTATTCAATAGTAGGCAAACGCTCTGCAAATGTAACTCTTGGAATATCAGGAACTTGTGATATTCCGTTGGCAGACAATAAATTACATTATACTTTGCCTTATCGCAATAAAGCCTACGATCATTTTGCCCAAGCTACCTTGTTTTACAATAATAAATCGGCCGATAGTTTAAGTTGTAAATACCAAGTGAACGATTCTATTGTAAGAATAAAATTAATTCCAAATTCTGGAGTGGCAACAACTGTTATTAAAAGCAATTATGCACGCAATTTATCATTTGAATTTGCACCTAGTAGCCAATTGCAACTTTATGGGGTAAGTTTTGAAAATAAAGAAGGAATTTACTTAGATAATTTTGGCATGCGCGGCAATTCGGGTGTTGGGTTAGGTTATGTAAATACCAGTGTTTACAGTGCATTTAATAAAATTCAAGATTATAAATTGATTGTACTTCAATATGGTTTAAATGCTTTAAGTGAAAAAGATACAGGAACTGCTTGGTATGAACGTAGCATGAATGTAACCATAAAAAATTTAAAACAAGCTTTTCCAAATGCTACTATTTTATTGGTAAGTGTTAGCGATAGAAGCACTAAAATTAATGGCAAATTTGTAACCATTCCTAATTTACCCAATTTTGTAAGCATGCAGCGCAAGTTGGCTATTCAAAATAAAATATTGTTTTGGAATATGTTTGAGGCAATGGGAGGCGAAGGAACCATGGTAGAATGGGCCCAACGTAAAAAACCTTTAGCCAATAAAGATTATACGCATTTAACTTTTAGAGGTGGTAAACAGCTTGCAACTTTGTTTTGCAAAGCATTAATTAGCGAGGTAAATAAAAATGGAAAGAAAAAGTAAAGCGTTGTTTGTTTTTATTTTGCTTGCAATGTCAGTTAGTAAATTGATGGCTCAAAGTGTGGTTCCATTTGTGAACGATGAAAAAAATATAATTGGTAATGCCCAGTATTTGCAATTGTTTTATAAAAAAATGGCTTTAGTAGATGATAGCAATGCACAAGTTCATATTTTACATATTGGTGATTCGCACTTGCAAGCCGATTTCTTAACTGAGCAAACACGTAAATTGTTTAACTCTGATGCTGCCCGTGGATTATTGGTACCTTATAAAGTGGCTAAAACCAACTCTAGTTATATGTACACTTCTAAAACCTTTAGCGATTGGGCTGGAAAACGCTGCACTAAACTCGAAAACCCATTGCCAATAGGAATTGGAGGAATTACAGTACAAACCACTGATGATAGCGCCCGCATAATTATTACAACCAAAGACGAAAAAGGATTCAATTGCTTTAAAATATTTCACCAAAATGATGAAACAGCTTTTGATTTTGATGTGTATGATAATACCGGAAACTCCTTATTGCCGCAGGCTTATATTCAAAATAAAAAATACTTCGAAACTGTATTTTACTCAAACGAATTGCTTTATTCGGTTACTGTAAAAAATAAGAAAACCAACAATTCACAATGGCAAAGTTTAATTTATGGTTTTTATGCAGGCAATGGTAAAAAAGGAGTTATTTACAATAGCCTTGGTGTTAATGGTGCTGAATACAGGCATTATAATGAAGCACAATATTTTGCCGAACAAAGCCAAGCTTTAACGCCTGATTTGATCATTATCTCGCTTGGAACAAACGAAGCCGCTAATTCAAAATTTGATGAACTTACCTTTTATAATCAAATTGATAAATTGGTAAACGATTTACAAAACTATAATCCCAATGCCATTATTTTACTAACTACTCCAGCTGATAATTATAGAAAACGTAGATACCCAAATACCATTATAAAACGAGTAAGTGAAACCATTATTACTTATTGTATAGAAAATAATATGCCTTATTGGGATTTATATAAAATAAGTGGTGGTTATAAATCGGCTAAGTATTGGAAAAAACATCGGTTATTTGCTAAAGACTTTTTGCATTATAGCCGCCAAGGTTACGAAGTACAAGGAACTTTATTGTATAACGCATTAATGAAAAATAGGAAATAGTCAATTCGTAAAAATCCATTACCGTTCGGCTTTAGCCAACGGAAATTAACAATTATAGCAATTTAACAATACAACAATTCAACTCTCGATTTATCGGGACAACAAAATCAACAAATCTCCAAATCAACAAATCAAAAATATAAAGTGTTCGACATTTCAAAAATATTACAACAGTTTGTTTACAACCCGCAAGAACCCATTTTATTCAATACTGGCTTTTTCTTGTTTTTGTTTACTGGATTTATGGCGGTGTATGCATTATTGCATAAAACCCATAGAGCTAAAATTACTTTTGTAACGCTGTTCTCATTGTATTTTTATTACAAATCGAGTGGTATTTATTTCTTGATTTTAATAGCATCTACAGTGGTTGATTATACGTTGGCTAATTTTATTTATAATGGTAAAAATGCACCACAAAAAAAGTTTTGGTTGGTGGTGAGTTTGGTGGTTAATTTGGGGCTTTTGGGTTATTTTAAATATACCAATTTTATACTTTCAGTTTTTTATAATTTAGCCAATAACGAGTTTGAACCATTGGATATTTTCCTACCTGTTGGTGTTTCGTTTTTTACTTTTCAATCGTTAAGTTATACACTAGATATTTACCGAGGAACGCTAAAACCCGTTAAAAATATTTTTGATTACGCATTTTTTGTTTCGTTTTTTCCTCAGTTAGTAGCAGGGCCAATTGTTCGTGCGCACGATTTTATTCCGCAACTGTATAAACCCACTTTTGTAAGTAAGGAAATGTTTGGAAGAGCTTTGTTTTTAATCAGTTGTGGTCTGTTTAAAAAAGCAGTTATCAGCGATTATATCAGTGTAAATTTTATTGATAGAATTTTTGACAATCCAACTTTATACAGCGGCTTTGAAAACTTAATTGGTGTATATGCTTATGCATTACAAATTTATTGCGATTTTAGCGGTTATAGCGATATGGCTATAGGGATTGCTTTGCTTTTGGGCTTTGAGTTTTGTTTAAATTTCGACTCACCATATCAATCAAAAAGCATTACTGAATTTTGGCGCAAATGGCACATGTCGTTAAGCAGTTGGTTGCGCGATTATTTATATATTTCGCTTGGCGGAAACCGTGGAGGTAAATTTAGAACTTATATGAATTTATTTATTACCATGCTTTTGGGTGGTTTGTGGCATGGAGCTAGTTTTAATTTTATATTTTGGGGAGCTATGCATGGTGCAGGTTTGGCTGCACATAAATATTACTTAGAAATAAAAAATAAAGCCACCAATGTCTTTACCAAATTTTTTGACAATGCGTGGGTTTCAACCATTATTACGTTTCACTTTGTGTGCTTTTGTTGGATATTTTTCAGAGCTCCCAATTTTGATATTGCCAAACAATTATTGAATCAAATATTTACCCAATTTAATGGCAGCATAGCTTATACATTTGTTACTTCGTATCATAAAATAGTATTGGTTATTTTATTAGGATATGCCTTACATTTTATTCCTAAAAAGTACGAAACAGCTTCGTTAGCGTGGTTTACCAATACTTCATTTGCAGTAAAATTGGTTTGTATGCTTGCTGTCATAATTATTTTCATTCAAGTAAAATCAGCCGAAATACAACCGTTTATTTATTTCCAGTTTTAGTTGTTAGTTGATTGTTGATGGTTGTCAGTTGATAGACCATAGACGATAGCTGATTACAACCAAAACTGTATTATTTTATTTCAATTTCATTATAAACTTCAAAAGCTGAGAATTTTTTAAGAGCTAATTGGTTTTTTAAATTTTCTGATATATATATGTTTGCATCTCCTGCGGAAATTTGAATAAGGTCAAAATTGTCGACTTGTTTTGTAGTTAAATAAACGTTCGATGTGTGAAGTTTTTTAAGCGGACTTGTTTGGTTTAAGTTTTTTTCTTTAAAGTCTTCTATGCTTGAAATTTCAATTCGTGTATATGATTCGTCTAAAATATCAAAAATGTAAAATTTAGTTTTTTCAAAATCAATGTCATATTCGTATCTATATATAGGGTTCAACCATACATAATCAAAAGTTTTGCCCTTATGGTGAATAATGGTTTTGTATGTTTCCATATCAGGCTGTAAGTTAAACCCTGAAAGAAATTCAAATACACTCTGTGATACCAGAATACCAATGGAACCAATCCAAGATTGAGAAATAAAATCGGTAGGGTTTGTTTTATGATCTAGTTCTAATTCTATTATCAAACCCTCGGAATCTGGGTTTGGTTTGTTTCTAAGGTTAGTTATTTTCTGGTAATGCTCTGAACCTTTTGGAGCAAGAGGCTTAAGTACTTGAGGATATATATTGTTAGTTTTCTTACAAGCTACGCCACCCTTTATTACATAAAATTTTTTCATCTGTATACAAATATTATTCTTTTCCATTCCAAAACAGGAATCTAACTTAGAAAATACGGATTTTTACCTTTTCAATAAATGAATTTAAGGTTTTGATTCAGAAAAAAACATCCAACCAAAACAACTTTATCCAATAACTAAAGAGTTTTATATCTTACAAAAAATGTGCAGGCAAAGCGGTGTGGGTGGATGTCCACTAAATGCGCGAAATTTAAATTTTTTGGCCCGAGTTGCGTTAGCCTAAAAATGTTGTAGGTGACGCTTTACTAAACACCAACAACTGCATGAAATCTATGGTCCATCGTCTATCAACCATCAACTAATTTTATTCCCCCTCAAAAACTCATCTACTTTCATGCGTTTTTTACCTTCTAGTTGAATTTGCAATAAATGAATATATCCATCTTGGCAAGCTAGTTTTAAAAAGGTTTTATTGTCACTCATCATTTTGCCAATTGGTTCTTGATGGTTTGTTGCTTCAAAACTTGCTTCATAAACTTTCAATATTTTATTATCAAAGTGCGTAAATGCCGCTGGATAAGGACTTAAACCCCTAATTAAATTATAGATATTTTGTCCGTTTTGGTTAAAGTTAATAAGGCAATGTTCCTTAAAAATTTTAGGGGCCATTTTGTTATTGTCATCACCTTGAGGTGTACCTTTGGTACTACCATTTTCAATTAACGCTAATGATTTTACAACCGTTTCCGCGCCAATTTGCATTAATAAATCGTGCAGCTCACCTGCGTTCATGGTTGGTGTAATTGCTACTTCTTTGGTTAATAATACATCGCCTGTATCAATTTCGTGTTTTAAGAAAAAAGTACTCACACCCGTTTTGGTTTCTCCATTGATAATTGCCCAATTAATTGGTGCTGCACCACGGTAGTCAGGAAGTAAAGAGGCATGTAAATTTAAAGTACCAAACTTTGGCATTTGCCAAACTATTTGAGGCAACATTCTAAAAGCAATAACCACTTGCAAATCGGCATTTAGCGCTTGCAATTCAGCAATAAATTCAGGGTCTTTTAACTTGACAGGTTGTAATACTTTTATATTGTTTTCAACCGCATATTTTTTTACCGCACTTTGTTGCAATTGCATGCCGCGTCCAGCAGGTTTGTCGGACATGGTAACTACTGCTACTACTTCATGTCCGGCTTTTACTATAGCATCTAGCGATGGAACCGAAAAATCGGGAGTTCCTAAAAATATAATTCTCATTTTTTAATTAAATCAATAATAATTTGAGCTGCATTATTGCTTGCTCCTTGTTTGTTAAGTTCAGTTGCTAAAGTTGCATAATCTTGCATCAAAGCCTCGTATTTATTGCCGGTTGGCAACACTGCTTCAAACTCTTGCTTTAGCTTTTGTAAGGTATAATCTTGTTGAATTAATTCGGTAATGGCAGGTTTATCCAAATTTAAATTAACCAACGATATATATTTTATTTTCACAAATTGTTTGGCTATAACATACGAAATTTGATTGGCCACATAAGCGCACACTTGAGGTACTTTAAACAAAGCTGTTTCTAAAGTAGCTGTTCCGCTACAAACTATGGCAGCCTTGGCTAAATGCAAAACTTCGTAAGTTTTATTGTAAATAATTTTGGTGTTTGGTCCAATATAAGTTTGGTAAAATTCTGGCTTTATAGAAGGTGCGGCACAAATCACAAATTCATAATTTGGATAAGCTTGTGCAAGCAACATCATATTGGGTAGGGTAGTACTAATTTCTTGTTTGCGGCTGCCGGGCAATAAAGCTATAATTGGTTTTTGTGGCGATAAATTATTTTTAGTTTTAAAATCAGGGTCGGGAACAAAAGCATTTATTTCATCAAGCAGCGGATTGCCAATATAAGTTGCTTTAACTTTCCATTTTTTAAAATACGATACCTCAAAAGGAAAAATGAGCAATAATTCATCTACAAATTTTTCTAATTTTTTGGCTCTGTTTTCTTTCCAAGCCCATACTTTTGGTGCTATGTAATACACAGTTTTAATATTTTGTTGCTTGGCAAATTCAGCTATTCTAAGGTTAAAGCCAGGGTAATCAATCAAAATAACCACATCGGGTTTAAAGGCAGTAATTTGTTTTTTGCATAAAGTTAAAAAGCCTAAAATGGTTCTAATTTTAAGCAATACCTCCACAAAACCCATGATAGCCGTTTGGTTATAATGCATGAGTAAACCATTGGCTTGCGCCTGCATTAAATCGCCACCCCAAAACTGAAATTCAGCTTGAGCATCCTTTTGTTTAATGGCTTTTATTAAATTGGCACCATGCAAATCGCCACTTGCTTCGCCTGCCACAATAAAATATTTCATTGCCGCGAAAGTAAGGCAGATTTTTGATTTTTGGATGTGGAATGGGTGATTAAGTTAATTGAGTTGATTGGTTGAATTGTTAATAAGGTTGATAAGATGACAAATGAATTACCACATGTTCCGAAAACTTTCGGAATTAGCATGTGGAAGAAATAAAGCCAGAAGCATCCTTCGACAAGCTCAGGACGACAAATTATAAAACAATCATCCATCAACTAAATAACGCAAGGCGTGAATCAACCACTAATAACCTCTTTGCAATCCGAATACTCACTTTGTTACCGTCATATGTATGAAAACTCTGGTGGCTTTGCATTTGCTTAACCAATCGCGTTAATTTATTTCAAATATAAATGTGGCAGGACAGCTCATTGAATTTTCTTTCATAAAGCAAAATGTCAGCATTTACAAAATAGTGAAATGTTTGGAATTGACTGCGTAAAAGCACCAAATATTTAAGGGCGTTGGGACTCGAACCCACAACATCAAATTAGCAATTTGCCGTTTTACCCAAGTTATAACTACATCCCTTTTGTAACAAATGTAAGTTTTGCGTTACAAATTGTTACAAATTAATAGAATAATTCTTTATTTGCTTTTACTATTACAAACTTTATGAATATAACAATTACGGCTAAAGACGAAACATTTTCAGGGAAAATTTTGAATGAAGTTTTGCTTCATTTTAAGTCAGAAAAAGTATTAGTAAAAGACATTATTAAGGAACGTGTGCTAAAAGAAGTTGAAAATTATAATAATAAATTACCACAATATTTTAATGGATTGGTAGAGCCAACTGATGCTGAAAAAACTTTGAATGGTTACAAACTTAAGCCTAAAAAACTAATAGATGGCGAAAAACAAGTGTATGTGGCTTTAGATGCTTTTTTAAAAAATGGTTATTTTTTATTGATAGATGATATTCAAGCGGAAAGTTTGGAAGATGAAGTGATAATAAGCAATGACACCAAAATTAGTTTTATTAAATTAACACCTTTAGTTGGAGGATAATTATGGGTATTTTAAACAAATTGTTTAATTTTTCTGGCAAGTCAAATTACGATGAGCTGATTGCAGATTCAATAGCCGAAGTAAAAAAAACAAACAATTATTTTTACGTAGCTAACGTTAAAAATTTAGAAAGTTATGTGAACACCGTTAGTCAATTTACTGATGATGTGAAAATAGATTTTGTGCTTGATTGTATTCATAAAATATACACGATTGAACCGCCAAAAAATTACTATCCAAACGAAAATAGGGTAATCAGGGAAGCATATATTAACCAAATTTTTAAATCAAAAATTCAAATTAGTTTTGATCAATTTGACGCCATGGTAAATGCCATTTGCAGTACTAAAAACTGTTACGATTTTGATTTAAGTACATTTTCTGTTTCAGGAATTTTAAATCAGGTTGAAAAACAATTTTCAGCCAAAAACTTACCAGAATCAACGCTCAAAAGTTTTGAAATATTGAAAAATTATATTTCAAAAAACAATGTTTATACATCGGATAAAGACAGATTGAAGTTAATTTCTAAAATTGACAGCATTGTGTTTTCAAATGCAAATGCAGATAAAATTAAACCTACTTATTTTATGGGTCAGGATGATTTTACGGCATTTGCAAACAATATTATTCAGCAAAAAAAAGATGACGAAAAAGAACTTTGGTTTATACTTATAGACAAGGCAAGTAAAGCTACTGGGTCCAAACCATCTGATAAATATTTAAAAGATAGCAAGAAAATAATTGATGAAATGGGTAGTGATAAATTTAAAAAAACTACCCACGAATGGTTTCAGTTTATTATTGATTTAAAAGAAAAATTGACCACCCAAACCCACACCTATGGAACAGAAACTTATAATATAATTACATCAGAGTTTTTAAGTGCCATCAATATTGAAACCATGAAAGGTTTTATTTGGATGTGTTCGCATTTTTATGACAACCAAACCATTCAACTATTATCAAAATTAGCAGAACGATGTTATAAAAAAATTCCTCAAAAAG
This sequence comes from Bacteroidota bacterium, assembly GCA_027484685.1. Taxonomy (GTDB): domain Bacteria; phylum Bacteroidota; class Bacteroidia; order UKL13-3; family UKL13-3; genus JAAFJM01. The sequence goes on from JAIXSO010000029.1 coordinate 54,089, forward strand.
GTCCTGCCGCTGCGGCTATTGGCAATGCTTGTCTGTTTTCGCTTTATAGCTCCAATGGATTGGATGGAATTGGACAATTATCGAGACTTAGGCTTAGAATTAAGCAAACCAATACACAAACTATTATTGAAAAGTACATAAACAGTGCCGCACAAAAACTGGGAATTAGCACGCATGAAATTGAAGATTTAGCAGTGGAAGATTTTGGATTGACTAATAACGAAAGAACTTATGTTATTGAAGATTTTCATTGTACAATTCAAATTACGGGAGTTGGAAAATCGTCTTTACGTTGGTTTAAGGCTGATAACACCGAGCAAAAATCCGTTCCAGTTATTGTTAAAGAAAAATATGCGGCTAAGCTTAAAAAAATAAAAGATACCCAAAAACAAATTGAACAAACTACTTCGGCTCAAAGAGATAGAATAGACCGAATGTTGCGCAGCAATAGAATAATGCCTTTGGATTATTTTATAAAAAACTATTTTCAACATGCTTTGCTTTCGTTTTTAAGCAAAAAAATAATTTGGAATTTTATTGGTGAAAACCACTCGACTACTGCTATTTTTAAAGAAGAAACTTGGGTTGATTTTAATAATAATTCTTTAAATATAAATGACTTTAATAATGTCTCACTTTGGCATCCGGTAACGGCTAAAACCAATGAGGTAAAAGCTTGGAGAAACTTTTTAATTGAAAATAAAATTCAACAACCTTTAAAACAAGCTTTCAGGGAAATTTATATTCTTACTGATGCTGAAATAAATACACGCAATTATAGCAACAGAATGGCAGCGCATGTTTTGAAACAACATCAATATGTAACTTTAGCAAAAGGAAGAAGTTGGAGTGCAAAGCTTATTGGCTCTTGGGATGGTGGAGATCAGGATACTGCTTTTTTAAATTTACCTGAATACAATTTAAGGGTAGAATATTGGGTAAATGCGCTTAATGCTGATAATGAATTTAATGATACTGGTATTTGGAATTATATTACCACCGATCAAATTAGATTTATAAATACTACTAACAATACTTCAGTCGATTTAATCGATATTCCTCCAATAGCTTTTTCAGAGGCATTAAGAGATGTAGATTTGTTTGTTGGTGTAGCAAGTGTTGGTAACGATGCTACTTGGCAAGATTCAGGTGGATTACCTGCTTACAGAGATTACTGGCAATCATATTCATTTGGCGATTTATCGGAAACGGCAAAAAATAGAAAAGAAATATTGAGTGGATTAATTCCAAGACTGAAAATAGCGAATGTAAGCTCTATTATTGATAAGTTTTTGGTGGTAAAAGGTAAACTCAGAACATATAAAATTCACATTGGAAGTACCAATATATTGATGGAACCTAACGATCAATACTTATGTATTGTAGCGGATAGAAGTCAAAAAAGTTTAACAGAAAATTTGTTTATTCCATTTGAAGGAGATAGCGGACTGTCGGTTATTTTATCGAAAGCATTTTTATTGGCCAATGATGATAAAATTACAGATACCACAATTACCTCGCAAATAAACAGAAGCTAGTAAAATGGATTATTCGCAACAAATAATGGTAAATGAAATAGGGCAAAAAGGGCAAAAAGAAATTAATGATGCCAAAATACTAATAATTGGAGCTGGTGGATTAGGAACGCCTTTAGCCACTTATTTAACTAGCATGGGAATTGGCAAAATTGGAATAATGGATGGAGATAAAATTGCTGCAACCAATTTACACCGGCAGTTTTTATACCAAGCAAATGATGTTGGCGAGAAGAAAGTAGTTGTTTTACAACAACGTTTATCAGCAATTAATCCCACAATAAATATTGAAGCCTATGATTTTATGTTTGAAAATAATGAAGTGTGTAATTCCATCATTAATCAATACCAAATTATATGTGATTGTAGCGATAATTCAAATACGAGGATTTTGGTAAATAATAAATGTTTTGAAAATAACAAAACACTGATTTACGGTGCTGTGAAAAATTGGGAAGGTTATGTTACCATTTTAAATGGACAGAAAAGAATTAGTTTAAATCAAATATTTAGCGAAGAATTACTTGTATTTGAAAATAACAATAATTGTAATGTATCGGGAATTATAAGCAGTGTTTGTGGTATAATTAGTAGCATAATGGCTACTGAAGTAATAAAAATAATTACTCAACAACCAACGACATTAGATGGATCTATTTTATGTTTTGATGCGTTAAATAATGTTTCAAAATTGTTTAAGCTGAAGTCTGCAATGTAAAATTGGAGATTTAAGTCTATCAACCATCGTCTATGGCCCATTGCCTCCTTCGGCAAGCTCAGAATCACAACATTTCTCTACTCCCAACTCCATCAAAATTGCCTATGGATTTGTGTTTTCACCGAACAGTTCAAGTCGATTGGCGTAAACACCAACTGCAGGCAAGATTGGCAACATTGAAAGATTGATGTATAAATTCTTTTTGCTTACTTGAAATACATTAAAATCAATACTTTTATTATGTTTGCTGTTTATGCTGGAAAGATTTTTGATTTTTTTGATTATTTTTTCTATTTCTTTTAAAGGAATATCTCAAAATGGACGCTATTCATTGAACAGGGAAATGATTATTTCACCTCTTACGGAAGGAAGTTTGGATTATGTAATAGCACTTAATCAATTTAACCAAACTTATGGTGAGCTTGGTGTTTGTTTAGGTTATAGAGAAAGTAAAAAGGGTATGGCTTATGGTTCTTATCAACTTACTACAGAGTTTGGAGGAAGCTTTAAAAATTTTATAATAGCACCTAAATTAACTTATTCTTATAGTCTAGTCATTTTAAATTTTTCATCAAGTTTAATTTATTATTCTGATTTTAAGGATGGTGCTTATTATTTTAGACCTTCCTTTGGTTTTTCTTATTTTGGTTATTATGATATTATTTATGGATATAATTTTGCTTTTAACAATTCAATACCAAATGTAAATTCTCACAATATTGGAATTAGATTTATTATTAAGGAATGTATTAATGATAGGATTTTTAAAAAGAAATAAGTTCTATTTTGGTCTCTTTGACAAGTTCAGGTTTATGCACTAACTTACTTCGCATTTTTGTCACTCCGCATTCCGAACTCAATTGCTTCCTTCGGCAAGCTCAGGATGACACTGTCTATATTTTCTCATCTCCCAATTCCCTCAAAATTCACACTTCAAAAATCAAAAATTTAGCCTTACATTTGCCGCCTTTAAAAAAGTAAATAATAAATGATTTCAGTAGCTAATTTAAGTTTGCGATATGGCAAACGTGTGTTGTTTGAGGATGTAAACGTAAAGTTTGCTCCAGGTAATTGTTATGGTGTAATTGGTGCTAATGGCGCTGGAAAATCTACTTTTTTAAAAATTCTTTCTGGCGAAATTGACCCAAGTACAGGCCATGTTTCTATGACTCCAGGCGAGCGTATGAGTGTTTTAAAACAAAATCACTTTGAGTTTGACGAATTTCCTGTTTTACAAACAGTTATAATGGGAAATAAAAAGTTATGGCAAATTATGGAGGAAAAAGATGCCATTTACTTAAAACCCGATTTTAGCGATGCTGATGGTTTGCGTGCTGCCGAATTAGAAGGTCAGTTTGCCGATATGGAAGGTTGGAATGCCGATAGTGATGCTGCTAGTTTGTTAAACGATTTGGGTATTAAAGAAGATTTACACACCAAACTGGTTAAAGAATTAAATGGTAAAGAAAAAGTGCGTGTGCTTTTAGCGCAAGCATTATTTGGTAATCCTGATATTTTATTACTAGATGAGCCAACCAACGATTTGGATGTGGAAACAGTTATTTGGTTAGAAAATTTCTTGGCCGATTTTCAAAATACGGTAATTGTTGTAAGTCACGATAGACATTTTTTAGATTCAGTATGTACACATATTGCCGATATTGATTTTGCCAAAGTTTCGCTTTACACCGGTAACTACTCGTTTTGGTACCAAAGCAGCCAATTGGCCTTGCGCCAAAAAAGTGACCAAAACAAAAAAATGGAAGATAAACGCAAGGAATTGCAAGAGTTTATCGAACGTTTTAGTGCCAATGCTTCTAAAAGTCGCCAAGCTACCAGCCGTAAAAAATTATTGGAAAAATTGGTGGTTGATGAAATTCAACCTTCTACGCGTAAGTATCCTGGCATTATTTTTAGGCCAGATAGAGAATGTGGCGATCAAATTTTACGCATTGAAAACCTAAGTAAAAAGAATAACGAAGGCGAAGTGTTGTTTAAAAACATTTCGTTTAATTTAGATAAAGGCGATAAAGTGGTTATTTTATCGAAAAACCCAATGGCAATTTCTAATTTTTTCGAAATTATTATGGGTAATAATACAGCCGATAGTGGCGAGTATATTTGGGGACAAACCATTACCACTTCTTATTTACCAAACGATAATAGCAGTTATTTTAGCGCTGATTATAACTTAATTGATTGGTTACGCCAATATTCAGAAGAAAAAGACGAAACTTATATTCGCGGATTTTTAGGAAAAATGTTGTTCAGTGGCGAAGAAGTTTTCAAAAAATCTAATGTGTTAAGTGGGGGCGAAAAAGTGCGTTGTATGGTTTCGCGTATGATGTTAACCAATGCCAATTGTTTGGTGTTAGATGAACCAACCAATCACTTAGATTTAGAGTCGATTACTGCTTTCAATAATGCTTTGATGGACTGGAAACACAATGCCATTTTTACCAGTCATGACCATGAGTTTGTACAAACCATTGCTAACCGTGTAATTGAAATTACCCCATCAGGTGCCATTGATAAACGCATGACTTACGATGAATACATTAGCAGCGCTGACATTAAAGAACAACGTGAAAAAATGTATGGTTCTGTTGCTAAAAAATAAGTAATAAACTAAGAATTTATAAAATCCTGGTAATGTTAAAATTATCGGGATTTTTTGTTTAAAGTACTTTCAACTTTTATCAATAAAAATGAAACACGTTAAATAATTATTCTTCACTCAACTCCCGCAATACATTTCGCATTTTTGTCACTCCGCACTCCGCATTTTTTCCCATTTTTCTAACAAACATCATTCATAAGCTTCGCAAATAAGTTTAATTTTGCTAGCATAAATTTTACAATAAAAATAACTTTATGAAATACGATATAACCATTATTGGTTCTGGCCCCGGAGGATATGTTGCTGCTATTCGTTGTGCGCAATTAGGTTTTAAAACAGCCATTATTGAAAAATACAGTACCCTAGGCGGAACTTGTTTAAATGTAGGTTGTATTCCATCAAAAGCCTTATTAGATTCAAGCGAACATTACCATAATGCTACCCATACTTTTGCTACTCATGGTATTGATGTAAAAGATGTAAAAGTAAATTTAAAACAAATGATAGAGCGCAAAGCAGGTGTAGTTAAAACTACTTGCGAAGGCATTGATTATTTGATGAAAAAAAATAAAATTGATGTATACAAAGGCATTGGCTCGTTTGTAACTAAAAACCAAATAAAAATTACTGGCGAAACTGAACAAGTAATTGATACCGATAAAGTGATTATAGCTACAGGTTCAAAACCAGCAAGTTTGCCAGGTTTAGAAATTGATAAAAAACGCATTATTACCAGTACCGAAGCTTTGAATATGACAGAAGTGCCAAAGCATTTAGTAATTATTGGTGGTGGTGTAATTGGTTTAGAATTAGGTTCGGTTTACGCACGTTTAGGTGCTAAAGTTTCGGTAATTGAATATACCAATGCCATTATACCAACTATGGATGGAACTTTGGGTAAAGAATTACAACGTAGCTTACGTAAATTAGGCTTTGAGTTTTTCTTTAGCCATAAAGTAAAATCGGCAAAAGCTAAAGGCAAAGAAGTAACCATTATAGCCGATAACGAAAAAGGCGAAGAGGTAACATTTACTGGCGATTATTGCTTGGTTTCTGTAGGCCGTAAAGCTTATACCGAAGGTTTAGGTTTAGAAAATATTGGCTTAAAAACCGATGAACGCGGACGTATAGAAACTGATGCGCATTTAGAAACTGCTATTAAAGGAATTTACGCCATTGGCGATGTGGTAAAAGGTGCAATGTTGGCTCATAAAGCGGAAGAAGAAGGTGTATTTGTAGCTGAAATCATTGCTGGACAAAAACCACATATCAACTATAACTTAATTCCGGGTGTAGTTTATACTTGGCCCGAAGTGGCTGGTGTAGGTGCTACCGAAGAAGAATTGAAAAAAGCAGGAACTAAATACAAAGTGGGAAGTTTCCCAATTCGTGCTTTAGGCCGCGCTAGAGCAAGTATGGATATTGATGGATTGGTAAAAGTATTAGCCGATGCCACCACCGATGAAATTTTAGGAATGCACATGATTGGTCCACGTGTGGCTGATTTAATAGCCGAAGCAGTAGTAGCCATGGAGTTTAGAGCAAGTGCCGAAGATGTAGCAAGAATGAGCCATGCGCACCCAACCTATGCCGAAGCAGTGAAAGAAGCATGTTTGGCAGCTACAGACAATAGAGCAATGCACGTGTAAGCAATTATGAATGATGCCCTTCGACTTCGCTCAGGGTCCGCGGTCGTTGAGCGTAGCCGAAACGAAAAATCCGTTACAGTTTGTAACGGATTTTTTTGTTTTAAATGCGTTGGATACCTACCGTTGTGGGAGACCTATGAGTCTGCCCTCCATAATAAATGAAAGAATTTTTTTATGTTTGATAGTATTAACCTGAGTTCGGTTTAAGCCACTAATGAAAGTTGTTGATCAAACAACATTAACATTTCAGGATTTGTTTCTTCTACATCTTTTCTGATAGATGGCTTTTTAGGAAAAAAAG
>JAIXSO010000068.1 GCA_027484685.1 Bacteroidota bacterium
AACAATGCTACGGGATAAAATTACTGAAATTTTTGTAAAAGTGGATGATTTCTGCAATAATTTTGAATTAGAGTACAAAAAACTTGAGTTGCCATCATCAGATGACGTAAGGACAAGGAATAGAAAATCAGGACTTTGCGACTCGGAAATAATAACAATTTTGATTGCTTTTCATGGTGGTCAGTTTCGTAATTTTAAACACTTCTACCTTAATTATATTTGTGCGCATTTGAAGGATGATTTTCCTGGAGTTCTATCGTATAATCGATTCATTGAACTAAGCCATAAAAGCGCAATACCATTCATGGCCTTTCTTCATTATTGCTGTAGAGGAGAATGTACTGGAATTAGTTTTATTGATTCAACAGTTCTAAGGGTTTGTCATAATAAACGTATCAAAAGAAACAAAACTTTTAAAGGAATTGCCGAAGTTGGTAAGTCAACAATGGGTTGGTTCTTTGGATTTAAACTTCATTTGATTATTAATGACAAGGGTGAAATACTTTCATTTTATTTAACTAAAGGAAACGTAGATGATAGAGATGCGAAAGCAATAACCAATATGACACAAGAAATTTTTGGAAAACTATTTGGCGATAAAGGCTATATATCAAAGGCATTAAGCGATTTACTATTTGGGAATGGCATTCAATTAATTACTGCTGTTAGAAGAAATATGAAAAGTAAAGCTTTAAGTAATGAAGAAAAAATATTGCTTCGCAAACGTTCTGTTATAGAAACTGTTAATGATGAATTGAAGAATATTTGCCAAGTTGAACACACAAGACATCGCTCAATTAGTGGCTTTTTATTAAATATCATGGGCGCTATTGCTGCCTATTCTTTTTTTCCTAAAAAGCCATCTATCAGAAAAGATGTAGAAGAAACAAATCCTGAAATGTTAATGTTGTTTGATCAACAACTTTCATTAGTGGCTTAAACCGAACTCAGGTTACTATGTTTAATATTGGTAATAATGCCAATTATGGTTTAGGTATTTTTCGTTTCAACCGTTTATTTAATGGTCGTACTGCTTATTCGCATGGAGGAACATTTTTTGGTTATATTAATGAAAACATAGTAGATACTACCTCTGGAATTTCTATTGCAGTGCTTACCAATCAAGATAGTGTGAACAATAATGGGCTATTAAATTTGGTTATTTCTTCACTTCATAAAGTAACATTAAACATGCCAGCAACTTCAGTAAATGAGTTGCCTGATTTAGATGCAATAAAAGTATTTCCAAATCCAGCCAATAATCAATTAAATATTTTTGCAAGTGAACACTTAAATATCAATGGCATTTCTATTTATGATAATAAAGGAAAGTTAGTTTATGAAAATGTTGGTAATAACGATCAATTAACTATTGAGCAACTTCCAGAAGGTTTATATTTTCTAAATCTCCACTATCAAGATTATATAATTAGAAAAAAATTTGTTATAAGCAGGTAATTAGCTAAAACAAAAAATCCCGTTCAGGCTTGAACGGGATTTTTTAGTATTGTTATTTGGCTTTTCTAAATAAATATCGGGTAATAAAAATACCGTTACTTGTTGAGCCATTACTCATGTTTGTTTGTGCTCCTGAAGTTACTTCGGTTAATTCCCAACCAGTATTGGTCCATTCATTTATTTTGTCAACTATCGCTCTGTCGTTATTGGCAATGTTACCAAAATTAATCCCTACTAAACTATAAAAATTCAATAAATCTTTTTCAACCAAAGTACCTTTTTCATCGGTTGTTAAAATTCTTGAACGCCCCATACCACCTGAAATGATTGACTCAACAGTGGAAAATTGTTTGTATTCATAAACTGTTGAATTTGATTGTTTTGTTGAGTTTTTAAATGAAAGTCCTGCAAAGATTGCCACGGCAATAATGGTTGCTGGAAGTAAGTTTTTTAGAATGTTTTTCATGTATATTTTTCTTATGTTTGAAAAACAAATAAAAGAAAAAATTAAATGAAAAAACTAATATTATTTGCATTGCTTACCTTAAATATATGTTATGCAGTTAAAGCCCAATTTGTAAACCTTAAAATAAGTAAATTGAAGATTGTTTTATCAAAAAAGGATACCTTGTTGGGAAACGACAATCAAGTAATTTTAAAAAATAATAGAAGCAAAGAAGAGGTAGAACTTTATAATAATAATGGATTAGTGGTAAAAGCCACCTACAAAGTTAGTACAAATAATGGTGTAAGAAGAAGTAATTTGAAGAAGTCTGCTGTTAATGTGGATGTAAATTATATTTTTATTTATAAAGGTAAAAAGAATAAAATTAAAACTGAACGCATATTTTACTTAGATGATGACAAGAAATTTGAAGAAGAACAAACAGCTGTTTTTAAAGAAGGAATCAACAATAAGTTGATTAATATAACGTATGAGTGCATATTGGAATAAAACAAAAAATCCCGTTCAACTTTGAATGGGATTTTTTGTTTTTATAATTGAGCGATTTGTTTCAATTTGTTTAAGAAATATACTGCACTTGAGCAATTCGGATGCTTGGCGGCTAATTCAATATCAAATCCTAAGGTATTCATTTTTCTAGCTAATAATGGCTTGGAACCATAACCTCTTTCATTTCTGAATTGAATTGCTAATCTTTTTATTTCTTCAAAAGGGCTACTAATTTCTTCTGGATTATAGCAATAGAAATCGTCTGACTCAATAGCTTTTCTAATACAACTTGTTTCAGCTAAGAACCAAGCTTCAAATGCTTTTTTCGAAATGACTACCTCATCAATATCTGATAAATCTAATTGTGATTTTTTTGTTGTAAAATCAGGTAATTCATCTAAATCTGTAAGGATGATTATTTTGTTTGCTCCAGCATCTTTTAAAATGGCTTTTTTGATGTTGAATAAGGAAGTAGAATTAAGTTGACCACCTTTACCATCAATAACTGAAACTAGTTGAATATTCAAATTTTGGAGCAATAACTGAAAGCTTTGGTTGTATTTTAAAAAGGTTGTTTCAGTATCGCCTTCAGCAATTATACCCAATTTTACCAAGGTATTCCGCCTCCTAGCGAATTAGATAACCAAGCTTCGTCCATTGGTAAACCATGATTATCAAAATTAGTCAACTGTTTTATTTGAGTTGCTCCATCCACTTTATCTACCAAAATTAATTCTTTGGTGGTTAATTGATTTACGATTGTTTGTGAATGGGTGTTTATCCAAATATAATGACCTTCTTCTTCACATTTTTGCCTGAATAAATTTACCAATTCTTTTTGCACTTTCGGGTTCAAACCATTTTCAGGTTCTTCAATACACAAAAACTGTGGTTCATCGCTTTGGTAAACTGCGGTGAGTAATGCTAAAATATTATAAGTTACGTCAGATAACAAATTTTTGGTATAAGGTTTTTTAGTTCCTTTTTCATAAATGATTAAGCTATCTGTTCCACTTAATGGTTCGCTTACTATTTCTATTTTGTCAAAACCAGGAACTAATAAATCAAGCCATTCACAAATATCATCTCTTTTGTTTTTGTCTTTTAAAACACGTTTAAGTACTTTTTCAAGGTTGGTTGCTTTAGTATTTAATCTTAAATTATCATCAGTAAAATCAAAAACTTTTTTTATTGTGTTAATAGAAATTCTGCTAAAATCACTTTGCATAATATTCACATCTTTACCATGCAAATTGTTTTTCACTAAGTAATTATTATATTCTTCAAGGTTGCCAATATTTTTAGCAGTAAATAAGAATTCTTCTTCTGATCTTCTATCTAAATTGTAAATATACTCAGAACCTGCTCCAGTTATTGGAAGGATAAACTTTATACTTATTATGTCAGAATCAGTTATTTTACATCTAATTTCATCTTCATTGCCAAACAATCTTTTGGAATAAATAAAATCAATATATTTAGAAATATATGCTAACTCCAATGCTTCAAAAATATTAGATTTTCCAGCCCCATTTGAACCAGCAAAAACTGTAAAAGGATTGGGTTCAATTATTTTCAAATCAACCAGCGATTTATAGTTTTGTATATGTAATTCTTTAAGTTTCATTTTTTTAATGAGGTATCTAAAATAAAAAGGTCTATTAATTTTTGTCTATACCAGCTTGTTTTAAAATAGCTAAAAATGTTCCTTTTTTCATGTCTTTTCCTCCATGAACAGGAACAATAATTGTAATATTTGTTTGTGGATTGTAATATAAATGATGTGAACCTTTTGCCCTTTTGAAATAAAATCCGTTGGCTTCCAAAAGCTTAATTAAATACTTTGGCGAAAGGTTCATACCACTTCTAAATTTAATGAATACTCTAAGGTATTGGTATCATCAGGGATTAATTCATTCCTGTCTTTTAATTCTTCAATATATAATTCAATAGCTTCTTTAACCATTGAGATGGCTTCATCTACATTTTCTCCATAGCTAATGCATCCAGGGAGCGCGGGAACAATTGCGGTATAACCGCCTTCCTCTTCTTTATGTAAGTGTATTTTATAAGTAAACATAATCACTTTTTGTTAAACAAATATAGTAATTCAATCTAAAAAAAATCCCATTCAAAGTTGAATGGGATTTTTATTTAAATCATAAAACTAATATCCAGGTTTATCCTCTTTGTCTTTCAATCTTTCTTTGATGTCTAAGCGATGTTTTCTGGCTGTATCAATGGCAATGTCGTAACCAGCATCTGCATGACGAATAACTCCCATTGCAGGGTCGTTGTGTAATACACGTTTTAACCTTCGTGCTGCATCTTCAGTTCCATCTGCAACAATCACCATTCCTGCATGAATGCTATAGCCCATTCCTACGCCTCCACCATGATGGATTGAAACCCAACTAGCACCACCAGCAGTATTGATCAACGAATTTAATATTGGCCAATCTGCCACAGCATCACTTCCATCTTTCATGGCTTCTGTTTCTCTGTTTGGCGAAGCCACCGAACCTGTATCTAAATGATCTCTACCAATAACGATTGGTCCTTTTACTTTTCCGGTTCTTACCAATTCGTTAAAAGCCAAAGCAGCTTTTTCTCTATCTCCTTGTCCTATCCAGCAAATACGTGCAGGTAAACCTTGGAAAGCAATGCGTTCTTGAGCCATATCCAACCAACGGTGCAATGAAGTATTTTCAGGAAATAAATCTTTCATTACTTGATCGGTTACATAAATATCGTTAGGATCTCCACTTAAAGCCACCCAACGGAAAGGGCCTTTTCCTTCGCAAAACAAAGGACGAATATAAGCAGGCACAAAACCAGGAAACGAAAACGCATTTTCTACATGGCGTTGGTCTTTTGCTTGTCCGCGCAAGTTATTACCGTAATCAAAAACAATAGCACCTTTTTGCTGTAACTCAATCATTAATTTTACATGGTGTGCCATGGTATCTAACGATTTTTCTACATATTTATCTGGCTCAACTTTACGCATATGGTCGGCCACTTCCTCTGCTATTCCTTCTGGGTAATATCCGTTTAATGGATCGTGAGCAGAAGTTTGGTCGGTCAATAAATCAGGAGTAATATTACGTTCTATTAAACGTTCCAATAAATCAATCACATTACAAAGTACGCCAATTGAAAGGCGTTTGCCTTCGGCTTTGGCTTTTAAAGCCATGTCAATAGCTTGGTCAATATCACGGCTCATAACATCTAAATAACGCGTTTCGATACGTTTTTTAATGCGCCATTCTACCATTTCGGCAGCTAAACAAACACCATCGCACATGGTTACAGAAAGCGGTTGAGCACCACCCATACCACCCAAGCCAGCAGTTACAGTTAAAGTTCCTTTTAAAGTACCTCCAAAATGTTGGCGAGCAGCTTCGGCAAAGGTTTCGTAAGTTCCTTGTACAATTCCTTGCGAGCCAATGTAAATCCAACTTCCGGCTGTCATTTGGCCATACATCATTAAGCCTTTTTTATCTAACTCGTGAAAAGTTTCCCAATTTGCCCATTTAGGCACTAACATAGAGTTTGAAATTAAAACCCTTGGGGCATCTTTATGCGTAGGCAAAATGCCAACGGGCTTGCCACTTTGAATTAAAAGGGTTTCGTCTTCCTCTAAATCTTGTAAAGCTTTTACTATTAAATCAAAACTTTCCCAATTGCGTGCAGCTTTTCCTATTCCACCATATACCACTAAATCGTCTGGCTTTTCGGCCACATCTGGGTCTAAGTTGTTATAAAGCATGCGCAAAGCAGCCTCTTGAACCCAACCTTTGCAACTTAATGTATTGCCTGTGGCAGCGTGTAAATCTGTATGTTTTGTCATTTTATAATTAGTATTTTATAGTAAAAAGTAATTTTCAAAAGTATTGTTTTACAACAATAAAAAATGCTACAATAAATAAAATCAGTTATTCCATTTTTTTAGGAATAAATCAATCGGTAAAATTACTGTAAGCACTTTTTTATTTGTTTCTTTGTAAGCTATTGATTGCTAAATTTTTTAAATGAAAGTGTTTGTATTCAGATTGTTATTTTTATTTCTACTTACTGTTTTTGCATGCAAAACGGTAAAAATAACACCACCTAAACCTCAGCCATTTAGCAACGTGGAACCAGCCAAGCCTAATTCAATTATTGGTTTACCTATTAATATATTTACCGAAGGTATTGCTAAATCAATTAACAAAAAATTTATTGGTATACTTTATAAAGATACCAGTTTTGCTGACAATGAGAACGATAAGGTTAAATACGATATTATAAAAAGAGCTGATATTAAAGTTATTACTGCAAATAATGCTTTAGAAATTCATGCGCCATTACATATTAATTTTACCTATTTATTCAAGTTTTTTGGGGTTGATAAAACCATCAGTAATTCGTTAAACTTAACCGTAAAATTTACTACCACTCCAATGATTGATAGAGATTGGAATTTGGTTTTAAATAGCAAAGGCAAAATTGTGTGGGACGATTTGCCCGTTATTAATTTAGGAATTACTAAACTCGATTTGCCAAACATTTTTGGGACTTTAATAAAAGGTTTTGTAAATAAAATGGCTTTAAAAATTGATAAAGAATTTCCCAAAGCGGTTAATATTAATAATTTGGTAAGCAATGCTTGGAAAAGCTTGGCTGAACCTATTTTGCTTGATTCGGCCAATAAAGTTTGGTTAATAACCAAGCCTAAAAATTTATTTGTAACGCCCATTGTTTACACTCCTAATAAAATGCAAATAAAGTTAGGTTTATCGAGCGTGGTTGAATTGGTTTCTGGTGTAAAACCTGTTATTGATTCATTTTCAGACAAACTACCTCCACTTAGACAAGTTTCGGATTTTAAAGAATTTACCAAACTAAATTTAAGTGCTTCTGTAACGTATCAGCAAATGAATGAAGGTTTAGCTAAGCACTTTTTAAACAATCCATTTAGTTTAGAAACGTTTGACTATAAAGTAAATGTGTTAGATGCCCAAGTATTTAATTATGGCAATAAAGTGTTGTTGGCTTTAAAAATTGATGGAAAAGTAAGGAAAGGTTTTATTGGCAAAAAAGTAAAAGGAATAATTTACGCCACAGGAGTGCCCATTTACAATCCTAAAAATAAATCAATTGAAATAAAACAGTTTGATTTTGAATTAAAAACCCGCGATGTACTTGTAAAAGCTGCAACTTGGCTGCTTAACTCTAAAGAGTTTAAACAAAATATTGAAAACAATTTAGTTTATTCCATTGCCGATCAATTGAACGAAGCAAGGCTTAATGCCAATGATGCTGTGAACACCAAAATGCTTGATATGATTGACATAAAAGGTCACATAAAAAGTTTAGAACCCGCTGATATTTATGTAACACCTACAGCCTTGGTTATTAATATAATTTCAGAAGGAAATATAGAAATTAACTTAAACGGTTTTTAAATTTTAAGTTTTGATTATCAGGCCAATAGATTTTATTTGTTATTGGTAAACAACTTTTTGTGCATTTTAGTAACTTACTGAATTATCAATGCACATCCACCAACCTATACAAAGTAAGCAACAAGTCTTTATGGATTTGTATAAATCTGCTCACGAGCGGTTGTATAGATTTGTGCAAACGCTTGTTTGGGATAAAGAAGAGGCCAAAGATATTGTTAACGAAACGGCATTGATTGCTTTTGAAAAGTTTGAGGATATTAAAGACAAAGATTTTTTTGTTGCTTATCTTTTTAGTATAGCAAGTAATTTATGTAAGAAGCATTATAAAATAAAAAAGATCAAGGCAGTTTTTGAGTGGACAAAAGCTGATAACAACAAAGCTTGGCAAAATGCAGAAGTAAATGTAAACACCTTTGAACTGAATAAATTGTTGGAGTATTTAAGCTTTGAACAGCGCAGGGCATTACTTCTTTTCGAACTTTCAGGTTTTAGTTATGACGAAATAAGCAAAATTGAAAAGTGTAGTTTGTCAGCCGTTAAAAGCAGGATTTTTTCTGCCAAAAAGGTGCTTAAAAAAATTCTAGATAAAGAAGATTTTCAGCTTCAAAATAACTTATTTAAATCTATTGTAGCTTAATTATGGATAACGAAAAACATTTAAAAAATATAATAGCATCACATCAAAATCAACCAATTGATTTTGACGTGGATGAGGTGGATGCCTTTTTATCAAAAAGTATAAATAAACCAAAAAGAAAGGTAAACAAAAATGCCATTGTGGTATTCAGTTTTTTGCTTCTTGGGGCTGGCCTATATTTAATTAAATATAAAAAACCAGTTACACATAAACCTGTTCTTTCTAAAGCCATCATCTTAAAGGAGAAAGAGGATTTAAAACCAAAGCAAGAGCCAACCTTGGTTAGAAAATTAGTTACTAAAAAACAAAAAAGTATCTACAAACGGAATAGCTCAAAGGCTAAAAAATTGGATGATAAACAAGACCTAGTTGATGTAAATAATAACCTTGCAATTAATGAAGTTAATATAGATTATTCTGTTTACAACAATATATCTGAGATAAATAACATTAATGATTACAACAATATCAATTTTATAGCCAATGCTAAAATCCATAAATTTTAGAAGGAACATGAATTTAAAACTCTTAATCAATCTTTTTAGTCTTTTATCTTTGATGGTATTAGAAACTAAGGCTCAGAAAACAGAATCACTAATTCAAAATATTTTTACAACGCAAACCCATAAGATTCGTTCAATAAATTATAATGACACGGATTATTCTGACCTTAGGACTTTGCAAAATGTGATTGGAAGTGCAAGAGTAATTATGTTGGGAGAACAAGATCATGGTGATGCAGCAACATTTCAAGCTAAAACTAGATTGGTTAAATTCCTGCATAAAGAATGTGGTTTTGAAGTTCTTGCCTTCGAAAGCGATTTTTACAGTATAAATTCAATCAACTTCACCACTCAAGAGATAATTCCTAATATCAAGTCATTATATGGCAGGAGAAATATATATCCAACATGGACGGAATGTAAGCAAAACGAAGATTTATTCGAATACTTGGCTCAAAATTATAATGGAATAAGTCCCTTAAAAATTACTGGTTTTGATTGCAGACATACTGGAGGTTATGCAAAGGACAATTATGTTAGACAATTAGATAGTATTATAAAAACAAGCAATCTACCTTTTCGAAACTCCTTGTTTTATGCTGATTTCATTCAAATACTGACAGATTTAATAAACAAAGAATATAGAAGTAAAGTATCAGCTAGCAATCAATTTAAGTTTATTCAATGTGTAGACACTTTAATAGTTCAAAGGAATCAATTGAATAGAAACCTTAATGACTTTTGGAATCAAGAACTAAAAAACTTAAAAATATTTGCGCAAAACTCATGGCAGTATAAAGAGTTGCTCAATGGGTACTCCTCCAATATCCGTGATGAGCAGATGAGTGATAATCTACTATGGCTTTTAAATTTTCAATATCCTGGTAAAAAAGTAATTGTATGGTCTCACAATTTTCATATATCGAACAATATAAACCAGACTAGCGCAAATAAGAAAAGACAGATGGTTACGATGGGCGGTTTAATGAAGGAAAAAATGGGTGATAGTCTTTATATACTAGGATTTGATTCATATCAAGGTTTTGCAGGATCTTTAGGAAGTAAGACATTTAAAATAAAGTCACCATCAAAAGAGAGTATTGAATACTATATTAACCAAAATAATTTTGACTTTGCTTTTATAAACCTCGTTGATAAAAGCATTGACAAAAACGTTGATTATAAAATGAAGGCATTTCTGCATAAAGAAATAAATGGCAAATGGCTAAAGGTTTTTGACGGAATATTCTACATTAAAAACATGTATCCTTGCAACTACAACAGTCCTAATTAAAAAGATATGGAAAGAACTTTCAATAATACGCATTTGGTGAAATGGAGGCTATCATCTCGCATTGTAAGTTTCTACTTTTGTTATAAATTCCTGTTGGTTGCCAATTTGGTTTTCCAAATTCTCCCGTAGTGCCAAGGGTGGAAACGTTAGCAGTAATGGTATTATTACAAAACATAGCTCTAACAAAAACTAAAGAAATAAGAGAGATAAAAAAATATGCTAGAAAAAGTATCTATGACAATTGTATATGCTCCTTTCGTGCTATTTGTAGTTGGTTTAGTTTTTTACATATTAAATGTTATAAAGCATTATCAACAAGACAAATTATCAGAGTTAAAACTATCCAAAGAGAAATTTTACGACTTTGTAGTTTTAGTTTTGAGGTGGTATTTAGCTTATTATATGCTTGATTATGGCTGGGGTAAAATGATAGGTGAACAGTTTGGGAATAGAAGTGTTGAGATTTTAAATACACCGTTGAAAGATGTAGATAAATTCAATTTAGCTTGGCATCTCTTTAGCCTAGACAAGACATTTGATATAGTTATTGGCATAATGCAAATTATAGGAGCAGTTTTGATTGTAATTAACAGGACGGTTTTGGTTGGCGCGTTATTATTGCTACCTATCTTGGGTCAAATATTTTTAGTTGATTTTGCATTTACCGCAAATATGTTTGGAGCTGCATTGCCAATCCGACTAGTTTGTATGATAGTTTCAGATCTTCTAATTCTTGTTTACCATAAGGACAGAATGATTTTAGTTTGGAACAACCTAACAAAAGGGACAACTACCAAATTCAAATACAAGTGGTGGGTTTTTGCTTTACTTCCTCTATTTGGGTTGCTTACCGACTTTGGATTTGCGACCCTAACTTATCCAATTAAATTATTAATTAACCAATTGACAAAATAAAATGGGAACAGACTACAAAACTACCACCATCAAATGCACTTACAATAAATTGGCGGTTCAGTGCTTAAATGATTCCAAAAGTTTTAGAGATGGTGCTTCGAAATCGCCATCTTTTTGTAGCCATGAAACGATTTAATGAAAAACTAAATTTAAAAATATATGAAAAAAACAGCTTTAGGAATTATTCTGCTCACGGTGGCATTATTTTCTGTTTTTTCTTTTACCATACCCGATGGATGGTTTGTTACAGGAAATAAGTATCGTTTATACGATATTGGAACAGCAGTGGCCGAAGGTAAAGATGGTAAAAATTGCGCTACCATTCAGTCGAAAGAGAAAAAAATTAGAGGTTTTGCTACGTTAATGCAGACTGCTTCAGCAACTAAATATTTAGGTAAGCGTTTAAAAATGTCGGGATATTTAAAAGTACAAGATGTGAAAAAATATGCAGGTTTTTGGCTTCGCCTTGACTCCTACAATGAAAAAAGCAAATATAAAATGTTGGGTTTCGATAATATGAGTAATAGGAAAATTAATGGCAATATTGGTTGGACTAAATATGAAATTGTGTTAGATGTACCCGCAGAAACCTCCAAAATAGCTTATGGGGCTTTGTTAGCTGGCACAGGTAAAATTTGGTTTGACGATATTACTTTCGAAATTGTAGATGAAACTGTTCCCACTACTAATCAAATGAAATAATTATGAAAAAGAATATTATAAAATTAAGTTTAGCAAGTTTAGTTGCTATTTTGTTTTCGTTTACCCTTCCTGAAGGCTGGATAGTTGCAGGAAGTAAACCTAAAAGTTATGATATGGGCATTGCACCAAATGAAGGAAGAGATGGTAAAAATTGTGCTACCATTCAATCAAAAGATAAGAAAATTGAAGGTTTTGGTACTTTAATGCAAATGATTGGTGCTGAAAAATACAAAGGAAAAAGAGTGAGGTTAAGTGCTTATGTTAAAACGCAAGATGTGGTAGCTTGGTGTGGCCTTTGGATGAGGGGCGATGGACTCAATAAAGAATTATTGGCGTTTGACAATATGGGAAATAGACCAATTAAAGGCAATACTGATTGGAAACTTTATGAAGTGGTTTTGGATATTCCAGAAAATACCAATAAAATTGCTTTTGGTACCTTGCTTGATGGAACAGGTAAAGTTTGGATTGATGATTATAACATGGAAATAGTAGAAAAAACAGTTCCTACCACTGGCAATTATTCAAGTAGTCCCAAAAATTTAAGTTTTGACGAATAA
This sequence comes from Bacteroidota bacterium, assembly GCA_027484685.1. Classification (GTDB taxonomy): domain Bacteria; phylum Bacteroidota; class Bacteroidia; order UKL13-3; family UKL13-3; genus JAAFJM01. The sequence continues at coordinate 12,475 of JAIXSO010000068.1, forward strand.
AGTTGACCACACAAAAAAACCTGCATTTATTAAAATGCAGGTTTTTTTATTGAATGATATTGAGGTTAAGCGTTTACTGCATTTTCAAGCAACATTTTCTTAACTTGTATTCTAATTGATTTGGCATCAAAACCACATTCAGCATAAAGTTCAGGTTGTTCGCCATGTTCAGTAATTTTATCTGGCATGCCTAGCATTTTAACAGATGCATGGTAATTGTTTTCAGCCATAAATTCTAAAATAGCACTACCAGCTCCACCAACTATGGTTCCATCTTCTACAGTGATAACTTTACTATATTTTCCAAAAACCTCATGCAACATTTCTGCATCAATTGGTTTTACAAAACGTAAATCGTAATGGGCTACATTAATACCTTCTTCAGTTAATTTTTCAATGGCTTCCGCAGCTAAATTTCCTGCTGTTCCAAATGATACAATGGCAACATCATCACCATCTTTTAACTTACGGCCTTTACCAATTGGTAATTCTTGCAATGGCGTTTTCCAATGTGGAGTGGTGCCATTTCCGCGTGGATAACGTATAGAAAATGGTCCTGCATTTTTATCTAACGAAGCGGTATACATTAAGTTACGTAATTCTTCCTCGTTCATTGGTGCAGAAACTACCATATTTGGTACACAACGCATGTAAGGAATATCAATCATTCCATGGTGTGTTTGTCCATCGGCACCAGCTAAACCTGCTCTATCCATGCAAAAAACTACATGTAAGTTTTGTAGAGCTACATCGTGCACCACTTGGTCGTAAGCGCGCTGCATAAACGATGAATAAATATTACAAAAAGGAACCAAACCTTGAGTAGCTAATCCTGCCGAAAATGTTACCGCATGTTGCTCTGCAATTCCCACATCGAAAGCTCTGTCAGGCATAGCTTTCATCATAATATTTAACGATGAACCCGAAGGCATAGCAGGTGTAATACCCACTATTTTTTTATTTTCTTCAGCTAGTTCTACCAAAGTATTTCCAAATACATCTTGGTATTTTGGTGGTTGTGGTTTTTCTGAAACTGTTTTAAAAATTTCGCCTGTAACTTTATCAAACAAACCTGGAGCATGCCATTTGGTTTGGTCTTTTTCGGCTAGGGCGTAACCTTTTCCTTTAACTGTTACGCAATGCAATAATTTGGGTCCAGGAATCTTTTTTAAATCTTCTAAAACTTTAACCAAATGGTTTACATCGTGTCCATCTACTGGGCCAAAATACCTGAATCTTAACGATTCAAACATATTGCTTTGGCGCAATAAACCAGATTTTAAAGTATCGTGAATTTTTGAAATTACATCGCTCGAAAACTTGCCAACTTTATCTAATTTATTTAAAGCTTTCCAAACATCATCCTTAAATTTATTGTATGTTGGACTGGTAGTAATATCAGTTAAATATTCTTTTAAAGCGCCTACATTGGGGTCAATGCTCATGCAATTGTCATTTAAAATTACAATGATATTGCTGTTTTCAACTCCTGCATGGTTTAAACCTTCAAATGCCAAACCCGCTGTCATGGCACCATCACCAATTATGGCAATATGTTGTCTATCTAATTCGCCTTTTAAGCGGGAAGCTACAGCCATACCTAAAGCAGCCGAAATTGAAGTTGATGAATGGCCTACGCCAAATGTATCATATTCACTTTCAGCGCGTTTTGGAAAACCTGAAATACCTTTGTAAACCCTGTTGGTATAAAATTTATCTCTTCTACCAGTTAAAATTTTGTGCCCATAAGCTTGGTGTCCTACGTCCCAAACCAATTGGTCGTAAGGAGTGTTAAAAGCGTAATGTAAAGCTACCGAAAGCTCCACTACGCCTAAACTTGCACCAAAGTGCCCACCATAAACTGAAACAGTATCAATAATATACTGACGTAAATCTGCACAAACATTAACTAAATCAGCCTCATCTACTTTACGTAAATCAGCTGGAAACTTAATGGGGTCTAAATATTGTCCGGCTTTTATTTCCATGTTGAATTAACAAACGATACTTTTTAAAATTTGTTTGCTATTATTTTTAAAATAATTATAAAAGCGCAAATTAATTGTTTATCGCAAATTTTAAAACTGCTTTATATTACTCTATTACCAGTTTTTGAGTATGTGAATAATTGCTGTTTTTAAAGTTAATTAAATGCAATCCTTTAGGTAAATCAGCTACATCAATAGTGCCATTGTTAACTTGTAAAGTTTTAGTTATTAATACTTTACCAGCCAAATCTGTAATGGTAACTATTGTGTTTTTTTCAATTAAGTTTTGAGTTTCAATTTGCAAAACATTTTTAACAGGATTAGGGTAAAAAGTAAATTTAGGTGCAGGTGCAATATTTTGAACGCTGCTTTTACCGCCATTAATATAAAAATCAATGGTGCTTGAATCCAAACGCTCTAATTGAAAACCCAAACCTTGAATGGTAAACCATGATCGTACATAAACCTTAATTTCGTAGAATTTAAAATTGTTTGAATCAGCTTTACCTGAAAGTAATGCACAGCCTTTTTCTCCACCTTTCCAAGTGCAGTTTGAAATATTGCAAGCCCAAGTAAATCCAGGAGGTACATTTTTAATGGTTTCGGCCCTAGCTGAATCTATGGTGGCATTATAAGTTTGACCAGAGTAAACAACCGAAGTGTCTTTAGGCGTTTTAAAAGAAATAATAGTTGAGTAATTTACTCCTACATTTCCATCGGGTAGGCGACTTGGATTGATTCCATCTGTATTCCAGTTTGGATCAGGGGTGCATTGCGCATACGATACAAATGCAGCAATTGAAAGCATAATAAGTAGAGAGATTTTTTTCATATTGGTATTTATTAATTAGTTCAAATGTATATAAGCTTTTGAAATATATTGAATTATTTTTTGAGTGGCGCCCACATTTTCTAAAATTATTTGCTGTGCCTTAACTCCCATTGCTTTTCTAAATTCAATATTTTCGGTTAATTTTTTAAATGCTTTGTTAAATTCTTGTTGGTTTTGAACAGAAATAGCCGCCTCTTGGTCTCTAAAAGCTATTGCTTCAGGAAAATAGGCTATTTCATTTCCAAAAATAATAGCATTTCCAAAAGTAGCTGCTTCTAAAATATTGTGCAATCCTTTGGGTTTAAAACCTCCGCCAACAAACGAAATATCAGCATATTTGTAAATTTTACTCAACATGCCTATATTGTCAATTACAAGTGATTGGTAATTAGCAATATTAGTTGCATTGGCTTGGCTGTATCGTATAATTTTTTCAGGAAATGTTTTTTCAATTTCTTGTAATCGTTCTTCGTTTATAAAATGTGGTGCAATTATTAATTTGTACGAAAGGGTAGGGTTGGTGCTGAAAAAATTGGCCAGCATTTCTTCTTCTAATTGGTAGCTACTACCTATTACAATCAATAATTTATCACCTTTAAATTGTGCTATTAAAGGTAAATTTTCTGTTTGTTGCAAAGCATTATAAACCCTATCAAATCTGGTGTCTCCAGTTGTTTGCACATTAGTAATTTTAATGGTTTTGAGTAATTGGGTACTGTTTTCGTTTTGCGTAAAAATAAAATCGAAATTGCTCAATAATTTATGGTAAAAATGTGAGTATGGTTTAAAATAAATTTGCTTACTATTAAAACTCGCATCTATTAAAAATACTGGTATATTGTTGTTTTTTAAAACATTTAAATAGTGAAACCAAAAATCGTATTTTACCCAAAATGCCATAACAGGATTGAACAACCGAAACAAAGCTTGAGCATTTTTTTTCGAATCTTTGGGTAAATAAAAAATATAATCGGCTAGGGTGTCATTTTTTCTAGGCTCGTAACCTGATGGTGAAAAAATGGTAATTATAAATCTATGGTTGGGATAAAGTGACTTTAATTGCTCTATTACAGGTCTGGCTTGCTCAAACTCGCCAAGCGAGGCCACATGAAACCAAATACTTTTTCTTGAATCGTTTTGTAAAGTTTGGGTAATGCGGGCTATTAAATTTTTGCGGCCATCAATAAATAGCTTGGCTCTATTATTAAACAAAGCGGCAAATTTTAGCATGGCAAAATAACCATTATTGCCTATGGTATAAAGCCAATAACCTAAATAATACCACATCATTTTTTATTTCGATTCAAAATTAAACTCTTCGTTTTTGCTACTTAAGTAAATTGGAATCATCCATGCAAAACGAAATGCAGTAATATTATCTTGCTTACTACCCATGTCAAATTGCTGAGTATCGTAATTAAATTCTCTTAAGTTTTTGGTATAAGCTTGTATAAAATCTACGCCAAAATAAAAATTTACTAACCTGCTTTCCGATTGGTAATAATAACCAATAAATTGATTGGTAGCCATACCCCCATGTAATCTATCATAGCCACGTTGGTTGGTTTCGTTAAGCTGAGCTACCGAACTTTGTGGAATATTGAAATACAAATAATGCATTAAGTAACCTGCACCTGCTTGAATAATAAATCCATGGTTTTTATTAAAACGAGCCACTGGAAATATTTTACCAACTTTGGCAAAAGTATTAAAACCGCGCATGGTTAAATCTACCGTAGCTGGAGTTCCATTATTGGAGTTAAAAGTGTAGCCATTACTATTGGTTAAATAAAATAAATTAGCGCCACCTTGTTTTAAATCGCTCGATAACATAAAACTTCCTTCTGCACTAAAAAGCCAATTGGTTTTACTTTTATAGTTAACTCCAAACCCCAAACCTGAACTAGTTCCATACATTTTTGACCAATCGCCACTTGCAGTTTGACCGTTGTAAATAAACTGAAAGTTAAATATTCTATTGCTGTATAAATCGTCTTTTTTTTGTGCAAAAAGCTGATTACTCATAAAAACTATAACAAAAACTGAAATTAGTTTGGTGTATTTCATATGGATTGCGAATATATTTTTAAAAAATGAACAGCCTATTTTTAAATGAAATATTTGGGTCAAATTGCTTTTAGGTAAAACTCCATTTGTTTTGCCAAATAATATACATCCTTATTATTGCCTGTATCTATAGTCATGTCAAATATTTGGGTGGCAAGGTTCATTTGAGCTCCTAATTGATATTTGGCATTACTCATTACCGACAAACCTTGAAGCGAAATATTTTCATCATGGTAAATATTAAAAAGTATATCAAACTGAATATTTGGGAATTGTCCAATTTTATCAGCATTTGGTAGGTTAAAAAATGAAAGTTTTTCTTTCCAATAATATTCGCTATTAATTTGAGGCATGCGTTTAGCAGGTAGTTCTTTAGCATTAACAAACCCCATTAGTATTACTTTTTTACCTTCGTTTCTAAGGTCGGTAGCAAATTGTTGGGCTTTATTTTCGTTTTGAACATCATCGGCATTGTATATTATTCCAATTTCTTTGGCTTTATCAAAAGGCATAAATGCGTGCTTACCTTTTTTTGCCTTCATCATGCTTTTTAAAACTATGTTTCCAAAGAAGTTTTTTATGTTATCTAACATTTGTAATTGTTTGATTAATCGTTAATTAGCAATTTGGCATAAAACAATGGATTACGCAATTTTGCTCGTAAATCTAGGTCTTCAAACATACAACTAATGGTTTCGCGTAAGGCCTTATTTTTGTTAGCTTTGTTTACCACAAAATTAAATAACCATGGGTATTTACATAACTTTTGCATGGTATGGCTTAGTTTTAATTCATCCCATTGTCTGTCGTAAAAGGCAGTATCGTATTGTTGGTTAAAGCCAGCACTAAAGTTATTTTGAGTTATACAATTTTGAATGTGTGCAGCAGCCAACATACCGCTATACATGGCATTTCCAATTCCCTCGCCAGTAAAAGGATCAATTAAACTTGCAGCATCGCCAGTAAGTAAAAAATTATCACCACTAATTACACGTTTTTTGCTGCCTAAAGGCAACCCCCAACCTTGAATTTTACCCACTAAATTAGCATTGGCAAAACGGTGTTTTATTTTAGGATTATTGGCAATGGCGCGCAACATGTCTTCTTTTAAATTTACTTTTTTAGCACTAACCGATGAACTTAACATGCCTGCACCTATATTAGCTTGACCATTTGGTAATGGAAAAATCCAAAAATAACCAGGCAACAATTCTTCTAAAAAATGGAGTTCAATAAAATTTTGAGCATGTAATTCGGTAACACCTTCGTAATAAGCCCTAATTCCAGCGCAGTAATGGTCGTTTTCTTTTTTTATGTTCGATAGTTTTTTGGCTACAATAGAGCGGTCGCCTTCAGCACCAATTAACATTTTTACATCTTTAATTTCAAATTCTTCCGTATGGTTTTTAAGTTGAAGGTTTATACCATTATTTGTTTTTTCAACATTTATAAGTTCGGTTCCATCAAATACTTGCGCATAATTTCGGTCTAATCTGTTAAATAAACTGGCATCAAAATCAATGCGTTTACTAATAAAACCGGGCGCATGCGTTTCTTTACTAATATCGTTTTTAAACGGAATATCAATTGATTTACCGTTAGGAGCCACAAATTTTACACCCCAACTTGGCAAAAACTGATTGCTGTTTTGGTTGTAATCATAAATCATTTGCTCGTTAAGCTGTTTCATTACATACACCACTTTTCCGCTCAAGGCATCGCCACAAACTTTATCGCGCGGAAACAAAGCCTTATCAATAATGGTATGTGGAATTTTATTTTTAGCTAAAAAAAGCGATGTGCTGCAACCTGCTGGTCCTGCGCCTATAATTACTATATCAGTTGGTTTCATTTAGTGGGTGCAATTTAAATAAAAGCCGCATTTAATTGCTGTAAAAAAATATTGCAGTTGTAAAATGCAAAAAGAGGTTGTCTTTTTGAAACAACCTCTTTTTTATTTGTCACATTGAGCGTAGTCGAAATGTTTTGAAAACCTTATCATTAAGTTCTCGACTTCGCTCGAATTGACAGCATTTTAAGGCATTATATTAAGCCTTAACTATATTACTACTTTTTAGTTATTAAAATGGTAAATCGTCCGAAGCGCTATCATCGCTGCTAAACGACATATTTGCAGGTGCTTCAAAGTTATTTTGAGGCGCACTTGGTTGGAAATTATTTTGCGGAGCACTATTGCTAGCACCTGAAGCACTTACTTTCCAAGCATTTAGGTTGGTATAATATCTTCCGTTATATTCTCTGCTTTCAGCATCAAAACTTACTACTACTTCTTGTCCAACTACTACTGGGTTTTGGTCAATTTTAGCTCCCATTAAACTAAATAATACTTTTTTAGGGTATTGATCGCCTGTTTCTATAACAAACTCTTGTTTGCGCCATTGGCCATTTTTACCTTCGCCAGTAACTAATGGCATGGTTAAAATTACTTTTCCTTTCAAATCCATATGGCAAATAAAATACTTTATTTTTTATATTAAAGCGGTGTGTAAAAGTTTTTTTTAATGTTATTGGTTAAACTATCTAGAATTACTTGAACCGATTTTGTGATTTGTCAATTTGTTAATTGTTCAATATATTTGGAAATATTAGGAACTTAATTGTTCAAAATTTATGAAAGCATATTTTAAATTTCTAATACTGTCAATTATTTTAATTTTAAGTGGGTTCGCTGCTTTTGCAAAAATCGTGGTTCAAGGTTATACCAAAGATGAAAGTTTAAATGTATTGCCATACGTTAGTTTTATTTGCCACAATAAATTTATTGGTATGTCGAATGAAAAGGGACATTATAATTTTCAAATACACGACTCATTAAAGTTTGATACTATTCAATGCAAATACTTAGGTTTTAAAACTAGCTATAAAATGGTTTTAGATTTTGTTAGTAATAATGAGCAAACTATTGTTTTGAATAGAACATCTAAAATTTTAAATGATGTAATAGTGAAATCAAAACCTAGTTATACTTTTGGTAAAGTAAAGTTTTTAGGTGCAAGAACAAAAAAGGCAAAAGGAAATTATTATATGACAACAGGTTGTATAGTTGGCCTACATATTAAAAACGAAATTCCTAAAATTTCATTTCTAAAAAAAGCCCACTTCTACATAAGAAGCGTTGGTTTTCCTGATACAAAATTTAGAGTTAGGGTATACAGTGCCAATGAAAATGGAATGCCCGAAAAAGAATTATTAGATAGCAATTATTATGGGCAAGGATCTGCAATTGGTGAGGATTGGGTTTCCGTTGATTTGAGTTCAGCGGCTATTCAATTTCCCCAAAATGGTTTAATTATTGCCATGGAATGGTTGCCTCTTGCTGAAGATAAAGTTACCAAAATAAAATATGGATTGAGCGAAATTGAATTCCAAGGTCAGTGTTTAGGTGGCACTTACGAGTTCGATGAAAGCTATTCGTTATATTATAAAAATCAATGGCAAAAGGCTTTTATTCCTAAAGATGTTAAATTGTTCCAAATTTTGAACCCTATGATTAAAGCAGAATTTGATGTTGTAAAATAACTAACCAATTCCTTCCAAACTAAACACAGGCAATCCGCAAGTTTTATCTTGGCAAATGTATATGGTGGTTTTAGGTAAATGGGGTTGAGGTAACGTTTTGCGCCTTCCGCTGATGGCGATTGCGGTAGACAAAAGCAAAGTTCGCAAAAATAAGTTTCGGTTTTAAATAAAATCTTTGCGTTCATTGCGAAAAACCTTAGTGACCTTTGCGGTAAAAAAGTAAAAAATTTTTTAACCAATTCCTTCCAAACTAAACACAGGCAATCCGCAAGTTTTGTCTTGGCAAATGTAAATGGTGGTTTTGTTTTCTATGGGTAATTTATCTTTTACCAATGGAATAACTGATTGTTCCGCTGCCAATACAAAAAGGGTATTGGGTAAATAGTTTTGGTTTAATTGCGCAAAATAATTTTTGGCTTCGGGTCCAGCTATTACTATTTGTTTTACACCTTGTATTTTATTTAAACTCAACTGCATCCAATTGGTATAACTGCTGGTAGTTTTGGCAAATTTTTGTTGCACCAAAAGCAGCATGTCATCCACCATTTTTTCGTAATGGTTATTGCCAAAATAAAAACTCAAGGCTTGCAAACAATGGCCAAATATACTGTTGGCGCTTGGTATTACATCATCGGTTAAATCTAACTTGCGTGCTATCAAAGCAGCATCGGTATTCGATTTAAAGTAAAACAATTTCTTTTCTTCGCTATAAAAATAAGCAATGCTTAATTCCATTAACTCATTGGCTTTTATTAAATATTTTTCATCAAAACTAATTTGGTAAAAATCAATCAGCGCTTTGGTTAAACAAGCATAATCTTCGGCAAAACCTGGAATACTAATTTTACCATTTTTATAAATTCGGTATACTATTTTATCTACCGACAGGTGTTGTAAAATGCTATCCAATGCCTTTTGTGCTGTGGTGTAAAATGCATTTTCTCCAAATGCTTTAAAGGCTTCGCAATAACCCGAAATCATCAATGCATTCCAGCTTGTAATTACTTTATCATCAAGTCCTGGTTTAGTTTTTTTATTGCGTTCGGTAAGCAATAAGGCATTACATTTTTCTATAATTTGTTCTATTTCAATTATGGTTTTACCCGTTAGTTTCTCTAACTCTTCGTGGTTACGTGTTTTGTATAAAATATTAGCACCATGTTCCCAATTTCCATAAGCATCTACCGAATAATAAATGCTAAACAAAGGTTCATCATCGCCTAAAATACTTACTAATTCTTGGCGAGTCCATATATAGTATTTTCCTTCTACCCCTTCACTATCGGCATCTAAAGCCGAGTAAAATAAACCTGTTTCGTGGGTTAGTTCATGCTGTAAAAATTGGTGTGTTTTGTAAACAATGTCTTTGTAAAGGTTATTTTTAGTTAATTGATAAGCGTTGGCATATAAACCCACAAGCTGACCATTATCGTAAAGCATTTTTTCAAAATGAGGTGTTTTCCAATATAAATCGGTGCTGTAGCGCGCAAATCCTCCTTCTATTTGATCAAAAATACCACCATTTGCCATGCCATCTAGTGTTTTGGTAACAGCATCTAAATACAATGGATGATTGCTTTGCTTGTAATATTGTAAATAAAACGACCAATTATTAGGCATAGGGAATTTGGGCGCCCAATTATAACCACCATAAATTAAATCGAAGTTTTTGCTCCAATTTTCAACTGCTTTATCAATGGTTTCAAGCTTTATTTCTGTGTTTTCTACAGGTATAATATGGTCTAGTTTATTAATGCCACTGGTTAGTTCAGCTGCATATTGAAAAGCTTCTTCTTTTCTATCTCTATAAAAATCGGCAATGGATTGCAATGTTTTTTTCCATTGCTCAATAGGAAAATAAGTACCACCATGCAGGGGTCTGCCATCGGGCAAAGCAAAACAGTTTAACGGCCATCCACCTCTGCCTGTTAGCAATTGCACTGCATCCATGTAAATTTGGTCAATATCGGGGCGTTCCTCTCTATCTACTTTTATGCAAATAAAGTGTTGGTTCATCAGTTCGGCCACTTCTTCGTTTTCAAAACTTTCGTGTTCCATTACATGGCACCAATGGCAAGCCGAATAACCTATGCTTACCAATATCATTTTGTCTTCGTTTTTAGCCCTTTGCAGCGTTTCTTCGCTCCACTCTACCCAATTTACTGGATTGTGTGCATGCTGCAATAAATAAGGGCTTGAAGCATGAATTAAAGCATTGGTGTATTTTGGTGATGTGGTCATGAGGTTTTGATTATTGTTATTTTCTTTAAACGCTTACCAATTGATTACATTGGCAAAACATTATAAAGATGCTGAATTGTTTATTTGAAATTGCTTTTGCAAATAAATACAATTACTAGTTATAAATGGTTTGTTGTTCTTAAATAAAATTTCGCCTAAAAAAGTTGTATTGGGCCTTTATAAAGAACTTAATTTTCTATGCTTTGCAACCAAATGAACAATAAATTTTACATATTAAAAAACGTTACTTATGAAAAAAATATTATTAATAATTTTGGTTATTCCATTTACTGCTAGTGCGCAATTCCCCCCTAAATTAATCTTTAATTACAATGACCCAAACAATTTGAATATGCTATTAGATTCAAATTATGTTCCTGGAGAGTATTATTCAGTTAAAAATTATTCTCTCGATGCAAATAAAATTGATTTTAATCTTAACAATCAATATGATATTGAAACCAATAATTATTTGCTTACCAAGAGCATTCAAACATACCATAATATAAATTCAAGTTTTAAGTACGATCAATATAGTTCTGCCTATTTTTACACGAATGGGAAAATAAGCACTAGAAATTATTATAGAAAATCTATAGATTCTATAAATCCTGAGCTAAGATCTATTGATAGTTTTATATATAAAAACGATTTGATAACTTTAATTAAAACCAATCGATTGGGTGACACAACCACTTTTAGTTCTGAAGGTACTGAATATGTTTACGATTTGGTTGGTAGATTAGTTGAAAGCAAACCTTACAATTACAAACCAATTCCTAATTATGTAGTTTCAGGCTATTTGTTAGCTGACAGTTTTAACGTAAATAACAAACCTCAATTGGTTAAAAATTATCAAGTTTCAGATACAATATCTAAAGTAGTCCAAAGTTCTGTAATAAATTATGACTCATTTGGTAGAGTTACAACTATTGTTTTTTATAGTAATCCTTTCCAAAATTTCCCTCCAATTAAAATGGATAGTTTAGTGCACTATTATCAAGAGAAAAATGTTTATCCGGATTCTTCTATTTTATATAATATTGCTAATTCAAGGTTAAGCTTTAGCTATAAAACTGTTTATAATTATTTGCCAAATGGAAAAATATCAGAAATATTGGGTTTTAATTACTCCAATGGTGTTCCTACCTTAACTTCAAAAAGTGTTTATACAAAATCGTTTCCCACTTCAATAAAAAAAGTAAATGAACAACCATTTAAAGTTATATTGTTTCCCAACCCTGCTACCTCCCAATTAAGCATTACAAGCGGTAGCAATATCAAAACAGTATTGGTATATAATGTAACAGGTAAGTTGGTAAAAGAACTAAAATATGAAAATGATAATTTAAAAGATGTTTCTTTCGCTATTGATGAATTAGCAAAAGGTATGTATATGGTACAAATAATAGATGAATTAGATGCTAAACTAACAAGTAAGTTTATGAAGGAATGATTTTAACCTCCTTCAGACGCTTAAAAGCCTTTGCTTTACATAGGCGTAAGACAGATTGAAAGGATGTTTTACGATTGGTGAGTAACGAGCTATCAGCAACCAACGGTGGACAAATTACTGAATCTTCTTCATTAAACGATGCAAACGGTTCAGTTATATTTAGTCCAGAATACTTTAATACTGGTTTATATATAGTTCTATTTAGTATTGATGGTACAATTGTTGACCACAAGTTACTTAATTTTGTAAAATAATAAATCCAAAAATAAAGGGAAGCTTTGTTAATTTGCTTCCCTTTATTTATAAAGTAATTTTTATGGTAGTTTCTTTTAAAACTTATTTGCTTTTCATATTTTCATTTAGTTTAATGTATTGTTCTGCTTTTGCACAGGATTTACAGTTAATAAACAAATCTCAAAATTATGAAAGAGGTAGAATAGGTAGGCTATTGGCCGATTCGGCAAACGACAACTTTTTTTATAGTTTATCTTATCATGATAATTTAGATGATAATAAAAATTTAGATACCAATATTAATAGTGGTTTTGGTTACTTCAGACTTTCTAAATTAGATAAAAAGTTAAATATAATTAAATCAGTACATGTATTAAAAAATAATTGCCCAGTAACGACAACTATTGAAAAATTTAGAGAAAAAAAAATGTTTATGGCATCTGTAATTGATTCGTTTTATAAAATTGATATTTGGTATAATATTCCTTGCAATAAAACCTATATTTTTTACTTTAACCAAGAACTTGGTTTAGATAGTTTTTTACTTAAATTACCTAATAGGGAAAATGTGGTAAATAATTATATAATTACCAACGATAGTATTGTTAGCATTTACAAAAACAATGTAATTGAAAATAGTCAATTATATATTTTATTTAGCGATACTCTAGGAAATTACCTTTCGCATAAAAAAATAAATTTAGGCGATACCAATATTATTTATGTTAATACTTCAAGGATTATAAAAGATGGTAAAGGTGGTTATATAATAGCAGCGTCAAGAGATAGTTTGGGTTGGGGGAAAAAAAATATTTATTTGGATTAGATGCACTTGGAAACAAAACTTGGGAATACATAGAACCTACACTCTATGGCAGATCTGAAATTAATGAAATTATTTTACAAAATGATGAAACCATCCTTTGTTGTGGATATAGAGGAGAGTATGCCTATCTGGGTAAATTTAGTATTGATGGAAAGAAAATTTGGGAGAAACTATATTATATTGGTAAAGGAGAAATTGATAATGGAAGACCTTCTGCATTTGCCGATATGTTAATTAAAGACAACTTCCTTTATTTGTCAGGTTATGGATACGATAAAATTTTTATTGATCAAGAATTTACAGATGCAAGTTCGCTAGTAAAAATGGACTTAACCGGTAAACCAATTTGGGCTAAGAGGTATGCCAATTACTATTATTATAATATTATCAATTCGATGATTGTATTAAAGGATAGATTTATTTTAGGTGGTTTTTGTATAGATAGCACAATTAAATCACCGCTAGGAGTGCCATGGTATGTAAGTTGTGATACTAATTTTAGTTCTGTTGCACCTTGGAGCTCAACCACTGAAATACGAACTTATTCTTATGAGAATCCAACAGGTTATAAAGAATTTCTCATACAACCCGTTGTTATTTACCCAAACCCTGCCACCTCTCAATTAAACATAACAAGTTATAGTAATATAAAAACAGTATTGGTATATAATTTAACAGGTCAGTTGGTAAAAGAACTAAACTATGAAAATGATAATTTAAAAAATGCTACTTTAGCCATTGATAATTTAGCACAAGGCATGTATATGGTACAAATAATTGATGAATTAGATGCTAAGGTAATAGGTAAGTTTATGAAGGAATAATATTATAAAAACAGCAAAATTTTTTATTATTGGTGCAATGAAACCATATCACTAAGCTTATATTATACTAAAAAATAGAATCATATTCATGAAAAAATCAATTTTAACATCAATTACTGTATTATCTTTTATAATTACCCAGGCTCAAATTAATAAGGGGGCGAAAGCGTTGGGGTTTAACCTAGCTGCTACCTATAATATTGATAAATCAAGTTCTCCAGGCTCATTTAATTCGTCAAATATTGAATTAACCAAAACTAATAAAGTTTTTGCAGCTCAGCCGTTTTATGAATTTTTTGTTGGAAAAAATTTAAGTTTTGGAATTGGATTTAATTATGGTATTGTTTTGTCGAATGAAAAACTTTCAATTGGTACTAATTTTAATTCATTAGATAATAGTTTAAATACGTATGGTTTACAATTTCAATTTAAAAAATATTGGTTTGCTACCAATCGAATTGCATTTACTCTTACTCCTGCTCTTACTTCCAGTTATAATGAAAGTTCTTATGTTCAATCTAATAATATTGGTTTTAATGAATACAAAGGGAATTCAGATTTTTGGACATTTAGTTTTGGTGGTAGTTTGGGCGCAGCTTATTTTATCAAACCAAACATAATGATAGAAGGGCAAACCAATTTTTTTAGTTATTCAATAAGGCCTGAAGATGCAAAAACTAGCAGTTCAAATAATTTAACCATTTCTGTTATACCAACTAATTTAGCTGTAGGGGTTAAATTTATTTTTGGAAATAAAGCAAGTAATAATACAATTGAAAATTAACTTTTAACTTCCGTCAGACGCTTAAAAAGCCAATGCGTTGCCAAGGCGTCAGACGGATGATTACTAAAGGCCAATAAACTAAAAAATCCCAATTGCAAATCAATACAATTGGGATTTTTTATAACGTATAAATTGAATAAAATTTATCCTAAATAAGCTTTTAAGATTTTGCTTTTTGATGATTTACGTAATCTGCGTAAAGCTTTTTCTTTAATTTGGCGTACACGTTCGCGGGTTAAACCAATTTTTTCGCTAATATCTTCTAAAGTATGTGCTGGTCCACCATCTAAACCATAGTAAAACTTCAACACATCTTTTTCTTTTTCGCTCAAAGTTGAAATAACACGGTTAATTTCTTTTTGTAACGATTCGTTGATTAATTGAACATCAGGTCTTGGTTCATCGTTGCTATCTAAAATACCCAATAAAGTATTGTCTTCGCCTTCGGTTAATGGTGCATCAATAGATAAATGACGACCAGTACTACGCAAAGCATTTTCAACTTCTAAAATTGGAATATCCATTGATAGCGCAATTTCTTCTACAGTTGGTTCGCGCTCTAATTCTTGTTCTAATTTAGCAGCAGCATTACCAATACGGCCAATTGAACCTACTTTGTTTAATGGTAAACGTACTATACGACTTTGGTCGGCTAAAGCTTGTAAAATGGATTGACGAATCCACCATACTGCGTAAGAAATGAATTTAAAACCACGGGTTTCATCAAATCTTTTTGCAGCTTTTATTAATCCTAAATTTCCTTCGTTAATTAAGTCACCAAGGGTTAAACCTTGGTTTTGGTATTGTTTTGATACTGAAACAACAAAACGTAAATTTGCATTTACCAAACGCTCTAAAGCTACTTGATCGCCTTCTCTGATTCTACGTGCAAGTTCTACTTCTTCTTGAGCGTCAATCATTGAAACTTTGCTTATCTCGTTAAGATATTTATCTAACGATTTACTTTCACGATTGGTAAATTGTTTACTGATTTTTAACTGCCTCATGGCTATTTATATTCCCTCTCTACTTTATTTATGTTTGAAAATTGACTTGCAAATGTCGTATAATTTTACAGCCTTTTAGTCATTTTACATAATAAATTTTAACTGTTTTTTGTAAAATTGTTGTTAGTTGTTGATATTTAGTGGATTATAATTTATTAAATTTTGTTACCCATTTTTTCATGCCAAAATTGATTTTTATTACTTAGCTGTAAATTAGGTAAATAACATTTTACTACCATGCACAACAAAAAAGCGCCTTTCCTGCATAAGAAAGGCGCTTGTTACTAGATAGTTTTGAATAGCTTTAGTATTTATTTTTCAAAACCTTTTGGGTAAATATTTGATTGTTAATGTTTAATTTTATGAAATAAATACCGTTAGCCAAAGGTGCATTCAAATTCAAATTATTTATTCCATTTTTACAAATAAATGGCTGGCTGTAAACTTCTTGTCCTAAAATATTTTGAATACTTACAGTTCCTGAATTATTGGTTAAACTTTCAAATGAAATATTGATTTCTTCGGCAAATGGATTAGGATAAACAGCCATATTTTGAGTAAGTTTTGTATCATTTATTGATGTATTCCAAATATCTAATATAGTGCTAAAAGTATCGGTACAAGTAGATTTGAAAGCAATTAAGCTCACATTTATTTTACCAACGGTTTTAAAACTGAATCCAAATGGATCTTGGTTATTATTAGAACTGCTGCCAAATCTCCATCTTACAAAATCATGTCCAGTTGATTTGTTTTCAAAATAAAATGAATCTGCATTAATTCTGGTAATATTACCTAATGCAGTTGGGCTTTCGTTTACAATGTAATTTTGCGATATAGAATCAATTGGTGCATTGGTTGAATCTAACACAAATAATTTTACCGTGTATGTGCCTGCTTTGGTAAAGGTGTAAGTGGGGTTAGCTTCGGCTACTTCAGCAGAGCCATCGCCAAAATTCCATTTAAAGCCATTTGCAAACTGAGAGTTATTTTTAAAATTAATGGTATAAGGAACGCAGCCAGTTGTGGCACCTCCACTAAACGAAGCAAATGGTTTATTGCCTAAAGTAAAAGTAACTGAACTATCTGCATTGAGGGTAATGTTAGAAATAGTAATATTTGAAGCTACTCTTACACCCGTAGAAGTTGGATGTAAATCGGATGAAGGATTGGTAAAATTATTGAAATTTCTATTATTTGAACTGCCAGGATATAAATCGCCTGCATCGCCTCTATTGGTTCCGCGCTCTAAATTACGTAGTCCATCGGCTTGCATTAAGCCAACTCCATAACGTGCAGTATCGTTGTTTACATTGTTACCGCTGCCACCTGAAAGTAATCTTGCTGTATTGGTGTTTATATGCCAAATGGCCAAACCTCTACCTGGTAAAAAGCGGTCATTTCCACGTAACTGACGGTTTTCTAGTAAGAAAAATTCGTTGGTTCTGGTAGTATTAATTCGGTAGCTAAAATTGCTATCAACTAAAGGTTTAGGAATGGTATATGTTCCATTTTGCGAAATTAAAGTGGGTGTGTGCCATTCTAATGCCATACGGCTCCAGGCATCAAACATACACGGGGTTTTTTCTCCATTTAACCAAGGTCCACCGGCCATATTGGTATAGTTACCTGAACCTTCGCCTTTGCTTTGGGTACTGTATAAATCGGGTAAATCTAAAATATGTCCAAACTCGTGTGTCATTACACCAATTCCCACTGTGCTGTAAGCACCGCTGTTGTATCTTTTTTCAGGAAAAAAGCAGAAAGATCCTATTCCAATGCCATCATTTGTAATTAAGTTTCCCCAATAAGTACTTCTAAAACTCCAAATATAATTATTGGCATTAGGTGCACTTTGTTCCTCTGCTCCAATACCAGCGTGTAATAAAACCAATCCATCAACTTCACCATCATTATCGTTATCGTAAATCGAAAAATCAACACCTGCTGAGTCGGCAGCTACTACTGCATCTCTCACTAAATCTTGCGTATTAGCACTGTAATTTGGGTTGCTTCTGCCATAATTAATATAGTTCATATCGGCCATATACCAACCATATACATCACTATTTAAAGTTAATTGTCCAAATGAAGTTCTTAAATAATAATCTTTAAAACTACCGGTTCCTGTATAATTGGTTTGGTTAAATAAATTTTCAACCACACTTTTTTGGACTGTAGCACGTAAATCAGGATATTCAATTAAAAGCACACAAACTTTATGCGTGCCTTTGGTTGGAAAACCTTGTGGGCCAGCTTTTTTTAGAGTGGTGTTTTCTAGTTTAGTAAGTTGCGAAAAAGTTTCGGCTAAAATAGCTTGTTGGGTTTTGCTGTAGCGTAAGTGTTTTGCAAAACTGTTTTTACCAGCAAATGTTGTTGCATTGGTGGCTTTAATTCCGCTTGGACTCAAGTTTCCATTGGCATCAATATAGGCATATTCAAAAATGCCATTTCCATTTACCAAAACAGTGTAACCTTCTAGTGTTTCTAAATAACTTTCTTGCTCATTTCCATAAGCCACCAATGTTATTTTTGAACCATCGTTTTGTGTGATGGTATTGGCTTCGGGCGATACAGGACAATTACTGCGTTGTGCAAATACTTGTAAACCGATAAAATAAGAAATACTTAGTAAAATTATTCTCTTCATTTTTTAATATTTTAATTATGCAAAATAGCAATCAAAATATTTAAAAAAAATAATTGAAAATAATATGACCAAATTCAAATAATTGAATGGTTACTAATTCGAAGTTCTGTTAGCTAAATATTTAGAAAAAGTAAGGGGCTATTTAAAATGCCTTTAGATGCTCGCCAGTTCGAGTGAGGTCAAATAGTTATTATACGACTACTAAACAAACGAATTCAAAATGTTTGTTATGACAAATCGGAATAATTTAATATTAAAAAAAAGAAGAGGTTGTCTCAAAAGGACAACCTCTTACACAAAACAATTATTTTAGTTTAAATTGGTAGTTCAGATTTTATTATTCCTTTATAAATTTATTTATTATTTCTCCCTTATTTGATTTAAGTTTTAATAAATAAATACCTTGTTTGAAGCTAGATATGTCAATATCAGTTTCTGTAACACCATCTTCGTATTTCTTTTCATAAATTAGTTTACCCATTAAATCATATATTATAATGTTGCTAATTTTCCCCTGTAACTCTTTGGAGGTAATATTTAGCTTGTCTTTTGCAGGATTTGGATATATTTCAATGCCCTCATTTTGTGTATTTATACCATTATTATTAACTGCTGTTGAATGTGTTTTTTGTAATCCAATATTGAAATTTGGATTAGGTTTATGCACATAACAAGGATAGTAAAATTTTAATGAATCGGTAGTTACTGTTTTATTTGCTAATGCAATCTCTCCGTTTATATAACATTTCCACTCATTTACTAGTTTTATATTATTTGTATCTGTACTCCAAATCAATATACTATCTAATTTTTGAAGAGCTATACTATTTTGTTCAGCCAATTTATACAGTAAAACTTTATCAAAACTTATTCTGAACTTCCAATTCATCCATGTGCTATCTGCCACACTATTATTTATTAGAGTGTTTTGTAAGTTTATAGTATTTGTAATATAATTATTTACGGTAATGTTGGGAGATACAGAAATGAGTTTTTTATTAACCATTAAAGCCAAGCAATGTAAAATTTTAACATAACTGTTTCTTTTTATTATCCTTTCATTTCTAGTTAAGTTTAAATTATTCGATTTTACAATATCACTAAATTCTGTAAGAATATCAAAATAGTTTTTCAAACTATCGTTGCTATTAAATTTAGTTATTGTTGAGCTAAAAGCCTGTGCAAAAGTCCTATTAGTAAAGCGATTTGTATTCAATATAATGCTTGTGTCTGATGAAGAATTTAACTGATTTCCAATATTTGAGCCTGTTTTACCTAAGCCAACTCCTCCGCCTCCGCCATCAGAATTAAATCCACAATAGGCATCTCTCATATTTATATATGATTGGTTAGCACTATTAATTGGATTATTATCAGTAATTGATACATTTCCATAACAAGGTATATCAAAAGTGTAAATATTATTATTAATTCTCCACTCGTTAAAATTAGCAAGAATACTATTGTTAACTATTGGTTGAGCACATGAAAGGCTGTTGATTCCATAAGTTGGCATAGATTCGTGGTCTGCATTATAGGCTGAATATCCTTCATCTAAATATACCGTTCCATTAGTTGATAATAACGACCATGTTTGTCCTTTAAAAATATTATAACCAGTACCTAATGGTACCGAACTAGATAAAAGTGCATTTTCAATATAAACTTCGTCAACATAACTATTTAAAAAGTTATTACACTTTAGGTCTAACCAAACATTGTAAGCCCTTAAGTTAAAATCGTAGCCCATTATGGTAGATTTTTCAATTTTAAAATAACTGTTTGTGCCTCCTGTAAAATTTATGCCAGTACCGTAGTTTGCTAAAGTACTACGATAAGCTTGAATATTACTAATATAGTTAAATCCTTCGCTTGCTTGTGCTACTACAAGAGTTGAACAGCGTTCACTTCCCCCATTTGTCCAATTAAAACTACCACCAATAGTTTTTAAAGCCAAGCCGCAATCGTAAAAACGGACATTATTTAAATTAAGTTCTGAACTTGCCGAAATAGCCATATAACTAGTAATAGCTGTTTCAGCATTATCTATTCTAACGCCATTTATATTTTGACCTTGAGGATTTCCATTTAATTGAATACCTTTATGTTTTTGGGTAGATGCAGCAGTTTTATTAAAGTTACTGTTAGTAATATTTACCCCTTGTGCTAAAATATTTAAACCTGATTGATTTACAAATTCGCACTTGGCATCTTCTATTTTAAAGTTGGAAAGGGTTGAAGGTATTTGTAGAACCCCACCTTCTACCAATAGGCCAATTATATTGTTACT
Organism: Bacteroidota bacterium; assembly: GCA_027484685.1. GTDB lineage: Bacteria > Bacteroidota > Bacteroidia > UKL13-3 > UKL13-3 > JAAFJM01. The sequence continues at coordinate 33,214 of JAIXSO010000068.1, forward strand.
ATTACCTTTTATATAAATGGTATTGTTACCTAATGAGTTTATAACAGGTCCAGAAGCAGATTTTATAAAATGAACATAACCATTACCACTTGTAGCAAAGGTGGCATTTTGTTCCATTTTTAATTCTCCTTCTATTACCAAAGCACCATTGGCATCTATTAAATTTACTATGGCTCCATTTTCTATAATTAATTGTGCACCTTTTTGAATAATTAATTTACTGTTGGCATGTATTTTTAGCTCTCCTCCATTTCTAATTCTTAAAGAACTTCCAGCAGTTATATATACCAAGGCCTTATTATTATTGGGTATATTATTGTTATCTCCAATTATAAATTTACCACCTGTATTAACTGTAACATTGGCATTATTACAATCACTAGTATAAATGCTTAAAGTTGTATTTGCGTCCGGCATCAAATCATTTACTGTTGAATAAAAATTTTTATAATTACCATTTACTTGAAAAACACCATTGTTATTTATAGTTATAGAATTCAATTTTCGTTGGTAAAAAGTAGCCATATTAAATGTGTTCCCATTGCTATTGGGTAAAGTACTTGCCAAATTGTACTCATTTTTTACCAATTGGTCAAGCATCCATGCAGTGTTATCGTTATCTGGATAAACATGAGGTTCATTTACTCCTTGACCAGTTGTGTTAATTTTAGCATAATAGGCCTCAAAAGGTGTTTGGATTTGAAAAGTATTCATTTGTGGGATATTACCATTTACATCATAGAAATAATCAGTAGTTACACTTGGGTAGATAGCTAATGAACTAATGGTAGGAATAAAACAAGTTCTGCCACCATTGGTTTTATTGCTTACATCTGGTGTATACCCATCTTCACGTAATTTTTTATCTACTTTGTCAGCAAAATCACCTACTCCTTTATGCGAGCCACCTGGTGCACCATCTAAATTGGCGCAATTACCTCCTGGGCAATTATAACTTTCAGTTACTCTCCAAGTTCTTAACCTGTAAATAGTATTCCAATTTGGAAACCATTCAGATTTAGAAAAAGCACCATTAAACACATGACCATTACCAACAGATTGCGATTTTACATTAAACTGGCCCCTAATTGCACCTGCTGCATTGTACCTAACATCACAAATATTAGTGGCATGTCCAAACCCTTGTCCATTCGTTGTTATACTTCCATTAAGCATGGCAATTTTTCTAGGCTTTTCAGGAAATCCATATTGATTTAACGAACTAACTAAATTGTTTCTGTAACAATCTGGATTAAGCCAAGCACCATTTATTGTATAGCCTCTATGCCTTAATAGCATTTGCAATGCTGCTGGCGAGTTTACCTGATTTAAAGCATCTTCTGCTTCTGAATTAAAGTTGGCAAAAAAACCAATTCCTGCTTGCAAACCAATAGGAATATTTGCACCATTATGCGGTGCATCAAATGAAGTCCAAAGCCTTACACAATGTGGCATATTGTTTTGTTCCATATATGCTAGTGCAAATCTACTTATTAATCCACCCATACTGGTTCCAACTAATACCATTTCTTCATTTCCTACTTTTTTTTGTTTTATTTCTTCTAATATTTTTATTAAAGCATAAGCATTTTTTTGAACATAATCGCCTCCATTTTCAAAGTCTACTAAAATAACATCATATTCGTAAGGTGCAGACAAAAGTGTTAATAATAATGTAGGCATATAAGTTATATTAGGATAATCGTTTTTACCTGTTCTTCCATTAATACCCCCGCTACTAAATACATCCCAACCAAAATCACCGTAACGCTTAAAAGGTAAATCGTCTAACATTTTTGGATCAAATCCTTCTACAAATATTATAGGTTTTCTAATTTTATTATCTGCCCTAGCGTATGAATATTTTACATAATAGCGGGCTTTAGCGAATCTTCCTGTATTTATAGTGGCACAATTTGGCTTGTCATAACCTATATTACTTATAATTTCTGAAACATAATCTGCTTCTGTTATCGGGGTTCTGGCTTTTTTACCTAAACTAAACTTAGTAAGTACAAATGTATTGTTGGTAAAACTTATTTTTATTTCACCATTTATTATTTGGGCTTCACTTATGTTGTATTCTATGGGTTGTTCGTTATAAATTGTTACAAAACCGTTACCTAAGTTTATTTCAATTTTACTTATTTCTAAACCTGAATTGTTATAAACTAAATTTTGGTTTAGTATAAATTTTATATTGTCCGCAGTGGTGCTTTCCATCAATACGCCTGCGGCATATAGGTTAAACTCTCTATAAGGATTCGGACTATAAGGATTGGTTTCTACTAATTGACTATCGTTGTTAAATCCAATCCATCCGCTATCTATTGCTTCTGGTAAAAACTCATTGTATTTACTTAGAATTATAGTTAAAGGATGATAATTATTAACTATATAATAGTTAGCAATGCTATCTATTTTGCTAAGTTCTACTGAAGCATTTTTGTCGCCTTGTAGATAGGCATTTTCTTGTTGCCAAATTAATTGACGTAATTTACCGGCTGTGGCAGTATCAGCACCACTATTTCCGGTAAAGTTATAAACGTTTAGGTCAGCATTTGCTTTGTCGTAAAGATAGCCCGTATTTATTCGGGTGCTACTTTTAAGTGGCGCAAACTGATGATGAATTTTTTGCCTAAATGTTACAGAATCCTGTGCATTGGCAAAAAAATTGAGCGCAAGTATACACATACCTGCAAATACAAGTTTAATTTTTAATTTCATAATTTAAAATTTATTGGTTAATAATTGATGGTTATTGAAATCGTGTCATGAGGTATGAATTTTGCTTCTATTATTAGATTTTGGACTTCTACTTTTGTTGGATTTGTTAATAGTCTATTGAGTTGGTATCCTAATCCTTTTGCATTCGCCTCGCATTTTAAGCCGTAATATGTTGTATCGAGATCTAAATTGGCTGGTTGAGAAATTGAAGGAAAAATTGAATTTGCTTGAGAGGCGTAAACAATAACATCCGTCCATTTCTTTTCTTTGTTCATCAATCTCACATTCACAAAAGCTTCAGGTACAAGTTCTATGGTTTGGCTTTGTTTATATACATTGTCTTGTATATCGAATTCTTTGGAGTCAAAATAAGTGGCTTTTTTTGCACGTAGTAGTATAGCATCGGTTCGGTTAAAGTTAAAGTTTCCTTGGCTATCGGTTAGCTGTTCGCCAACTAACTTGTATGTAGGGTTAAAAAAATCGCCTTCGGTTTTATAAAGTGTAACATATACATTTGCAAGTGGTTGTTTGGTTACTGCATCTATTACTTTTCCTTTAGCAATTGGCCGTGGATTGTTGTTTTCTTTTTCACAACTTAGCGACAAGCTAATTATCGCAATGAATAAAATTTTCAATTTCATAATTTTATTTGTAATTGATTGTTATACTATGTAAAGCTAGCGTGTCTAGCGTTTTTATTTCGGATAATGTTGTTAATTCAGCATTTTTTAAAGCTTTTTCCAATGAATTTTGTGTGCTAGCAAATTCAAAACTGCTTTTACTGCTTATACTACCCATTCCATCAGATTTGGAATAGTAAGTTAAATTAACAAATGTTTTAAAAGAATTGTAATTGCCAATTCCAAATGCTAAAGTATCATTTAAGTTTATAACATAAAGCACATTTTCTTTAAAAAAATAGTTGTTTTCTGGATAACCTTCTACACTCATCATATTGCTTGTTTTAAAAGTAATTTTTGGTATAATTTCTCCTTTTTCTACACTTTCAATTATATTTCTGAATTCATCAAAATAGGTTGGTTGAAATGGATTAGGACTTAATAATTTTTCATTGTTATAAACTTCAAAATTTCTTGTTTGGATATCTGTTTGAAAAGTATAAGGAAATTTAAATTCAACTTTGTTTTGTTCTTCTTTTTTGCAATTACTAATTGTTAAAAGCAAAGAAAAAAGTATAACTAAATTAGAAATGGTTTTAATTGCAAAATTGTGGGTGTAATTTTTCATAATTTTTGATTTTTTATTATTTCAAATATTGGTTTAAATAGGCTTAATTTTTTATTCTTTTTCAATAATTTTCAGTAAATTAAACACATGATTTATTGTTTTTGTATAAAATTATCAATTAGTGGTTATTGGTTTATTGTTTTTGTATAATTTTTAATTAAAATTGTTTTGAATTTATACAAAAACAATAATGAATAATTTATTACTTCAACAAAACTTGTTTCAACTCATAAAATCAAAATTGAATAAGGAAGCTAATTTGGCTAAAGTAATAGCTGAAACGCTAAATGTAAGTATAGATGCAGCTTATAAAAAAATAAAGGGCGAACGCCTGATAGATATGAGCGAATTACAAGTATTATTAGCTGAGTTTAAAATACCCATAGCCGATATTGATACTGCAAATACCTACAATAGGGTTTGGTTTAACTTTAAACCAATTAATGGCATTGACTTTACCTTCAAAGATTATTTAAAACAAATGGTAAATAATTTAAATTGGCTAATAAACAGTAATGTAAACTACATTATTTATTCGGCTAAAGAGGTACCTATGTTTTATAATTTTATGTTTCCAGAATTAGGTTGTTTTAAATCGTTTGTGTGGCAAAAAAGTATATTAAATTTACCTAACCTAAACGCACATCAATTTGATATTTATGACCTTGATAATGAAATAATAGAATTAGGCAGTACCATATACCAACTGTATAATAAAATTAGGAGTAAAGAAATTTGGAATTTTGAAACAGTTAATTGTACCCTCAAACAAATTGAATATTATAAACTAAGTGGTTTATTTGCCAATGAAGATAGTTTGAAGATGGTTACAAATCAGTATAAACAATTGATTAATCATATTGAATTACAAACCCGAAGAAGCAAGAAAATTAATTTAATTAGCAAACAAGAAGAAGCTCTTTTTGACCTATATCATAACGAACTTATTTTGGGTGACAATACTGTACTTATTCAGTTTGAAAACTCACAAATGGCATTTATTACACCTAATGCTGTTAATTCATTTACCAGTAATCATTTAGAGGTTACCAATTATATAAATTCAAATTTAAAAACTGTGTTGGATGCTTCTATAAGAATGAACAGGCAAAACGATAAAGTGATAACCCCTTTTTTTGAAAAGATTAAACTAAATCTCACCATTTAATATTGTCAAGAATTTTAATATTTCATTTCTTAAACCCATAAGGACAATGTTTGCAGCCGCTATTGCAGCAATAGCCACGTAGTTTATGGTATAGTTCGGTAAATACCATATAACCATTTTCATTGTAATAAAAATGAGTGCCTTCTTTTAAATCACTCCTTTTGGGAATATTACTTTTGGTAATTAATGTTTTAATTTTCGATTCCATTAATTGTAGTAAAAATAAAAATCGCTGGTAATTTTTCCACCAATAAATTTACCTAATAATTGTCCATTGAAATCATAACGATAAACATCACTATTGGAGTTAAAATCCTTGGCATCGCTTACCATAATTTCATGGTATTTTGGGTCAATGGCTAAGCCATAAAAAATGCGTTGTTGTTTATCTATGATTGGATTTGGTGGTAAAATACTATCATTAATTGACATTTTAAAAACTCCTTCATCAATCCAAAATAAGGTATTTCCTACAGCATTTATGCGCAGTTTATTGGCATTGGTTTGAGGCGTTTTTATTTCAAATTGTTTTGTAATTTGTTTGGTTTCTAAATCTATTTTTACAATAAAATGCTTTTTGTTACTGGCATTGGCATCACCACAAAGAACCCAAATATTATTAGCTGAATCTTTTAAAATGTTCTTTGGTGCAAAAGGTGTTTCAATGCTATCAATTATTTGGTCGGTATTTTCATCAATAATATTTATATAACTACCCCGCAGATTGGTAGCATAAGTTTTTCCATTTATCGAAATCATTTCTTCTACCCAACCTGCTAAAGGTATTTTGCCAATTACTAGGTTGGTATTTAAGTCTATTACAAAAATATGGTTGTCATAAATATCGCTTACATAAGCTTTATTGGTACTTGTTTTTATAATATATCTTGGAGAGCGCAAACCGGTAATGGTTCCAATACTTTTAAAAGTTTTTGGGTTAATAATTTCAATTTTACTTGAATTATTTACAACCAAATATGCTTTGCCATTGATGATGTTCATAGATTGAAAAACATCGCCTAGTTTCCTATTATTAGCTTGAAAAAAAACATTGTCAAACTTTTGGTTTAAGCCTAAATCTAAAAAACTTAACTCGGCATTACCTTGCGTATAATTACCTTCATTAATTATAAAAACCCCACGTCCGCTAGAGTCGGGGAGTGCCTTAATTTGGGGCAAATCCGGTGCTTTATCACAACTGCTTATTGCAAACAAAGCAATGGTGAAAAGGATAAATATTTTTTTCAAAGTAATTATTTAATTAACGCTAATTTTTTGATGATAAACTTTGTTTTGCTGCGCAATACTCAAGATATAAATTCCTGCTATTAATTGGTTGGTTTCAATTTCAATTTTTGCATTGGCTTGGCTTGTAAATAATGTTTGGCCTTGTAAATTACTTATGCTTACCTCTGCATTGTTTAAATTATTGATGATTAAATTTTCTCCATTATTTACAGGATTTGGAAACAAGGTAAACGGAAAATCTTTGGCTTGAAAAATATTGGTATTGTATAATTGATTGATAACACCCACTGCATCTAAATCAAAACCACTTGCTGCAAATGGTGTTGGCCATGGGTCAATAATTTTTCTGCCATTTTTATCGCGAGCAGGGTAAGCCGCATCTTTGTTCCCAACTACATCTATTAAGCGTACATGGGTAATTTTTCCAATATTGATAGATGATAAAGGCGCAAAAATATTGAGGTCGAAAGGAGTGCCATAACCGCCAATATACTTACCTGCTAAACCATCAATTAAACTTACATCTGATCCTTCAAAATTTCCTTTTTGAATAGTAGAGTCTAACAAACATTGTGAAGGAAAACGTACATAATTTATTCCATCGCTACTTACTTCTACAAATGCCATTTCAGTATGGCTTTCGCCTTTGGTATTGTTTACAATAAACCCATTTTCAAATACACAAAAATCAGGTCCTTCTTTGTCTGAAATTGGATTTTCAAATTGTAAAACTGCTATGCCTGAATCACCTAAACTTATTACTTGTCCATCGGCCGCTAAAGTTCCGTAAAACTCGCTACCAACGGTAGCTTTACCTAATGTAGTATCTAGGTAATTTTGCCAACCACGCGTAACTTTACAACTGGTAGCCCAACCTTTAATTATGCTGCTGTCCTTGCTTATAGCCTTGGTACTTCCAAAACCAACTTGTGGGTCAAACTGAGCAAATGCAAACTTGCATATAAGTATGGATAAAACTAATACTGTATTTTTCATTATATTTTATTTTTTGTTCGTCATTGCGAGGCACGAAGCAATCTGGCTGTGAGATTGCTATCCCACCTCATCGGAACAGGCTGTTCCTCGCAATGACGAGTATATCCTATCAACTGACAACTGCATCACGCAGGGCGTGAATCAACTAACTTATTGTTTTACAAATTTACTATTTAAAACACCATTTTCGGTAATGATTTGTGCAATGTAAATACCATTTTCTAAACCACTAATATCTATATTTTTGGTAGTGCTTTGTAATACTGTTTTACCTTGTAAATTAATGATATGGATGGTACTAAAATCACCTTCATAATTTACATAAATATTTTCAGTACTTGGGTTTGGATAAATTTTTACAGCATTATTTTTAGCAATTTCGTTAACACTTGTAATTACATCAAACTCAAAATTATCAATGCAGAAAAATGCAGGTGTATTCATTCCAAATTGTCCTACATCACTTGACTCCAATTTAAATGAAATGCTATCAACATAACCCAATTTTGTTAAGTCAGCATAAGCCCAATTTTTTAAAATATAGTCTTTGCTATTATCTGAATTTCTAAAGTCTGCTAAATAAAAAATTACACTATCAATAATTTTTTTATTACGTAAATATCCATGAATAATTACTCTAAAAAAATCAGAATCGTTACCAGATTGACCGCCAAATTTTTTACCAAATCCATCTCCTTTAAGCATACTGAAATAAGGGTATGTACCATTGTTAATCCAAATTCCTTTTGCAATAATTCCAGCATCTGCAATGCCTTTTCCTTGGGCAGTAATTAATGTGCTATTTCCATTACAAACAGCATAATTATTAGAATTAAATGCTCCTCTTCCATTTGCTGAACTAAATAAATTAGTAAAACCTTCAGTGGTTGAATCTGTTTCATTTGAAATGGCAAATCCATCACTCCAATAGTTGTATGATGGAGTTACAGAATATTCACTGCCAAAGAAAGTGGTTCCACTATTATATTCTTCCGTAAAAACTTTGCTTCCTCTGTTCCAATAATCTTGGCCAAAAGGTAAATTTAAGTTTTCGAAAGTAGCTGTATCGGCATTGGTTATTATATGATCTACACAAAAAAATGCAGGTGTTTTTAGTCCAAATTGGTTGGTATCGCTGCTAGTTAAAGTAAATTTTAAACTATCTAAACCGCCTAAAGAAGTAAGGTTTACAAAGGTCCAATCTTTTACTATATAATCTTGTGAATTATCGTTAAATCTATAATCAGCTAAGTAAAACTCTACTTTTTCTGTTTTTAAATTTCCGTTTTGGTATGCATTTATTGTCAATTTAAACCAATCGCTATCATTGCCATTGCTGCCACCAAATTTTTTAGCAAAGGCATCACCATTTTTCATACTTAAGGCTGCGTAAGTGGTATTGGTTACATATAAACCTGTTAATGTATTTTGGTTTATTTTTATAAATGTTTCGTTTTGCGAAACCGCATAGTTATTACTGTTATTAAATCCTTTATTGGCATAACTTCCATATAAATTAGTAAAGCCTGCAGTGGTGGTGTCATTTACTTTTGAAAACGCCCAACCGCTGTTCCAATAGCCACCAAACGAAATGGCATAGCTGTTTGAAAAAGTACAAGAACCACTGGTAAAATTGCTGTTTACAGTTCCTGTATTCGGAATTTTTACACTGTTAGCACCTTGTAATTGAATGTCTTCAAAAGTGGCAGTTTGCGCTTGAGCGCTTAAGTTAAATAGGGCAGCAAAACTTAATATGCTTGCTATTTTTATAAATTTATTTTTCATAATAGTTTTATTTTTTAGTAATTGAGTATTGTAATGTGAGTTGAAAATTTCTTAAAGGCATTGGTCTATCTGGCATTACTTGATAACTTTTGTTCCAAATATTATTTATTCCAAATTGAATATTTAAATCGTTTTGGTTACTGAAATTAATGGTTTTTGATAGTGACAAATTTCCTGTTTCAAAATCGTTGTTCCATTCGCTTAAATCACTTTTAGTAAAGCTTACACCGGTATAAGTATGATTGTATTTAATGGTTAAATTTTTGTAGTTATAAATTACATTGAACACATGTTTTATCCTTGGTGTAAATATCAATTGTAATTCTGTTTTGGTATCAATGGCTTGTAAAAAACTACCAATATAGTTAAACTGAAACAAGTTGTTTTTATTGATATTCACAGCATTTTTAGCCAATATTTCTATTCCCCTAGCATTCACATTTCCAATATTGATAGGCGAAAAAATAGCCGAGTTAATTGGAATCCATTGTATATAATTTTCGGTGGTTTTATAAAATAATGAAAGGGTATAATCAAACGCAAGTGCTTTGATTTTTTTGATGTGATTGATGGCCAAATCTGTTCCCCAACCATATTCTGATTGTAGGTTTAAATTGCCACCGTTTTTCCAATATAAATCGTTAAAAGTAGGCAAGCGATAAGTTGCAGCTACATTCACTTTAAACAATGTATTTTTAAATAATTTTTGCTGTAAATAATAGCTTGGCATAAAGGGAATAAAATCTGCGTTTACCAATTCTTTTCTTAAGCCAATTTGTTGTTGAGTTCTTTGGTTTTTACTGGTATTTTTAAAATATAAAAATGCTGTTAATCTATTCTGATTTACCTGCTCGTTATAACCGTCAACATTGGCAAAAGCTAACCAGTTTATGATTCCCAAATGGATTGAATTATTGGTGTTTATAGAATAATTTTTTTCAGCAGAAATATTGTAGGTATAACTCTTATTATTTGATGCACTTATATCGTTACTCTTAAAGTATATTTCATCATAAAAATAGGCCAATTTTATTTCGTTATTACTTCTTAAAGTTTTGTTTTGCCAAGTAATAGCAGTGCGTAAATTTTTATCTTTTTGAACAGCATCGTTATTGGCTGCATTGATGTTTGGAGCTATTTGTTTTTCGCTTTCGTTATACCAAATTAATCCTGTAAAATTGGTTTTATTGTTTTGGGTAAATGCCAATACTTGCTGAAAACCATTATTGGTTAAATGGGCATTTTTTTGATAAAAATTTTGGTTTTTATATTCATATTCAAAACTGTTATCACCAAAGCTATTAAACACTTTGGTACTTGAAAATAGTTTCTTGTAATTAAAACTAATTTTAAAACCATTTTGAAAAATACCATAATCAAACGCACTTGTAAAAAGTTCAATTTTAGGTTTTTGATGCGGAGCAATTTGGCTATTAATAAACAATAATCCAGCCATGGAACCACTTCCCCAAACTCCACCATTTCCTCCATATTGCAAGCTAATTTCATCGCTTAAAAAAACTGGAATACTGCTAAAATCAATTTGCCCATTCATGGGGTTTTGAATATTAATTCCGTTCCAAATTACAGGGGTATGGTAAGCGTTACTTCCTCTAAAACTTGCGGTAGCCAATCCGCCCGAACCATAATTGCGAATAAAAACAGGTGTGTTTTCTTGTAACACTTCTGCAATACTGCTTCCTTGCCTACTTTGTAACTCTAAAGGAGTTATGTTTTGAATTACGGTACTTTTATTAAGACTTTCTAGCCTTAAACTTTTAATAAATACTGTTTGTAATTTTTGGGCAGAATCATTGCTTTCTGTTTGAGCAAAAGCCCAAAAGAACACGCAATTCATTACCAATGTACAGTAGTATTTTATCATTTTTTATAAAATTAAACTGTAGCAAACGGAAATTAATACATGCAACAAAGCATACATCAATTTATCGTTGAAGTAATGATGCCGAAAAAAGAAACTTTTTAAAGTTAAAATAAATCGAAACCACTGCAAGCCTTTATTCCCGAAAGCTACAATATGTTTTGCAATTGGCAGGTCTTCTGACTCGTATCACTTTTGTTTGGTCTTCCCGTTTCGCTTGGCGCAACAGTGACAAAGATTTGAAACAAAAATTGACTTTAACTTTTTATGGTTAAAATATGATACTCACAGCAGCGGGTACTGTTCAGGTTTTTCACCTGATTCCCTTTTAATTTTTGAAATAGCCAAACAGCTACTTTAAAAACCAAATGCGCAGCAAATATAATTTGAATGTTTAAACGAACAAGTAAAAAATAAAATTTAGTATAGTATCGCCTCTACGAGGCTTGTTTTTGTTTGCCTTATTTATAGTTACAATAGTGTCGCTTCTACGAAGCTAGTTTAAAAGGTAAATATGGCTTTAAAAAAGTTAAAAGTATAAATGCTATTGTATTTTTTTCTAAAAAGAATTGTATTGATGGTTTATCAAAGCAACGTAGTTGCGGAACTATTGTAAAAAACAGAAAAGGGAATGCCACCAAGCCCCATCGGGGCGATACTTTTTGGGCTATAAACCAAGTAGATATTTTACTTATCATCTAAAAAAGTATCGCCTCTACGAGGCTTGTTTTTGTTTGACTTATATTTAGTTACAATAGTGTCGCTTCTACGAAGCTATTTTTAAAGGTGTATATGGCGTCACAAAAATTACCTATTTAAATACTTGTGTTTTTTGATTAAAACTATGTGTGTTTGATTGTTTATCAAAGCAACGTAGTTGCGGAACTATTGTAAAAAATAGAAAAGGGAATGCTACAAAGCCCCATCGGGGCGACACTTTTTAGGTTATAAATTGGAATAAGTGTTTTTCATTGTTATCAACAAAAGTATCGCCTCTAGGAGGCTTGTTTTTGTTTGATTTGTTTATAGTTACAATAGTGTCGCTTCTACGAAGCTAGTTTTAAAGGTTTATATGGCGTCACAAAAATTACCTATATAAATACTTGTGTTTTTTGATTTAAAACTATGTGTTTTTGATTGTTTATCAAAGCAACCTAGTTGCGAAACTATTGTAAAAAACAGAAAAGGGAATGCCACCAAGCCCCCATCGGGGCGACACTTTTTAAGTTATAAAGTCAAACAAATATTTTTCATCATATTCAATTTCAAATTTTTCTAAAAAATCTAAATACTCTTCTTTAAAACCACGTTTTTTATGATGTTCTTCTTGGTTTTTGATATAGTTATAAACAGCGTCAATCTGAGATTTCGCATAAGTAAAAGCACCATAACCTTGTTGCCATTCAAATTTACCGTTCACCAAATTATTATCATTAATAAACTTAGATGAATTAGATTTTACATCCCTAACCAAATCTGATATTGCGAATTTAGGATTTAAGCCAACAAACAAATGAACATGGTCAGAATGACCATTAACTATGATTGATTTATGTTCACATTCTTCAATTATACCAGACATGTATTTGAAAATTCGTTCTCTTAAATTTTTCTCCAATAAGTTCTGTCTTCCCTTTACTGGAAATACTATTTGAACATAAAGTTGGGTGTATGTATTTGGCATAATAATACTTGTTTGAGCAAAAATGTGCTTTTCAAAATTAAAAGTAAAGTAGTTATTAACTAAATTTCATAATCTGCTAAAATTTGCGGTTTTTTGTAGTTACAAATTATGTCAGATATCATCAAGCTTTTACCCGAACATGTAGCTAATCAAATAGCAGCAGGCGAGGTAATTCAAAGGCCAGCAAGTATAGTTAAAGAGTTGTTAGATAACAGCATAGATGCTGGCGCTACACATATAAAACTAATTTTAAAAGATGCTGGAAAAGCTTTAGTTCAGGTTATTGACAATGGAAAAGGAATGAGTGAAACCGATGCACGTATGTGTTGGGAACGCCATGCTACCTCAAAAATTAAAACCATTGAAGATGTTTTTAAAATTAAAACCATGGGTTTTAGGGGTGAGGCATTGGCTTCTGTAGCCTCTGTAGCGCAAGTTGAACTTAAAACCAAACGAAATGAAGATACCATTGGTACTTATATTTTAATTGAAGGTAGCAATATCTTAAAGCACGAAGCCATTTCGTGGCAAACAGGAACCAGTATTTCGGTAAAAAATTTATTCTTTAATATTCCAGCTCGCAGAAATTTTTTAAAGTCAAATCCTGTGGAGTTGCGTCATATTATTGATGAATTTACACGAGCAGCTTTGGCTAATCCGCATATTGGTTTTGAGCTATGGCATAACGATGACCAAATGCACAACCTAAAACCAGCCGATTTGGCTTTTAGAATAAGCGATTTGTTTGACGATAAAAAACCAGATGATTTATTACTTTTTGAGGAACAAACTACCATTATCAATGCAAGTGGTTTTATTGGTAAACCTCAAATTGCTAAAAAAACCAGAGGCGACCAATACATTTTTGTAAATAACCGATTTATAAAAGATGCTTATTTGAATCACGCTATTGTAAGTGGTTTTGAAAACATCATTGCCAAAGATCAATATCCATTTTATTGTATCAATATAGAAATTGACCCAAGTAAGGTAGATGTAAATATTCACCCAACCAAAACAGAGGTAAAGTTTGAAGATGAGCGCAATATTTACCAAATATTACGTGCAGTTACTCGCAAAGTGTTAGGCGAAAATTTTGAAACACCCACTTTAGATAAAAGCTATGAAGACAATCAGTTTTTAAACCGCGATTTGTATAACAACCAGGCAACGCATTTCAATAATATTCAAAGTAGCGAAACGCAGTTGGTAGGTAAAGTGAGTGGAGGTAAAAACGATTGGTTGAAAAATGAATATGCCAGTACCCGCAATTTTAAAAAGCAACAAACTACCAATTGGGAAGATTTATTTAAAATAGCTGCACCTGATGTTCCATCTGAAATTCCTAAATCGGAAAATAATGTTGCACAGCAAACCTTAATTGAGAATAATAAGCAAACCAGTCAGCAGTTTTTACAAATACAGCAAACTTATATTGCTACCCAAATTAAAAGTGGGTTGTTACTTATCAGTCAGCAGGCGGCACACGAACGTATTTTGTTCGAAAAATATTTGGCAGCTATTAAACAGCAGCCTATTGCTAGCCAACAAAAATTATTTCCTAAAGCCATTACTTTAAATGCCATTGACGAAAGTATTTTATTAGAAATTTTGCCCGAAATAAAAACCTTAGGTTTTGATGTAAACGAATTTGGTAAGGGTACTTTTGTGGTGAATGGCGTACCTGCCGAAATGCAATACAGCAATGAGCATGAGTTAATTTTAGATTTGATAAGTAATTATAAAAATAACAAAAACTTAGCTGATAGCAAACATGAGTTAATTGCCAAGATTTTAGCCAAAAAGGCAGCAATTAAGGCTGGCACTGTGCTTGCAACCGATGAAATGAACCGAATGGTAGATGAACTTTTTGCATGCAGCGAACCTAAATACTCGCCCGATGGAAAAGCTTGTTTACTTACTCTAAGCATGGCCGATTTGGCCAATATGTTTAAATAAAATTTAAAAAATATGTATCAACAATATCGTCCGCCAAGTGCAAGTTTATTGCCTCCTGCAGTAAAAAATTTATTAATTATAAATGGTTTGTTTTTCTTGGCTACCTACGTTCTAAAAGATAGAGGAATTGTAAATTTAACTCAAACCTTTGGATTATACTTTCCACTAAGTGAAAATTTTAGGCCATATCAGTTTTTAACTTATATGTTTATGCATGCCGATTTAAACCATATATTTTTCAATATGCTTAGTTTATGGATGTTTGGTTCAACTATTGAAAATCTTTGGGGTTGGAAAAGATTCGGTATTTTTTATGGGGTAACTGCTTTTGGAGGCGCTTTGCTTTATTTAGCTGTAAAATATTTTCAAATTCATCAACTTCAATTGCAATTGCCACCCGAGTTATTTTCAGCAATTGTAAATGGAGCAACATCAATTTCTGAACCAGAAGGTTCAGTTAATTTTAACAAAGCAATTGAACTTTACTCATTAATAAATATTCCTGTAATTGGTGCTAGTGGTGCCGTTTATGGTGTTTTACTTGCTTTTGGAATGATGTTTCCAAATACCGAAATTATGATGCTTTTTTTGCCTATTCCTATTAAAGCTAAGTATTTAGTTTTTATTATGGGTGCGTTAGAATTGTTTTTGGGAATTAGTAATACTTCAGGAGATAATGTAGCTCATTTTGCACATTTAGGAGGCATGCTTTTTGGCTTTATATTGGTAAAGTTTTGGAATAAAACCAATCGTAAAACATTATATTAATATATTCGTTTTTTTATTAAAGTAATCTATGTCTTTTTTCGATGATATAAAATATAAGCTTGCACAGAATAATGCAGTGGTAAAACTCATTGCGCTAAATGTGGCTGTATATTTAGTTTTTGCTATTGCTCATTTATTATTTTGGTTATTTCAAGCCACAGATATTTTGGATTCTGTTCAAAAACTTTTTGTGTTATATGCTGCTCCAATTAATTTTATTACCCATCCATGGGGTTTGGTAACTTATATGTTTTTGCATTCTGGCTTTTTTCATATACTATTTAATATGTTATGGATGTATTGGCTAGGAATGTTGTTACATGAATATTTGGGTAATGAGCGTGTGTATCAAATATATTTTTTGGGTGGTATTGGAGGAGGTTTATTATACCTACTTTTTTACAACGTTTTTCCTGTATTTAAAGATGCTTTACCTGATTCTTATGCCTTGGGAGCATCAGCTGGGGTTTTGGCTATGGTTACTGCTGCAGCCACTTTATTACCCCAATATACTGTTATGTTATTTGGCGTTTTTGCTGTTCAGTTAAGGTATATTGCTATTTTTAGTGTTTTAATTGATTTGCTTAATATTCCAAGCAGTAATGCTGGTGGAAGAATTGCTCATTTAGGAGGTGCATTGGCTGGCTATTTATTTATTAAATATTTATATACCAATAATGCTTTTACCAATGCTTTACACTCGGTAAGTTCGTTCTTTGGTAATATATTTAAACCTAAATCTAAACTTACTATTCATTACAAAGCCGATAGCAAGCCTAAAGCCAGTGCACCAAAATCTCACAAGCCAAACCAAGCCGATGTGGATGCTATTTTAGATAAAATTAGCCGAAGTGGTTATAGTAGTTTAACACAATCAGAAAAAGATATTCTTGCAAAGGCTAGTCAGGAAGATTAGCTTGAGTTAAGGTAAACAAAAAAGAGGTTGTCTCAAAAGGGCAACCTCTTTTATTTTGTCACATTGAGCGGATACCGATAGCTATCGGTAGAAATGCTTTGAAAACGTATGTATTAAGTTCTCGACTTCGCTCGAACTGACGAGCCTTTTAAGTCATTTGAGACAGCCTTTTTTGTTTAAGCAATTTGGGTTTATTTTATCAAACCTTTTGCTACTAAATATTCTGCAATTTGAACAGTGTTAGTTGCAGCTCCTTTGCGTAAGTTATCAGCTACAATCCATAAGTTTAAAGTGTTTGGCTGGCTTTCGTCTCTTCTAATTCGGCCAACAAAAACTTCATCTTTTCCATCAGCAAATAATGGCATTGGGTATTCAAAATTGGCAATATCATTTTGTAAAACAACTCCTGAAGTTTTGGTTAATATATCGTGTACTTCTTGTAAATCGAAATCGTTTTCAAATTCAATATTTACGCTTTCGCTATGTCCGCCTGTAGTAGGAATTCTTACACAAGTAGCAGTAACTTTAATCGAATTATCGCCCATAATTTTTTTAGTTTCTTTCACCATTTTCATTTCTTCTTTGGTGTATCCGTTATCTAAAAAAACATCTATTTGTGGAATGGCATTTTTATCAATTTGATATTTGTAAGCCATTTCACCAACTATGCCATTGCGTTCATTTTCCATTTGTTGCACCGCTTTTACACCTGTACCTGTAACCGATTGATAAGTAGAAACCACCACACGTTTAATTTTATATTTGGCATGTAATGGATTTAAAACCAATACCATTTGTATGGTTGAACAATTTGGATTGGCTATAATTTTATCGTTGCTAGTTAATACATGGGCATTTACTTCTGGAACTACTAATTTTTTGGTTTCATCCATGCGCCAAGCCGATGAATTATCAATAACATAACAACCTACTTCAGCAAATTTTGGAGCCCATTCTAACGAAACACTTCCACCAGCCGAAAATAATGCTACATCTGGTTTGGCATCTATGGCTTGTTGCATAGTATGTAAAGTGTATTCCTTATCCTTAAAAAGTATCTTTTTACCAGCAGATTTATCGGAAGCAACTGGAATAAACTCAGATACCGGGAAATTTTTCTCGGTTAATACTTTTAACATAACAGAACCCACTAAGCCTGTGGCACCTACTACAGCAACTTTCATATTTTTTCTTTAGTAAATTAATGTGAGGCTCAAAGGTAAATATTTTTAAGCTGTAATTGCATTTAGCTAAACTACTTTTTATAAATAGTTACCTTGTTATCTTGAAAAGTATAAATAAGGTCCTTTGCTAAGTAAGACCATTTTATTTTATTTAAAATTTGAAAAACCGGGCGGTTAATGCCAATTTTTAATTCAATTGCGTTTATTTGATTATCAGAAGTTTGTAAAATATAGTTGCTGTTAAGTTGAAACGATGCTGTTTTACTGAATTTATATGTTTTTACATATGAGGCAAAAACATCGAATAACAAGGCCGTGCTATCATTTGCTATCATAACCTGTTTGGTATTTTCTAATAAAGTAGTTGGCACAAAATCGGTTTTAATTATTTGTCTAATATTTCCACTGGTTTGTGTAACGGTTCCATCTTTACTCATTTTTTTTAGTTGCAAATCGCCCAAATCAAAAACCCAAATGCCATTGTCGTAACTGCGTGCAATGGCTGAAGCCTGAGTAATATCTTGTTTGGTTAAATCTAATTCACCTCGGTAAGCAAGGTTATTATCTAAAAATAAAACGCGATTTATTTCTTTGTAAAACACATAAATTTCCATTGGATTGCTAGCATCAATGCTGCTAATATTTCCATTGTAGTTATAATTTAAAGTAGCTAAAACTTTGCCTGATGTATTGTATTTATATAATTGATTGCTTGGAGATACTATGTATAAATTGCCCAATTCATCTGCTTGAATAAACTTGGCATTTACCACAAACTCGTTTACTAATTGGGTGCTGTCTAATATGGTTTGTGCATTTATATTGCTTGTAAATATCAAGGTAAAAACAACCATAGTTTTTACCGATAATGAAACAAAATAATATAATGCCTTAGTTTTCATTATTATAAATATAATTGGCCGAACTATCGGTAAAACTTTTTATAGTAACCTCATTTTCATCTAATTCTAAATAAGTATTGTAATCAATCCAATCGCCCAAATTGATATAATTTGATTGGTTATTTAACTTATAAATCATAGGTAAATGCCTATGCCCAAAAATAAAATAGTCAATATGCTCGTGTTTTAAAAAATTACGAGCATGTTGAATTAAAAATTCGTTTTCTCCATAAAATGCATGGTTATCACTATAAGTTTCTTCTTTACTTTTTTGGCTAAAATAATTAGCTAAACCAATTCCAATATTTGGGTGGAAAAATGCAAATAAACGTTGAAAAAAGTAATTTCTGTAAACTGAAAGTATAAACTTAAACTTTTGTTGTTTAGGTCCTAAACCATCGCCATGGCCAATATATAATTTTTTGCCAGCAATGGTTTTAATAATGGGTTTGGCATATACTTTACAGCCAATTTCTTTTTCTAAATATCCAAATTGCCATAAATCGTGGTTACCATGAAAAACATGAACAGGAATGCCATCTTCAACAAACTCGGCCAATTTTGCTAAAAGTCTTACAAATCCTTTTGGAACCACAGTTTTGTACTCAAACCAAAAATCAAAAATATCGCCAACTATGTACAGTTCATTACAGTTTGGTTTTATACTATTTAAAAAAGAAACAATTCGTTTTTCGCGTACTGCACTTTCTTCAAAGCTAGGAATGCCTAAATGAAAATCGGAAACAAAGTAAGTTTTTTTCTGCACTATTAATCTCTTGAAATATCATCAACAATAAAAACAAAAACCTCAGTGGGGCCGTGAGCACCTACTACTAAAGTATTTTCAATATTGGTTGATCGGCTTGGGCCTGTTATATAACTTAAAAGCGAAGGTAAATTTTTTCCATAACGGTTGCGTACCAATTGCATTCCATCTTTGGTTTCCATAACCAATTGCGAACGTTTGGCTACTACTATATGTACAGGAGGCCAAATGGTTAAAGTACGGCTATTGGCTGTTGAACTAACTAAAATAGTTCCTGTGCGGGCTATTAAAGCTTCGCAAGTGGTTATAGCTGCTTGAACTTTTTCTAGTTGTTCTTTTTTATGGCTAAAATTAATGCCAGTGTCTTTAAGTGTATCTTGTAATTGATGTTCCCAACAAAAAAAATGTTTCCATTTTCGTTGCTCCAAAAGCGTAATAAGTTTATCTAAAAAATCAAATTGGTTACTGCAATACACAAACTCGCCACTAAGCGAAGTAAATTGTTGAGCAAAAACCTCTAACAAGCTTAAATCGCTACTTGGCTGAACGTAAATATTACTGTCTAAATCAATATTGGTAAATTGATTTTTACTTTTAAAAGTAAGCGCTTGGCGTACTTTTTTTAATATTTTTTCTTTTGGTGTTACTTGTTGCTCCACTAAGCGCAAGGTAATACTTATTTTTAATAAAAAAACAACAGGAAAAATTTGGAATAAAAACTCCTGATTCTAGTGAAAATTAGAAATCAGAAACTCGAAATTCTAAAATAAGAAATACGAAACTCGAATTTTCCCTAAATCAAAAATCCTAAATCAGAGATCAAAAATCAGGCATTATTTCCAAGCCTTTACTATCAAACCTGTTCCGGTGCTATGTTTCATATTGGTATCTAAATAATTCAATATAAAACTGATAGGGAAAGTAATGATATAATAAAACGGTAAAATCAAAAAGAAAATTTTGCTGGTATTAAGCATCAACATTGGGTACTTCATACTCAATTTCCAAGCTATTTTACCCGGAGCACCATAACTATATAGTATTTCCATTTTTTCGAAACCTGCTTTTTTCAATTTTTCGGCCATTTCGGCTACTGGGTAACCATCGCGAACGTGCTCACCAATAAAGCTTTCGCCTGTTTCTTCGTGCACATCGCTTCCACCTTGGTCGCTTGGCGTGCTAATTAAAAGCATAGCGCCTGGTTTCATAGCTTGGTGGTAATTAGTAAATACGTCTACATCTTCTAAAATATGCTCCATTACGTCAACACAAAGAATTAAGTCGTATTTATTGGTAGCAAAAGGTTTTGTTAAATCGGCAAACTGAAATTTAGCATTGCTTAAACCTACTTTTCCAAAAAACTCATTACAATCAGCAATTTGTTTTTCCATTACATCTAATGAGTCAATGGTATATTTGTTTTTATGTTTTGCTAAAAAATAGCTGTATTGACCAAAACCTGAGCCTGCATCGCAAATCATAGCTTTAGGATTATTATTCAACCAAGTTTTTAACTCGCGGTGAATATGCCAACTGCGTAGCAAAAGTAAATCTAAAAGGCTGTAAAATATTTTACGTAAAATGGTGAATTTGTTAAATACAATTCCTAGGTCTTTTTTTATTGGATCGTAATTCATTAGGCTAAAATGCTATGTATATTTTTATAATTAATTTTATTTTCCTTTTTTCTCGTCTTCTTCTTTTACTTTTTGCATTACTTTTTCCATATGGAAAACATAATCTAAACTTTCGTCAACAAAAAAAGTAAGTTCAGGAACAATACGCGCTTGGTTTTTAATTTTAGAAGCCAGTCTTCGTCTAATTTCTTTGTTGTTAAAGTTTATTAAATCAAGCAATTCTGTTTTATTGGCAGTATTTAAAAAACTTAAAAACACTTTTGCATAACCTAAATCGGGCGAAATTTCCACCTTACTTATGGTAATAAAAGCATTATTAAACGAACCACTTTCTTTTAAAAATATATCAGCCAAATGCTGTTGTATAATGCCTGCAAACTTTTCTTGACGAATACCCATAACTAAAATAATAGCTACAAATATAAGCAGCCAAATGTAAAATAGCTATTTTTACTAAATATTGGCATTTATATTCTATAAAATTATAATTTTCTAACCAGCATTAATCCATCGCGCAGCGGTAAAAGAATATTTTCTACTCTGTTATCCGCAGTAATTTTTTGGTTTAAATGGTGTAAAATTTTGGTGTCTTTATCTTTCTCTAGCGCTTTTTCGTTTAATACTTTACCACTCCATAGCACATTGTCTAGCAAAATAAAGGCTCCCGAAGGAATTATTTCCATTACCAAATCATAATATCTTTCGTAATTGGGCTTGTCGGCATCAATAAAAACCAAATCAAAAGGGTGGTTTAAAGTTCTAATTATTTGGTAAGCATCGCCAATAATATGTCTAATTTTAGTATTCATGCCTGCTTTTTCAATGTATTCGTTCACCAAATCTTCGTTTTCGGGATTAACATCTACGGTAAATAGTTTTCCATTTTCTTGTAAACCTTCGGCAAGGCAAATGGCCGAATAGCCAGTATAAGTTCCAATTTCTAAAATGTATTTAGGCTTAATCATACAGCTAATCATGCTTAAAAAGCGACCTTGAAAATGTCCACTAATCATGCGGGGTTGCAAAATATTGGCATTGGTATGGCGGTTTAAATTTTTTAAAACATCATTTTCTTGGCTTGAGTGATTATTGCAATACATTTGTAAATCTTCTGGAATTAATTCAAAACTCATAAAGCAAAAGTAATATTTTGCTTGAAATAGGCTAAAATACTAACATTAGTCACTTTCAATTTTGAGGCTAAGCAATATTTACATTTTTATTGTCAAAATACAGTCATAAGGGCTATTTTTGAGATACGTCATAAGGTTTATTACGTAACTGTATCGACTTTCGCAAACTCGAAAGAAATAAAATCATGAATAAAAAACTTTTTACAATTCTATTTTTAGCTTTTATCGCTAATTCTGTGTTTTCGCAAACAACTAATGTTGATTCAGTTAGTATGACAATTGGAACTTCGGTTGATGTTTTCTATAATTTAAGTACAGGAAAAAAAGATACTGTATCGAACAGAAATTGGCATTTAGCATTTGCAGTACGCAATGCCCAACCACCTTTAAGAACCATGCAAGCATCTACAGTTTTAATTAATGAAGGACGTGGAGTTTCATTATACGAATCAAACCAATCATTTGCTAATTGGAGCACTTTTGATACTACAGGGTGGAAAACTTGGCCAACTACTTTTAACAGTGATTCTACTTGGGATATTGGAGCATTTAACAAAAACAGAAATCTTACAAATCCATTTGACTACGGTTGGGGAACTTACGATATGACTTCGCGTGATGTAACAGGTTCAAAAGTTTTTTTAATTGCAATTGATGGCGCTAATCCTGGTGCTCCTTCAAATAACTTTAGAAAAGTATCTATTCAAAAAATTGCTTACGATTCAATGTGGGTATTTACCATTAGTAAGTTAGATGGAACTGATAGCAATACCGTAACCATTAAGAAAAAAGATTTTGCAGGTAAATTATTTGCTTATTACAACATGAATACCAATACAGTAATTGACAGAGAGCCAATTCCTGCAAAAGATTGGAATTTATTATTTACCCGTTACAAATCATTGGTAACTTTAGGCCCAACTACAATTATGTATCCAGTAATGGGTGTATTACAAAATAATAATACAATGGCTTACAAAGTGCAAGGTGATAGTGCAAACAGCTTTAGGTATGATACGTTACAATTTGTTTCAAAAATTAGAACAATTGATTGGGATTGGAAAGTAATTACTACAGCTCCAGGTGCTTGGCCAGTAAAGGATTCATTGGTTTATTTTACACGTGTTGCTAATAAAATTAACAAAATTAAATTTACAAGCTACTATGCAGGGCAAGACAGACAAAGCATTGTATTTAATAAAACTGATTACGCTGGTTTAAGTGTAAACGAAGCTGTTAAAAATAAATTGGAAGTGAGTGTATATCCAAATCCTGCTAGCGAAAATATTTTCGTATTTTTAAATTCAAATGTAAAACAAGCACAAGTAACGATTAGTAATTTAAGTGGTAAAGCTTTAATTAGCACTGAAATTACTGCTAATGATAAAGTGGATGTAAGTGGCTTACCAATGGGTATGTACTTATTAACTATTGCTACCAATAATGGAAGCGAAACAGTTAAATTTATTAAACAATAATTTTATTTTAAAGTAAAACATTGAAAAACATCACCAACATATTATTTAAAACCATAAACATGGCAATTTTTACCATGTTTATGGTTGGTGGTGTTTTTAATTTAAATGCTCAAAACCAAGATACTACTAAAAGTAAAGGTTTAAACGAAATAATTATTACTGGACAAATAGGAGAGTGTACACAAAAAAACTCAGTACTAAAGGTAAAAGTAATTGATATTAAGCGCATTAACTTACAGGGCGCTTATAATTTGCCATCGCTTTTGGCAAACGAATTAAATGTAAGAATTAATTATGACCCAATGCTTGGCAATAGCATAAGCTTACAAGGTATTTCTGGTCAAAATATTAAGATAATGATAGATGGAGTGCCAGTAATTGGCCGTGAAGGAGGAAATATTGATTTGACACAAATTAACTTATCGAGTGTAGAGCGAATAGAAATGGTGGAAGGGCCGATGGGTGTTAATTATGGTTCAGATGCTATGGGTGGAGTTATTAATATCATTACCAAAAAAACTGTAAAAAACCATACACGCCTTAGTGCAGGCAGCTATGCAGAGTCAATTGGTCAGTATAATTTTGATTTGCAGGCATCTACTGGATTTAAAAAATTTGGTATCCAAACCAATTTTCAACGTAACTTTTTCGAAGGGTTTAATAATGAAAATTCATTACGCTTTAAAACTTGGAAACCAAGAACACAATATTTGGCGGATTTAAACTTATCGTATTTTATAAAAAATGGAACTATTCGTTTAAACAATAGTTTTTTTGATGAAAAAGTTTCAAATAAAGGCGAGCCAAATATTAACTCGTTTGAAGCTACTGCTTTAGATGAATATTATTATACAAGAAGATTAGGAAGTAGTTTATTTTTTGATAAAAAATTCAATAATAATTGGAATTTAAATATAGTAGCTACTTACCAAAGTTATAGAAGAATTAGAAGGTCAATTACAAACGACCTTTTTAATAGAATAGAAAAATTAGTTGAGGATGCGGAAATGCAAGACACCAATAATTTTAACTTATACATGAGTCGTGGTATATTAACAAACCGCGGTGGGGCAAATAAAAAATGGAGTTATCAAATTGGTTACGAAATAAATATTGATGAAGTAACGGGTTCAAAAATTAGTAATGGGTATGCCTCAATTGGCGATTATGGTTTATTTGGTGGAGCTGAAATAAAGGTAAATAAACAATTAGTGGTGAGGCCTGCAGCACGTATTATTTATAACACACAATTTGCTGCACCAATAATTCCATCGTTAAATATTAAGTACGATTTTAATACCAATTGGTCGGCTAGAGCATCGTATGCGCGAGGTTTTAGGGCTCCATCGTTAAAGGAATTGCATTTAGCTTTTGTGGACCCACAGCATAATGTTTTAGGAAATGAAAATTTAAAGGCTGAAACCGGTCATAATCTTCAATTGGTATTTACTCGCTCTAGTAAAATTTACAAAAACTATAATTTAACCATTGAACCTATGTTGTTTTATAACAATATTTCTAACATGATTGATTTGGTTAGGTTAAATACTACCGCCATATCTGCCCAATATAATAATATTGCCAATTTTGAAAATGTTGGTTTTAATTTTAATACTGGAGTGGTTAGCAATACAGTAACTTTACAGTTAGGTTATGCATTTAGTGCCCGTCAAAATTCTATTTTGGCACAATCCAATTCAAATACTTATTTTTATACCAATGAATTTAGAGTAAATAGCAGCTACACTTTTACCAAAGCAGAAGCTACTATTAGTGTGTTTTATAAGTTTAATGGGGCTATGCAATATTACCAATACAATTTAAATGATAACAATATTGTACTTGGTAGTATCAACCAATTTGATTTATTAGACATTACAGTAAATAAATATTTTATAAAACGTAAAGTGAATATAACCTTAGGCTCAAAAAATGTGCTGAATACTATTAATGTGAATGCTAATTTAATTAGCGGTCCTCATGCATCAAATAGTAACAGTGCTTTAATAGCCATGGGAAGAACTTATTTTATATCGCTTAAATTTAACCTCGATTTCGTTACATCACACAAAAGTGATAAAGAAATTATAGTTAACTAAATAATAAAAAATTAAACGTGAATATTAACAAACTAGCATATTTTCTTTTAGCAATAACTTTTGTAATTGCTTCATGCGAGAAGGATGAACCTACAATAAAACTTCCTGCGCGTGGCAATACATCATTTATTGTTATTGATAGTTTAGGCAAAGACTTTGAGAAGCAAGCATTTTTTAACTTAAAAGATAGCCAAGTTACTTTGGTTAATATCAATAGTTGGGATTTAGCCTTTGAAGCTTCGCCATTTGGCTATAATATTACCATTAATGGTGGAATGGACATGTATGCTGCCAAGGTTAATTCACGTAAATTTATTAAAAGTTCAAAACCCGATACTTTTAATTATAAATGGGATTCGCCTTGTGGTTGTTACGACTCGTTAGCTATTAACCGTTGGCTTGATGAAGATAAAATATTTATTTTAGATAGAGGTGGTTATTATAAAACAGACAGGTATTTTCAAATTAAGTTTACTGATGTGAACGCAAATAATTATAAATTTGAATATGCTACACTTGATAATCCTTATGCTGTAACAAGTGTTATTTTGGCAAAAGATTACACCAAACAAAATGTATACTATAGTTTTACCACACCAACCACTTATATTAATTTTGAGCCTAAAAAAGAAGATTGGGACTTTTGTTTTTTAAAGTACCGTTATGTGTTTTATGAAAATAACCCAATAGTAAAATATGTGGTGAGAGGTATTTTTATTAATACTACAAAAAATGCTGTAGCTATTGATAGTACAATTAGCTTTGAAAATATAACACCTTCGTTTGCTCAAAATAACTTGCATTATTCAAACATGCGCGATGTAATGGGTTACGATTGGAAAGTGTATAATTTTACGACCGGTCAGTATGTGGCGCGAACTAAGGTTAATTATATCATCAGAGATTACCGTTCGCACGAAACATATAAATTACGTTTCTTAGATTTTAACAATAATGGCATAAAAGGTACACCCAAGTTTGAGTATCTATTATTAAAATAGCTTCAATTATCTTTTATAGTTGTTTATCGCATTTCTTACATTTCCGTGGGTTTTTAGCAATTGTTTGGCTTTGGTTTCACTAATTTTTAGTTCGTCCATAATCATTTTGGTACCACGGTCAATAAGCTTATTATTACTTAATTGCATATCCACCATTTTGTTGCCTTTTATGCGCCCTAGTTTTATCATTAAGCTGGTGCTAATCATGTTCAAAACAAGTTTTTGAGCAGTACCAGCTTTCATACGCGTGCTTCCTGTTACAAATTCTGGTCCAACTACTACTTCTATTGGAAATTGCGCTTCTTGTGCTATTACGCTTCCTTTATTGCAAACTATACAAGCCGTTTTGTTTCCATTTTTATTGGCTTTTTGCAATGCGCCTAACACATAAGGAGTAGAACCACTTGCTGCAATACCAATTATGAAATCGTTTTTGGTAATATTATATTCTGTTAAATCTTTCCAACCTTGTTTGGTGTCGTCTTCAGCAAATTCTACCGCTTTTCTGATAGCCTGGTCTCCACCTGCCATAATTCCTACCACCAATCCATGAGGAACACCAAATGTTGGAGGACACTCACTAGCATCTACTATACCCAATCTGCCGCTAGTGCCTGCACCAAGGTAAAATAACCTGCCACCATTTTTCATTTCCTTGTATGCCTCGTTTACCACTTTTTTTATTTTGGGTAATACTTTTTTTATGGACAACGGAACTGTTTGATCTTGTTCGTTTATACTTTTTAGCAGCTCATCGGTGCTCATTTTTTCTAAGTTATTGTATAACGAACTTTGTTCGGTAGTTCTGGTGGTTTTATTTGTCATTATTTAAAAAATTAAAACTTTAAAAGGCAAAAATGCTTTCTATATTTGCGCAGCAAATTAAATAAAATTATTACATGAATAACAGTTCGCATAAATGGCAACCCTTTATATATTCAATTTTTATAGTACTAGGTATTGGTATTGGCATTATTTTACGGCCAACAAGTGCTACTAGATTTATAGGTGCGCAAAATAAGTTTAACGAGTTGATGGGTATTATTCAAAGCGAGTATGTGGACACTGTGAATATGGAAGATATAGAGTCGCAGGCATTTAATGATTTGTTAAATAAACTTGACCCTCACTCTGTTTATATTCCTGCTAAAGATTTGCAAGCAGCTAACGAACCTTTAGATGGCAATTTTGAAGGAATTGGCGTTGAGTTTAATATTGTGAACGATACCATTATGGTGGTTTCTGCTATTAGTGGTGGCCCTTCAGCCGATTTAGGAATACAAAGTGGTGATAGAATTATAAAAGCAGATACTACTAATTTGGCAGGTGTAAAAATTACCAACGACCAAGTTGTAAAATCGTTAAGAGGCAAAAAAGGAAGCAATGTGTTGGTGACTATTTTTAGGCCATCTACCAAACAAAAAATTGAATACAATATTACCAGAAATACCATTCCTATTTACAGTGTAGATGCAAGTTTTATGTTAGATAATAAAACGGGTTATATTAAAATTAGCCGATTTGGAGCCACTACTCACGAGGAATTTATAGAGGCCATTAACAAACTTAAAAAGCAAAACATGCAAAGCTTGGTGCTTGATTTAAGAGGCAATCCGGGTGGATATTTAAAAGCTGCAACCGATATTGTGGATGAACTTTTAGATGATGGCAAAATGATAGTGTATACCGAAGGTAGGGCAAAACCTCGCCAAAGTTATAAAACGGAAAAATCAGGCATTTTTGAAGAAGGAAAATTGGCTGTATTAATTGATGAAGGTTCGGCAAGTGCTAGCGAAATTGTGAGTGGAGCTATTCAAGATTGGGATAGAGGTTTAGTGGTTGGCCGCAGAAGTTTTGGAAAAGGATTGGTACAAGAACCTTTTGAATTAAGCGATGGAAGTGCCATAAGATTAACCATAGCGAGGTATTATACACCAAGCGGACGTTGCATACAAAAAAAATACAGCGAAGGTTACGATAAATATGAAGAGGATTTATTAAACCGCTTTGAAAATGGTGAGCTAGAAGATGAAGAAAAAATAATTATAAACGATACCACCAAATATTTTACTAAAATAAAAAATCGTGTGGTTTATAGTGGTGGCGGTATTTCGCCCGATTTCAAGGTAATAATTGATACTTCGTTTAACTCTAAATTTTTAACACATATAGCTGCAGCAGGTTTGTTAAACAAAGCTAGTTACCAGTACGTGGATGCTAATAGAACTAAATTAAAAAGTTATGCCTCGTTAGAGCAATTTATTACAAAATTCGAGGTGGGAAATGATTTGATACAACAGTTAATAACCTTGGCCGAAGCCGAAAAAATAGCCAAACCAACTGCATTAGAATTAGCTCGTTCTGAAACATTTATTAAACAACAGTTGAAAGCATTAATTGCTCGACAAATATGGCGCGATGGTGGTTATTTTAAAGTAAATAGCCAAAAAGATAGAACCATTCAAAAAGCAATTTTAGAATTAGAGAAACTGTAAATAATAGATAGTTTTATTGCTTATAGAAGTAATAAAACTATTTTTTAAATTTATAATTTAAAATTAGCCAAGCTATTAAACAACCAATGGTATTTGCTACCATATCTAAATAATCGAAAGAGCGGTTTGGGAAAACAGTGGCTTGCAATATTTCTATAATTATTCCAAACGCGGTGCCTATTAAAAATGCAGGAAATATGATTTGAAAATTGGTTGCAGTTATGTTGTTTTTTCTGGTTGCAATAGCAATTAAATAAGTTTCTGTTCCAAACAAAATAAAGTGAACTATTTTATCAATTCTAATTAAACTAGAAAACTCGAAATGAGGTAAATTATTACCATTAGTGCCACATAAACAGGTAACTA
This sequence comes from Bacteroidota bacterium, assembly GCA_027484685.1. Lineage (GTDB taxonomy): Bacteria > Bacteroidota > Bacteroidia > UKL13-3 > UKL13-3 > JAAFJM01. The sequence goes on from JAIXSO010000068.1 coordinate 62,656, forward strand.
TAAATGCCCATAAATAGGCATATTTGTAGGTTTTTAAATGCTTAAAAATCATGCTCAAATATAATTGTTTTATTGAAATAAATAGGCCTGTTTTAAGTAATGTTAAACATAATGTTAAGTAATTAATTACTTAACAATTACATTATTTTGAAACCATGAAAATAGCGGAAGTTTGTAAAACTTTTTACCATGAGTAAACGTAAAATTAAACTAGCTGTTATTTCCGATATTCATCTCGGAACTTATGGCTGCCAAGCCAAAGCTGTAAACAAATATCTAAAGTCAATTGACCCCGAAATTTTAGTATTAAATGGCGATATAATCGATATTTGGCAATTTAGTAAACATTATTGGCCTCAAAGCCACATGAAAGTGGTTCAACGTATTTTTAAAATGTTAAGTAACGGCACAAAAATTTACTATTTAACAGGCAATCATGATGAAATGTTGCGTAGATTTACTGATTTTAACTTAGGTAATTTGCAGGTTTTAAATAAGTTGGTTTTAGAACTTGACGGTAAAAAAGCTTGGTTTTTTCATGGCGATGTATTTGATATTAGTATGAAACACAGCAAATGGTTAGCTAAACTTGGTGGAGTAGGTTACGATTTATTAATTGTTTTAAACAGCATGGTTAATTTTGTTTCTGAAAAAATATTAGGTCGCGGACGACTTTCATTTTCAAAAAAAGTAAAACAAGGAGTAAAAAGTGCTATTAAATTTATTGACGATTTTGAAGAAACTACCATTCAGTTGGCATTGCAAAAAAAATACGATTATGTAGTTTGTGGTCATATTCATCAGCCAAGTATTAAAACTGTAACTACCGATTTGGGAACGGTAACATATTTAAACAGTGGTGATTGGGTGGAGAATTTAACAGCATTAGAGTACAATGCTGGTATGTGGAAATTGCATCATTATATAGTGGAACCCGAAACTGAGGAAGAAAAATTGGAACAACAAATGGAAGAATTAGAAAGCAATTCGCTCTTAAATGTTTCTGAGTTGTTTAATAATATTGTAAGTAAATAAAAACTTAGCAGCCACACGTTCTTAATTTTCGGGTGCTTCCATCAGGAAATACTATTTCGAATGCTTTTTGTTGCTCATTAAATCGGGTGGAGTATTTTAACACACCTTTTCGCCACACTTCTTTTAACACTAATTTACCATCATTGGCATAAAAAAACCAGAAGCCATTTTTTTTGTCATTTTTTAGCTTACCTTTCATTTTTATGACACCATTTTCATAATATTCTTTTACTTTTTGCGTTTGCTTTTGGGCTGTTGATAATTTAAAACAAAGCATAAAAAATGTAATAAGAATGAAATGTTTGATAATTAGATACATATATTATATTATTTACTAAGCAAAATTAAAAACATTTTATATTTTAGCACCCTTATTGAAAAAGAAATTTAGTGATAGCACATATTCAAGGTAAAATAAGCGAAAAAACGCCAGCATACATAGTTATAGATTGCAATGGAGTAGGATATGGAATACAAATTTCATTAAATACTTTTGAGCAAATTAGTACTTTAAATGAAGTGAAACTTTTAACACATTTAAGTATTAAGGAAGATGCACACATTTTATATGGCTTTGCCGAAGAAGAAGAAAGGCAATTGTTTTTGCAATTAATTTCGGTAACAGGAGTTGGAACCAACACAGCACGCATGATTTTATCATCGTTAAAACCAACCGAAATTAAACATGCAATTGGTTCAGGTAATTGGACTTTACTAAAATCAATAAAAGGAATTGGGCCTAAAACCGCTCAACGTTTGGTAATTGATTTACAAGATAAAGTTAAATTAATTAACCTTTCTGACCCTCAAAACACCACCAGTGGGGTTAGAAGTGGTATGGTAGAACAAGCTTTATCGGCATTGGTAACTTTGGGTTTTGCCAAAGCCGAAGCCGAAAAAGTATTGGTTAAAATTCGTCAAGCTAACCCTGAATATACGGTTGAACAATTAGTAAAACAATCATTGAAACAATTATAGTATTATTGTTCGCATACTCGATTTATAACATTTAAATAAAAACACATCAATAAAAGCCAATGGAAAAACTTTACAGTGTTAAGTAAAATACCTAAAATTTCTATTTCTCATATAAGCCTATTTGCCATTTTAGGCAGCATGGTTTTTGGGTTGGTTTCTACCGCCAGTGTTCGTGGTACGCGAGTTCGTGTTAATCGTATACGTAAGGATTTTGTGCTTACTCCGCCCGATAGTACCAATAAAGCCGATACTACCAAAAAGGTTAAAATGCCTTTTCCTATAAAAGATAAAAAACCTTGGGAAACCAATGGTTCAAAAAATCCATTTGATTTAAATGATCCACCAAACATAAAAACCAAGTACGAGCTAGACAAAGAAAAAAATCAATATAATTACAGTTCCAAAGTAGGTAATTACAATACTAAATTACCTGCAAGCGAAACTTTTAAAGAAAGATTGGCTAACGAAAATAAAAAAGCCAACAAGCAATATTTTAGTCAGCGTAGTCAAGCCAATAATTTTACAAAAGGAAGTGGCTTAATACCACCAATAATGGTTCCGAATAAGATTTTTGATAAAATATTTGGAAGTTCAGTTATTGATATTAGACCAAGAGGAAATGCTGAATTAATCTTTTCTTACAGAGGTAATGAAGTGCGCAATCCTGCTTTTTCATTGCGTCAGCAAAGTACTTCTCAGTTCGATTTTCAACAAAAAATTCAGTTAAACGTTTCGGGTTCGGTTGGTGAAAAAGTAAAAATTAACATGAATTACGATACCGAAGCCACATTTGAGTTTGAAAACCAAATGAAATTGGATTATGCTGGTAAAGAAGATGATATCATAAAAAAAATTGAGTTAGGAAACGTTGCTTTACCTTTAAATTCATCATTAATTCAAGGTAGTCAAAGTTTGTTTGGGGTAAAAACTACTATGCAGTTTGGCCGATTAACAGCTACCGCAGTTGTTTCGCAACAACGAGGAAGAAGTACTGAAACGGAATTACAAGGTGGTGCTACCAACACTAAGTTCGATATTCAATCAAGTAATTACGATATGAACCGCCACTTTTTCTTGGCGCAATATTTTTACGAAAACTTTGATAATGCAGTGAGTAATTTACCCATTATTAATAGCAGAGTAAATATTACAAGGTTAGAAGTTTGGGTTACCAACAGAACCAATGCCTTTGATAACACCCGCGATGTATTAGGTTTGGCCGATTTAGGCGAGGCAAGTCAACGAATCAATAAATATTGGACGGTAAACTCAAATCCACTTGACACTGCTTTAGGAAATCAAGTTAATGGTATTTGGGGTTATTTACGTGGTAGAGGAAATTTAGCTACTACTACAGGGCCAATCACAAATCCTACCGCTGCAAAAAATTTAGGTGAATCAAAAAGTGTTTTAAACCAAATTTATGGCGATGAATCGGTAACAGGTTTAAAACCATTAAGTCAATATATGTTGGTAGGCCAAGCCCGCCAATTAAGCCCAAGTGAATATACCTATAACCCACGTTTAGGTTTTATTTCGTTAAACCAATCATTGAATAACGATGACGTGTTGATGGTGGCCTTTTCGGGTAATATTGGTGGAATTGATTTTCAAGTGGGTGAGTTTAGTGCTGATAAGGCTCCTAATCCTGTTACGCCAAATGTGTTATTCTTAAAAATGTTAAAAGGCCCATCGCAACGTCCAGATTTGCCAACTTGGAAGTTAATGATGAAAAATGTTTACTCATTAGGCTCTTTTGGTATACAACCTAATAATTTTAGATTAAATATTGTTTATGCTGACGACCCTTCGGGAGCAGATTTAAATTATTTACCAGTAAAAAATGAACCGTTAATAAATGATCAAGCTTTGCTTAACGTGTTTAATTTAGATAAAATGAATTTGCAGCAAGAGCGGGTTCAAGATGGTGTTTTTGATTATATAGAGGGAGTTACGGTGCTGTCGCAAACAGGTAGAATTATTTTACCTTCTGTTGAGCCATTTGGAAAATTTTTAAGAGGTAAATTTGTTAATAATCCTACTTTGGCCGATTATTATTGTTATTCAGCATTGTACGATAGTACTAAATTTGCAGCTATACAATTACCTCAATTCGACAAATTCTTTTTACGTGGTTCATATCAAGGACAATCAAATAATGAAATTTCAGTTGGTTCTACCAATTTGCAGCCTGGATCTGTAAGGGTTACAGCAAATGGTGCACCTTTAACCGAAAATGTTGATTATACAGTTGATTACAGTTTAGGTAGAGTAAGAATTGTAAATACGGCTTTGTTAAACTCGGGTGCATCAATTAAAGTATCAAGCGAGGGAAATAGTTTGTTTAATGTACAACAACGCACTTTGGTTGGCACAAGGTTAGATTATAAGGTTCATAAAGATTTTTTATTGGGTTCTACCTTAATTTATATGAACGAAAAACCACTTACACGAATTGTAAATGTTGGTGAAGAACCAATTTCTAATTTGGTAGTTGGTATTGATGGTTCGTATAAACGCGATTCGAGGTTTTTAACCAAAATGGTAGATAAATTACCATTTATTTCTACCAAAGCGCCATCTTCAGTTGCATTTAATGGCGAATATGCTCATTTAATTCCCGGAATAAACAGTGCGTTAAGTCAAGGTGGAACAGGATACATCGATAATTTTGAAAACTCTGAAATTCCATTTGATTTAAAAACCCAAAACAATTGGTTTTTAGCAAGTACCCCTCAGGGGCAACCAGATTTATTTCCTGAAGGAAATTTGTTTAATACCTTACAAACAGGAACCAAACGTGCTAAACTAGCTTGGTATATGATTTCTACTAGTTTTCATAATACCAACGATCCGTTTATGCCACAGCATATTAAAGATAATCCTGCAGTTATTTCAAAACATAATGTGCGCCAAGTTTTGGTTAACGATATTTTTAAAGGAAAACAAATTCAACCAGGCTTACCTAATACGTTACCTACATTCGATTTGGCTTTTTATCCTAACGAACGTGGTCCTTATAACTATAATACCAAAGACTTATTAAACGATGGAAGATTAGCAAATCCTCAAACCAATTGGGGAGGTATTATGCGTAGAATTGATCAAAACGATTTTGAACAATCAAACATTGATTATATTGAAATATGGATGCAAAATCCATATGAAGATAATCCATTAAGTAACGATCAAGGTCAATTATATATTAACTTAGGAAATGTAAGTGAGGATATTTTACGAGACAACAGACGAGCCGCAGAAAATGGTTTAGCAAAGGAAGGTGATAGTTTGTCAATTGCTAAAGCTACTGATAATACTGTATGGGGTCGCGTGCCTCGAAATCCTGTTATTAACTATGCTTTTGATGCCGACCCAGGAAGAAGATTGTTACAAGATGTTGGATTAGACGGTTTAGATGATGTTACAGAAAGACAGTTTTTTGATTCAGTTTATTTAATGCAAATTGCCACTAAATTTGGTCCTACATCCACGGCTTATTCAAAAGCATCAGAAGATCCTTCAGGCGATAACTACCATTACTTTTTAGGTGGCGATTTTGATGGTGTTCAATTAGGTGTTTTGGAACGTTATAAAGATTTTAACCAAACTCAAGGAAATTCACCAACTATTGGTCAAGGAAGGGAAAGCGCTTATCCAACCGCAGCTACTAATCAGCCCGATGTGGAAGATATAAATAAAGATTTTACTACTAACGATATTGAAGCTTACTTCCAATATAAAATTGATATTGCCAAAGATAAGTTTGTAATTGGCCGAAATTATGTAACCGACAGTGTACGTAGTGTAGTGAAATTTGCCAATTTAGATGAACGTGAAGAAACTTGGTACCAATTAAAAATTCCAGTACGTGAGTTTCAAAAACAGGTTGGTGATATTACTGACTTTAAATCTATACGTTTTATGCGTATGTTCTTGAGAGGTTTTAAAGATAGTACCGTTTTACGTTTTGGTTACTTGCAATTAGTAAGAGCTGATTGGAGAAAATACATTGGGAATTTAGAAACAGGTGGTGAACATAAACCGGTTGACCCAACAGATAATACTCAATTTGTAGTTTCAACTGTTAATATTGAGAAAAATAGCAATAGAACACCGGTAGCTTATACAACTCCTCCAGGTATTGATCGTCAGATTGATTTTAGCTCACCTCAATCAGTTAGGCAAAATGAACAATCATTATCTTTATTGGTATGTAATTTAAAAGATGGTGATGCGAGAGCTGCATTTAAAAATGCCACAGTTGATATGCGCCAATATGCTAAATTACGTATGTTTGTACATGCTGAAAGTAACCAAGCTAAAAATGGTGACTTGCGTGCATTTATTCGTTTTGGTACAGATATGATTAATAACTATTACGAATATGAAATTCCTTTAAATTTATCAACTCCAGGAACTTCAGAAGCTGCCAATGTGTGGGCAAACGAAATGGTTATTACTTTAGAAGATTTAGTAGATGCAAAAATTGCACGAAACAACGAAAATTGGGCTTTTACTTTGCCTTACTCAGTTGAAAAAAATGGAGCCAAAATTACTGTGGTTGGTATGCCCGATTTTAGTCAAGCACGTGTTTTTATGTTGGGTATTCGCAATCCTAAAAAAGAGAACGGTAGCACTACCGATAATGGATTGCCTCTTTGTGGTGAAGTTTGGTTTAACGAATTACGTATGACTGAATTTAATACCCGTGGAGGTTGGGCAGCAAATGGAAGATTACAAGCTAAGTTAGCCGATTTTGGAAATGTGCAATTAACCGGAAGTATAATTACAAACGGGTGGGGTGGAGTTGATAAAAAATTGCAACAACGTGCAATGGACGATACTTACCGTTATGATGTAACTACTAACTTTGAATTAGGAAAATTTTTCCCTGCAAAATCAGGTTTATCAATACCTTTCTTTTTCTCGTATGGTAATACCATAATACGTCCACTTTATAATCCATTAAATCCTGATACTAAACTCCAAAAAGAGTTAGATCAAACAACAAATGCCGAGAGACGAACGTTTATTTCAAGGGCTACCGATGACTATACTTCGCAGCGTGCATTTAACTTTACCAATGTTCGAAAAAATAGAGTTGGTAGTAAAAAAGCTTACCCTTGGGATATTGAAAACCTTTCTGCTACCTATTCATTCAACGAAACTTTTAGGCGTAATCAGCAGTATCAAAGTTATTTATTACAAATTTATCAAACTGTTTTATCATACAATTACACTTTTGTTAATAAGCCTTTTGAGCCATTTTCTAAGCTAATTAAATCAAAACATTTAAGTTTAATAAAGGACATTAATTTTAATTATTTACCTTCAAATTGGGGTTTTAGGGCTCAAGTTGATAGACGTTATGGTGAAACTATAAATAGAAATAATGATTTAAGTGGTGGTAATATTTTTATTCCAGCCTTTTACGATAAATTGTTTACCATGCGTAGAACTTACGATTTGGGTTGGCAATTAACCAAAAGTATTCGTTTAGATTATAATGCCATTGCCGATGCTAGGATTGATGAACCAAATGGTAGGATTGACGATTCGCAGCCAAGCAAACGCGATTCTATTTATAATAATTTATGGAAGGGTGGAAGGTTAACTCAGTTTGATCAAAATATTCGTGCTAGTTATAATGTACCCATCAATAAAATTCCTTTTTTAGATTTTATCAATCAATCTAACTATACCTATTCGGTAAACTATCAATGGAAACAAGCGCCTCCTGCTGCCGATAGCTTAGGAAATACCATCCAAAACTCTCGTCAACAGCAAATTAACCTGGGGGCAAGCTTTGTAACTCTTTACAATAAAGTTAAATTTTTGCGCGATATAAATAATCCTACAATGGCAAGTAAGCCTAAGCCTAAAGCAGCGCCAAAACCAAAAGATAAGAAGCTAGCTGATAAACAAGGTGGAGGACCTGAGGAGGAGGATGAGAAAGCACCTGCGGAATTAAACCCTTTTGCAAAAACATTCTTTAAAATGTTAATGGGTGTAAAAAATGTAACAGGTTCATATAGTTTAACTGATGGAACTACGTTACCAGGCTTTAAACCTCGTCCTAATTATTTGGGTCAAAACAACGATTTATCAGCTCCAGGTTATGGTTTTATTTTAGGCGATCAAAGTCCTAGTTTTAGATACAATGCTGCTCAAAATGGTTGGCTTGCCAACGATTCTAGGATGAATAATATTTATGCTCAAAACATTTCTGAGAAAATTAATGGAACTATAACTATTGACCCAATTGAAGACCTAAGGATTGTATTAACTGTTGAAAGAGCAAATCAAACCAATACAACTTCTATTTTTAGGTTTAATGATGCGGATAGTACATTTAAAGATTTTGGATTGCAAGAATCAGGCACGTTCAGCACCAGTTACAATACTTGGAGTACTGCTTTTAGTAGCGATAATGCCCAAGGTATTTCAGAAGTTTTTACTCAATTTGAACAAAACAGAAAAGAAATTTCTGAACGTTTGGCCACCGAAAAATTTGGCAGCACGGCTGGTTTAGCTCGCGATAGTTTTGGGTATGTAGTTGGTTATAGTAGAAATAGCCAAGAAGTATTGATACCTGCGTTTCTATCGGCTTACAGTGGTACTAGCGCATCTGGAATAGCTTTAAGCCCTTTTCCCAAGTTACCGTTACCTAATTGGTCGGTTAATTACAACGGTTTGTCAAAATTAGAATTTATTAAACGTTGGGCTAGTAATGTTTCATTCAGCCATCGTTATTCGTCAAATTATATTGTAAGTAATTTCCTTACACCAACAGCGGTGGATAGGGATACAGCAGCTGGCGAAACCGATATTCAATCAAAATATATTATTAGAAATGTTTCTATATCTGAACGATTTGCTCCATTAATAGGAGTTGAGGTTACATTGGTAAATAATTTAACTACTTCGTTTAGGTACAATAAAGATAGGACTTTAAATTTATCTTTAGGCAATCGTCAGTTAAATGAGCAATTGGGCGAAGAAATTTCATTTGGTTTAGGTTACAGAACTAAAAAAATGAAAATTCCTTTAGGAAGATCTCGTCAAATTGTGTTAGATAATGATATTAATTTTAGGGTTGATTTTTCTATAAGAGAAAATGTAACTAAAATTCGAAATCTTGACCGAGAATCAAACGAACCAGTTTCTGGTCAAACCATCTATAGTTTCCGACCTAGTGTTGAATATCAAATAAACGACAAACTACAATTGCGTATTTTTTACGATAGACGTCAAACTAATCCGCTAACATCTAACCAATATCCTACTGTTATTTCAAGTGGTGGATTTAGTTTAAGATATACAATTCAATAATTATTTAATTGATTATAAAGTATTTAAAGTATTTAGAAATATTTAAGTTGTAAATTATATGTATATACATATAATTTGCACTCGAATTAATTATGACATTAGAAGAGCAACTGAAACAAAAAGAATTTAAAACCAAGCGCCAACGTGCTTATTTAAATGTTGTTTTTACTGCCAGTTTTTTGAATTTAGAACAAACACGTTTGTTTAAACCTTATGGGCTTAGCTTACAGCAATATAATGTGTTGCGCATTTTAAGAGGTCAAAATGGTACTCCTGTGTCAATAGGATTAATTCAAGAAAGAATGTTGGATATTCAATCAAATGCATCTCGTTTAATTGATAAGTTAGAAGATAAAAACTTTGTAGATAGAAAAGTTTGTCCAAATGATAAGCGTCAAATGGAAATAACAATAACTACCCAAGGCTTACAAGTTTTACTTGAACTTGATGCGGTAATTGCTTCTAACGAATCAAATATTCATTTAACAGATGAAGAGGCAGATATACTCAATGATTTGTTAAATAAACTAAGAGAAAAACCAATAAATTAAATAACAACCTAAATAAAAATAAAAATGAAAAAGTTAATTATCGCTGCAGTAGCAGCATTATCATTAGCTGCGGTAGCATTTAAACCAGCAGCAAACACATCTTACAAAGTAAATGCAGAGCAATCTACTTTTAATTGGCACGCTAAAAAAGTAACTGGCGAGCACATGGGTACTGTAAAATTTGCAACCGGAACTGTTGAATTGAATGGCGCTAAATTAGTTGGCGGAAGCTTTGATGTTGATATGACTTCTATTGCTTGTACCGATTTAACAGGTGAGTGGAATGAAAAGTTAATTGGTCACTTAAAGTCGGCTGATTTTTTTGCAGTTGATAACTTTAAAACTGCTAATTTAAAAATCAAATCTGCTTCAGCAATTAAAGGTGCTAAAGCTGGTGCTGATAACTACAATGTAGTAGCTGATTTAACTATTAAAGGTATTACTAAAGAAGTAAAATTCCCTGCTTTTGTAGTAATTAAAAAATCTGGCGAAGTGGTAGCAAATGCTAGCTTTGACATAGACAGAACTGCTTACGACATTAAATACGGTTCGAAAAGTTTCTTTGAAGGAATTGGCGATAAAGCTATTGATGATAAATTCAATGTAAAAATTAGAGTAGTAGCAACTAAATAATTAGTTACTAATTTTGTAATTAAAGCTCGTTTCAGAAATGAAACGAGCTTTTTTGTTTTAAATGGTTTGGACTCCAAGTAGTTTACTTAAGAAAAAGTATTTCGTTTGCTAGCTATCGGACGAAACGAATATCAAAAAGTATAAAAATATTTATGTTAACTATACTGAGTAATGATTTTGTAATAAATCACAGCATTTTAAATTTATAAATAAATTAGTGTTTATTTGATGAAGTATATTTAAACAGCATTCAAATTCAATTTTTAAATGATCAATAAACAGTCAATATTATTCGTAATTATTTTACTTTTTACCTTCCAAAACAATAAAATAATTGCGCAGCATTTATGTGCTAAATCAAAAATAAAATCAAGTATAATTAGCTTAAATAAATCCGATGCTACCAAGGAACAAATGGATTTTATGGAAAAATATGATGTTGTTTTTCACGGTTTGAATTTAAATGTTGAACGCACCTCCACTGCCATTGCTGGAAGCGTTAAAACGATAGCTTCTTCAAAAGTTATAGCACTTGATACTTTTATGTTTCAATTGCATGCAAACCTAATTGTTGATTCTGTTTTAGGCTCTAAAAATCAAAAGTTAACGGTTATAAGGCAAGGTGATATTGCTTTGGTGGTATTGGATTCTGTGTACACTTATAATCAGTTTGTTCAGGTACAAATATTTTACCATGGTATTCCACCAAGTGGCGCCAGTGCTGCTATTGGAAACGGATTTAGCAATAAAGCTTCTCCAACTTATTCCAATCAAATTACTTGGAGTTTAAGTCAGCCTTATAGTGCATATGAGTGGTGGCCTTGCAAACAATCATTGCAAGATAAAATAGATTCAGTTTTTGTTTCTGTTACAACCGATACTTCTAATAAAGTGGGTTCAAATGGATTGCTAAAAAGCATTATTCCCATGGGTAATGGCAAACACAAATTCAATTGGGAAACTCGTTATAAAATAGATTATTATTTAGTGGCTGTTACAGTTGGTAAATACACTGAATATATTCAATATGCTAAGCCAAAACAATTAGCCGATAGTATCTTAATTCAACATTACATCTATAATAATCCATTGGCTTATTCAAACAATGTTACAAGCATAAATGCCACCAAATCTATGGTTGAATTATTTTCAGATTTGTATGGCTTGTACCCATTTTATAAAGAAAAATATGGTCACGTAATGGCGCCTTTTTCTGGCGGAATGGAACACCAAACCATGACTAGTTTGGGTATATTTAATTTTGGAATTGTAGCACACGAATTAGCTCATCAATGGTTTGGCGACAATGTAACTTGTGCTACTTGGAAAGATATTTGGCTAAATGAAGGGTTTGCTACTTATTCCGAATATTTAGCCGCTAAGTATTTAACATCTACAAGTAATACACTTACAGTTCTCACAAGTATGCATAATTCGGCTAAAAAGATTGATGGTTCTGTATTCTTTACCGATACTACAGATGTAACAAGAATTTTTTCGAGTGAAATAACTTATAATAAAGGGGGCTCTGCAGTTAGGGTTTTACATTATTTGTTAGGCGATAGTTTATTTTTTAAGGTATGTAAATCTTATCAAGTTCAGTTTGCCAATGGCAATGCCTCAACCAACGACTTAAGGCTTTTGGTAAACAGTTTGTCAGGGAAAAATTATGATTACTTTTTTAATCAATGGATTTATGGCTTGGGTTATCCCAATTATGCTTTAAAGTGGAATCAGGTTGGCAATCAGTTATACATTAGAATAGATCAAAGTAACTTACAGTCTGCCAATAATTTGTTCCAATTGTTATTGCCAATTGTTATTAAAACTGCAAATGGCGATACTACCATTTATGTGCAACAAGGTGAAGCAAAAACCAATTATCAATTTAGCCTTTCTAATCCTATTGTATCTATTGCTTTAGATCCTGAAAATTGGATTTTAAAATCGTCAGTAGTTACTAAAGATGCAACTACAGGTAATGATGAAAACTTGTTTTCAAATGAAAACATAGTGGTTTATCCTAATCCATCAAATGGAAATGTAGTGATTAATACCAATAATAATGAGCCAGTATCAATAAAGGTTTACAACATGTTAGGGAAATTATGTTTAACCGAAGAATCGTTTAAAAGTGGCGTATTAGAAACAAATGTTTTACAAAAAGGAATTTATTTATTGGTAATAAAAAGCAAAGAAGGATTGGTTTATTACGAAAAATTGATTTTAAATTAGTAAAGTTTTCACGGCTCTCGCAAGTGTTAAGTATTGCTTCACTTGTGAGAATAAATCAAAAAAGTTTGCAACTTTTTTTAAAAATTCAATTGCTACAATTAGGTTATGGTTTAAAAAAGGCAAATAATAAATAACTTTATTAGCGTTTAACTTCGGTTTTATGAAATACACAAGCATTGGTCATTGTTTTAGCAGATGCAATAAAAGAACCATTTTTAAATTCTACATAAAATTTATTTGTCGACTTAAGAACAAATGAATTTGAATCAACAAAGTGTACAATAAATTTTTCCCAATCCCATGCATTTTCTCTATCGCAAAATAATAAATTGTTTTTCACTCTGTCGGATGTAATGTACTTGTTATTAGTTCCTAATATTGAATATAAATTTTCATTACGTTTTATTTTAAAGTAAGAAGATGAGGGTTGTGAAACTAAAGATAAATCTCCTTTATCTCCAATTGAAACATTCTTTCCGTTTACATGAAGTAAAACTGATTTATCTATAACATTATTTACCCTGTTTTCAGAAATATTATTTTTTTTGTGAGTGATTATCAAATCATCCACATAACATTTATCCTCACCAAAATAATAGAGACTGATGTCTAAAATGGAATCACTAAAGTTATTTGGAATCATACAATTTAGCGAAACGTTATTCCATCCATTTTTAAGACTTTGAAAAATACTTTCTGAATTCATTTCAAAATTTGAATTTTTGTTTGAAACAGAAATTCCTGGTGGTTTTATTTTAGATAGGTAGTTTGCTGAAATGGTTAGTTCATCTCCCGCCTTCACTTTAAATTTCGAATTGAAAAAATACATTCCATTTTCTACTTCAATAGATTTTGAGCCAGATGTAAAGTTTAAAGAGGATTGCTTATTTCCTTCTTGAATTTTAAATAACCCATTAGATGATGTATAAAAATTTTGGTTATCTTTTACTTCAAAGTCGAACTTATAATCAATTTTAGAAGCATAATTTGACTTGGCAAGAGTTGTATCAATTTCAAGTAAATAAAAATGTTCTCTTGTTGCTTCAATATTTTCTACTAATTCATATTTTGTTACAAAAGGTTCGTAACCTTTAATTAATCTGTCAATTGCTTCTCGTTCTTTGTTTTCATCCATACCAATAAAATAAAACAATAAACTTGAATTGGTTGAAAGCAATTTTTGTGTTAGAACTTTTTCATCCCATGATGAAACATAATTTACATTCAAGAATAAATCATAAAAGTAAAAATTGGGATATCTGTTTTTAAGGAATAGTTTGCTTTTTGAAAAATTTGGTCCGCCATAGCATGCTCCAAAACGTAAAGCTGATTCATTAAAACAGGTACCTTCATAGCCAGTTGTTATAACTTTTGAAATGCTGGCATATTTTTTTGCAATTTTTTGGGATTCAAAAACTTGATTAATGCTACAATATTCAATCATAGCTGCTTTAACTTTTATACCTGAATAAAATAGTACAACACAAGTAAATGCCACATAAATAGTTTTAAATAGAGGGAACGAAAATTGTTTGATGACAGAAATAACAATTGGAATTATTAAAAGGTGTGATGCAAGTATGTAATGATTTGCATATTGTTTAGAGGCCATTAAAAGCTGAAGAGCACAAATAAGTAGAAATGCAGCTTGCAAACGAAGCAGGATACTTTTTTTAGATTTTTTTATTAATAAAATCAAAAGAAATAATAAAGATAATAGGAAAACCCATGAAAATAAAGGAACCGTATCAAGTAACTTAGTGAGGTTTGCTTTAAATATTTCAATTGTAAAAGTACCTTCATTAGTTCCATAATGTCCTGGTTTAGTTGCAATTTGAACAAACCAATGGTACATGTCGAGTAAATTGGGCCAAATTGGAAAAATAACCAAAAAACTAAAAAGTAGAAAAAGGAAAACATACCATATATTACTTTTTAAATCTTTAATAAAGAAAAATGGCACAAAAAACAATGGTAGTAATGTGGCTTTAGTCATTATCAAAATTGCATTTGCTATTGCAAAGGTTAATATCAATTTTTTTTTACTAATAAAATTGCCGTCTTTATTTGCTATCACCCATAGAAATGCAAAATATGGAGGTAAACAAATAATCATAAATGTTTCTGGACATAAGCGTACCTGAAAAAGAAAGTAACATCCAATATGTGAAAGTGTTGGTAGTATTTGAAATAATAACGATGTACTTAGGTCATTTGTATGTTTAAAAATGAATATACCTGAAAAGAGACTTGTAAATAAAATAAGAACAGCAAAAAAAACAGAAATTGTAGTTAAGTATATTTCTGGGTTGTTTAACACACTTTCTGTTACCGGCATGTCATCAATAAAAAAATGAGATATAAATATTATAAATCCTGTAAATAAGTGTAAAGGCGTTCCTGGATTATCATAATGACCAATTGCAAAATTACCACCCGCTATGTTAGCCCCATTTATTAAATAAATATAAGGAGGATCAGGGTTGGTTGTGAATGTGTTCTTTGTGAAATTATTGCAAATTTGTGAAAAAATGAAAAAGGTAATTGGAATTACAAATAACAATATTTTCCTATAATCAAATTGTTTTAGCATGGTTTAAATGTTAAAAATTTTTTATTTTCAATTTTGACAAAACTAATTGTTTAGTATAGATAACAAAATAAAAGGATTGGAAATCCTTCATTAATTGATTTGCATTGCAAATCCAAACCAGCGGGTTTATTCTAATCTAATAAATGGAAATGTGATGGTGAATACCAATAAAACAGAGCCGGTATCAATAAAGGTTTACAACATGTTAGTGAAATTATGTTTAACCAAAGAATCGCTTAAAAGCGGTGTTTTAGAAACAAGTGTTTTGCAAAAAGGAATTTATTTATCCCAAATTATGCATTAGCATTTAATAATTTCCATAATTATTAATAAATACAGAACTTTGAGAAGATAAAAATTTTCACCATATGGGTGCAATCGATAACATTGAATTTAGCGACCATCAAGTAACAGCTTGGGGCG
>JAIXSO010000042.1 GCA_027484685.1 Bacteroidota bacterium
CCCGTAGCATTGTTTTTGTTTTGTTTATTGTTTGCACTACAAATTTAACAATTTCAATGCTACTATTTAATTGATTTACAGATTTTTATAAACAAAAATATCAACATATTCTTATCCCAAACTAAGGTTTATAGGTTTTTCATGTAGTTGTTGAAGTCGCTTTGTTACAACACCGCTCTCTACAAAGAGCAATACATCAGGGTCTGTAATATCTTGTAAATTTCGCAATAATCCCGAATTGGGGTCTGTGTATGTGTAATCAGGATCAATGTATTTATACGAATTAGACATACGATTTTTGTTTAGCAAATACCACCAATTCACTTAATGAAATTTTACCTATCACATAGTCACGTATGATTTCAATTCCTTTTGGTGTTGGTTTATATCCTTCAAACATATTACTGCCTAAAGCATTTGCAGTGCCTTCTAAAGTTTTAAGGTCTGAAAATTTAACCTCCATTATTGTTAGGTTACTTCGGTCTATTTCAATAGTATTAAACATATTTTCAGTTTTAACGTTCAATTACAAATTTACAGTTTTTTCTGTTTATTCTTCAAGGTTCTTTAGCTTTATAATATTGCAGAACATCAGCCTATGAACCCGATACATATGGACTATCGACAAACTGTATTCAAACATGCGGATAAAAGCAAAAAAAAACAAATAAAATTGAGTTTATGCTATTGTTCTCGTTGGTGTCGCTTCGCTAAAATGCCAACAAGGGCATAAGTTTAGTTAATTATTTTTGTTGTCTTATTCATATCGTTCTACCACGAAATATTCGTCAATTCTTTCATTTGTATTTGTTATGATTAATGCAAAATATCCAATAACAATATTTTTCTCGTCTAAAATTTGAGTTTGGAATCTATGAAAACCTGATTCTGTTTTTGAATATTCAATATTCCGAGGATTTATTGACACATTTTTGTTTTCAATATCTAAATCCTCATCTGTATTTTCTTTAAGAATGGTTTCAAAAGAAGTATTTATTTGTTCCTTAATTCTAAACTTTTGTATTAAGTCGTTTTTTTGCATTTCGTATTTCATGATTTTGCCGTCAACGTCAGTTAGTGAATTTCAGTACATCGAGACTATTCACAAACTGTATTCAAACATGCGGATAAAAGCATAAAAAACAAAGCAAATAAAATTGTTTTTTTGAGTAGTAAAATTAATGAAAGGCATTACTCCTCATAACGCTAGCGAGTTTTTACAATTCCGTAGAGACGTTGTACTGCAACGTCTTTTTTATGGAGCCGTAACATGTTACGTCTCTGAATTATTCCGCACAAGCTTTTTCAAATGGCTGCTCCACTTCTTTACAAGCGTTTAATTCTTAAATGTTAAATGTTCTTTCTTTTTTGTTGTCAGAGTTTCAAGGTTAGTTTTAAGTGTCCACCCAAACCTATTTGAATAATTTTCATTAAGGTAGAAAGTCGAATGTCGCTTGTGTTATTTTCAATACGTGAAATATACGATTTATTCGTTCCACACTTTTCTGCAAGTTCTTCCTGAGTCATACCAAGTTTATGTCTTGCTTCTTCAAGCAAAACACCAAGTTGGAAACTTTCAAATTCCTGTTCCCATTGCTCTCTTTTTTTCGCACCTCTTTTTCCGTATTTGTTATCAAGGATCTCGTCAAGGGTTGTGATATTATTTTCTTTCGTTTTCATATTCTGCTTTTATTTTCAATGCCTTTTCAATTTCAATTTTTGGTGTTTTTTGAGATTTCTTTTGAAAGCCATTTCCTAAAACCACTAAATTTCCTTTATCGAAAAAAGCGAAAATTCTAAAAATGTTTCCACCAAATTCAACTCGAACTTCAAAAAGTCCATCTGTTCCTGTCAAATGGTCGAAATATTTTTTAGGAACTCGGTCAATTGTCCGTAATAGATTTAAAGTCCATTCAATTTTTCGTTGCACTTCTTCTGTTTGGTTTTGATAGAAATCCAAAAAATAATTTTTATATGCTACAACTTGTCTTACAGCTTTCACTTAACAAAGTTAACTATTCAGACAACAATATACAAACTTTCTTTGAGATTATTTTATTGAATAGTGACAACTTTTAGCGTAACCCCAACCAATTTCCGCGAGAAAAATATTTTAAAACAATCTGATAAAAGAAAAAGAAAAGAAAACAAATAAAATCGTTTTTTGAGTAGTAGAATTAATGAAACACATTAACCCTCATAACGCTAGCGAGTTTTTACAATTTCGTAGAGACGTTGCACTGCAACGTCTATTTTATGGAGACGTAACATGTTACGTCTCTACGCTATCCCGCGCAATATTCTTCGCAAGCCCAATCCACTTCTTTCAATCGTTTAATTTTTATGTGTTAGTCAACATTTTTATTTTTCTATCCATATATTTTTTCGTCAAGTGTCCCTAAATGCAGTTCTTTTAAAATTTCTGTCTTGGGGTCAACAAATGCGTAAATCTGTATTTGACGGTAAACTAGAACATATGCGTCAATATTGTAGTCGAGTGCTGAGTAGCAAATGTCGTCTACGAGTTCAACGTCTGGTTGTCCAAAAATACTTAGCAAGTCCTTCATAGATGTTTTGTTGTCTTGAAGATATTTTGTCGACAATTTTATTTGTCTAACCACACCTTTGTCAATTTCAAATGACGCACCTACTGCATAATGAACCCAACCAGATTTTGTTTTCAATAATTCTAGTCTGCTAGAGAAATTTAAATTTTCATAACCTTTATGGTCAACAAATATGTCAACGATTTCGGTTTGGTCTAAGTCAGTAACAGATGAGTTAAGGCGGACTTGTCCAACATAAAATGTGTTAGCCTCGAATTTTCGATTTAAAAAAATTTCTCGTTTATACTCCTGTGTCATTATCGTCTAAAACCTGTTGCTAACTTATTTACAACCCTTATTTATTAGGTAGATCCATCCAAATTGGAGAGATAACCCTTATAACTTTCAGGCTTTATTACAAATGTATTTTATTCTTTTTCTTATCCAAATCACCAAAAAGTACTTATAGTGAACACTTAAATAGCGTTTCCTTATTCAGTCTCTTTCACATAATCTTTTGCTACTTTTTGAGCTATTAATTTGTTCATTTCATATTTGGCTTCATCCTCGCTGCCAAAAGCTTTAATCATGCGTTGGCCTTTGGTGCCTACTTTTCCATATTGCACTATAATATTGGCTCCATCGGTACAAATTTCCCAAAATTTATGGCTGCCATTAGCTGTGCTTATGTATCGGTCAAAGGTGTTTTGTTGCTCGCTGTGGCTATTAATTTGTTCCAACGCATTTTGCTCCAACTCCTGAATTTCCTTTATTACCTCCACTTCTATTTCGTCAAAAAAAGATTCGTTTTTAAGTTGCGCATGAATTAGTTTAACTACGCGTTCCTTATTTTCAATCCAATCTTTGCTATAAATTTGGCAAATATTCCAGCCATTGCTTTTTAAAATTTCGGGCTTTAAAAGGTATTGTTCCAAAATATCGTTATTGGCATAATGCTTATCGTCATCTAAAATAATTCCAAGTAAAAACGTTTCGTCAGCTTCATTTTTCTTAACCGCCAAATTGCATTTAAACTTACTTTGCCCAATGTTTTTGGTTACATAATATCCTAACTTTTCTATTTCGGCTTTTAAATTATTAACCACTCCCGAACTTAGTTCAAAATTATTTTTATTGTTAATGGCATTCAATACATTATTGGCTGCTTCCAAATGCCCAAGGCTTACCAGCTCTGCATATTGCAAGTATTTTCTAAAATAGTTTGCACCTTCGTTGTATTCATTTTTTATATCAAAATACTTAATAGAACTTACCACACACATGCTTTTTTTTGCCCTCGAAAAAATTACATTCAATCGTTTTTCACCACCACGTTTATTAATCGGACCAAAATTCATGAGCATTTTTCCTTTGCCATCATAACCATAACAAGTACTCATAATAATGATATCGCGCTCATCGCCTTGCACATTTTCTAAGTTTTTTACAAAAAGGCCCACAAACTGATTGTCTTCAATGCGCTTGTATTCTTCTTCTAGCAGGTTTTCAAACTTTTTATCTTTTATACAAAGTGCTTCTATGGCTGTTTCAATTTCGTTTTGTTGTTCCATTGAAAATGCCACAATACCAATGCTATTTCCGCTTCCTTCAAAAAGTAATGCCTTTACCATTTCGGCTATGTATGCTGCCTCCAATTGGTTAGAACGAGCCGCATAAACACCATTTTTTATATAATGATACGAAATTGGTTTTTGATGAACATGAGCCGTGTTTTCAACTGCATCCACTGTGTTTTCTACTATAATTTCATTGCCAATTTGTTGATGGTCTTTTACATCAGGAATGGTGAGTAATTGATTATCGTAAAACGATGCATTTGAAAAACCAATCAATGCTTCATGCTTACTGCGGTAATGCCAACCTAACATGATGGATGGAAATTTGCGTGCACCTTGCGATAAAAAACTATCGGCATCTAACGAAAAATATTCGTCTTCATCATCTGTTTCGGTTTGCCATAAATCGTCTTGATTATTAGCTGAACTGCCAAAAAAGTTACTTGGTGGCATTTGCATTTCATCGCCAACTATAATGGTTTGTTGCGCGCGGTAAATAGGCGGCAAACCTTCCTCTAAAGTTATCTGACTAGCTTCATCGAAAATGACTACATCAAAATAATTTTGGTTAATAGGCAAAGTATCAGAAACACTCAGCGGACTCATTAACCAAACTGGTTTTATTTCACGAATAATTTGTCCTGATTCAGCCGTGGCTAATTCACGAATAGATTTAAAACGGATATTTTTATTGAACTCGTTTTCTAATATTTTTCTGCCTTCGGCAATGGCTTTTTTATCGGTTTTATCTTGCTCGCTCATGCCCGCCACCGACATTTCCGATTTTGTGATCAGTTGTTTTAAATCGTTTTTTTGCTTTGCAATAATGTATTTTCCATTGGTTTCGAGTAATTCGGCATACATTTTTTTAATCTTTTGAATGCTTGCATGCAATACATCCATATTGAATTTTTTGTGTCCATAATTTTGCGCATAATACACTTCTAACGATTTTTCGGCTAAGGTATTTTGCAATTCATTCAAGCTAATTTCCTTGGTTTTTATCAATTGTAAAACACTAGGATTGAGTAATTTTAAATCTTGAAAAACAGAAACATATAACTGAAAATAAGCTTGTTTATTAATGATGTTGTGCAACACATTTTCAACCTGACCTAACGATAATGTTTTGTAATTATCCAACACATTTTGCAACACTTGTTGCACCGATTGCATTTGTGCATACAAATCTGTCAACTCTTTGCGCTCGTTGCTATTCAATTCATTTACAAACAAATACACACCTTGCTCAGTATCTGCTTTTAACAAAGCTACGTGGCGTTTTAAAGCAAACAACTCTCCTAGCTGATAAAAACGTTCAAAGTTTTGTTTCTTTTCAGCATATAATTTTTCGGTTTGATATTGCTCAATTAAATTTTGCAGAACCAAGCTCAGCTTAGGTTTTATGGCATGGTTATTAATATTATAAGCTGCTAAAACTTGTTTTTTTACAGTACGGTAATTGCCATTTAAAAAGTTAAAGAAATTATTTTCGCTTTTGCTAATTACCTCCAAAGCGCTAACAGCATCGGTTTCTACCAATTTATTTTGCCAATGCGGATATACATTTTGCAGGTTTTCGAGCTTGGTTTTTAAATCTAATAACTCTTCAATTTCGGTTTCTAGTTGTTGTAATAACGCGCCATTTTCAAGCAATAATGCTTGTTTTCCTTTTTCGTAAAATGGAATAACAGCAGCACTTTTTCGTAAAAACTCAAATATAGAATCAAACCCTGAGAGGTTATTGGGCAAGTGCATAAAATCAAGCTTTTCTCCAATATTTTCAAGGGTTGAAACCATTTGCTCCAACTGCATTTTAAAATCGGCTAAATTGCTAAAACCAGCAAAAAAATCAATTTTTAAAAACCTAAACGGATGGTTGCTAAAGTAAATAGATTGGTTGGTATCGTTATTTATTTGATACAATTTGGCCAATTCATTTTCAAATTGTTGCCAATCAGCATAACCTGCTTTATCGTTTAAAATGTGTAAATTATCTAGTTGAACTTTATACGGATCTGAAATTAAAACATCAAAAATTTGTTGAACAGTAATACTTGAATTTGGAATATTGTTATTCATAAATCCATGAAAATCGGCAATATTATCTATTTCATTTTCAATGTTTTTTACTAATAAATTCCTTGTATTTTCAATGGCTTGAAAATGATTTTTTGAAGCCATAAAATCGTTGAAAGTACGTTTCAGGTTTTGAATAAACTCCTTTTTATCGGCTTGCGAATCGTGAATTAAGCAGCACAAATCGTCTAAACCCTGGTTTTTCAACCTATAAAAAACAACGTCCAAAGCCGCACGTTTTTCGCACACAAAAAGTACTTTTTTTCCATTGGCCACATAGTTAGCTACCAAATTGGCAATGGTTTGCGATTTTCCAGTTCCCGGAGGACCTTGAATAATATAGCTTTCGCCCACTTCTGAGTATTTTACAGCTTTGTTTTGAGTGGGGTCGCTGGCTACTACATTAAAGGTTTGGGTAAATGTATTTTCAGCATTCAGTTGGTTTTTAAATTCCTTTTGCCCAAGGGCATTGAACAAACTTTTAAAAACAGTATTTTCAACTTTTTCGTCAATTACCAAATTGTAATCGCGCACCAACGACATTTTTTTATAATTAAAATTGCCAAGCACCAAATTACAAGTATCAAATTCCCACCTAAATGGATTTACATTTCCTTCATCCAAATTATAAAACTCGCGTTCTACGGTTTTATTTTCGTTGAAATGTTGTGGACTCAGTTTGATGTCGGAATTGATTAAATACTCTAACGATGAGGCGTTTAGCTTTACATAATTTTTAAACAATTCCAATCCATAAGGCTGAAAATCGGTTTGGTCATACGAGTATGGTACATTCCTTAAATCGGCTACAGCTTGGCGTTTTTTATTGCGCTTATTGTATTGAGCCAAAGTTTGTTTGGCTTGCGAATGCACCAATTTAATTTTTGGTTTATTCACATAATCAAGCACAATGCCCGAGTTATTGGCAATTATCTGCTGATTTAATAATTCATAAATATCCTCAATTTTAGTTTCGGCAAGCTGAATGGTTTCGGGCAAACGAATATTGTATAAATCCTTGAGCATATTGCTCAAAACTGGATTTATTTCAACTTCCGAATCGTTAAACTCCAAAGTATATTGATCTTTTAAACCTTTCTTTTTAAGCAAATTAACCGATACCAAAAGCAATGGAGAAACTATTTTTTCGTTTCCACTCTCTTTGGTATTGTACCAATTTAGGTAACAAAGCACCAATTTTAATTGACTAAAACCATATTCGTTGATGTCTTTATTGGCCTCTAACCTAATTTTATCAAGCGTTGGAATGATGTAAGGATTATCTTCAATTTGCAAATATTTATTGAGCGAAATGGTATTGCCATTGATGATTTTTTGCGATACTTCTTTGTTCCAATAAAAAATGCTGTTTTCATCAATATTTTGGTAGTTAAGCACTTGCGGAACTGACGAAATGGTTAAATTCAGAAACTTTAAATTGGGTTGGTAATACAACAAGCGGTTTCTACGGCTGCTATCAAACAAGCGGTTACGCAACCTTTCATGAATAAATTGATTGCGGTTTTGCTTTTTATTTTCGGCTAAATGCGCCAAATCGTATTCCGTTTCTGGATTGTAATCGCGGTAGTTTTTAAGCTTTTCAATTATTTCGTTTAAATCTTTCCAACGCTTGCCTCTGTCTAACTCGGTCATGCCCAAAATAATATTGGCAATGGCCGGACTGATGGTTGGGTTGATAAAAACCATGCTATTGCGCAGCTCCACAAATTGGGTCAAATCATCTTGATTGGTAAAATCAAAATGCAAGGCAATACTCGCCATGAGCATTCCCAAAATATAAATATCGGTAAGTGGATCATGGTGGTTTAAACGCAATTCAAAGCAGCTATAATCAGCTTCATAAACAGGTTTAACCTCTTCATTTTCTGTAGCTGAAGCCACTTTAGAATTTACAGTTTCATTGCTTATGGTTTCGCCTACATTTACCTTTTGAATATACTCTTCCGTAATTTCAAAAGCATGGCTTTTATTAGGAAAAAGTTTTAAAACTGCCTTTAAATTATTGGAAATGGCGTGCTGTTTGTCAGTAATATTTAATTTGCCCTCGGCAATAAAAATTTCATTTATTTGATGCAAACCAGCTACTTTTCCATTGCCGTGAATTTGCGCTACGGTTTTTAACAATGGCATCATTACCGCCACTACTTCATCATTCGAAAAAGTTCCTTTTTCAAAATTTTGAGTCAAAAATTGATAAAATGCCGAATTTTTAATTGAAATACTCATGTTAAAATTAATAGGTTTTTTCTTGTTCCGATTCTAAAATTTGATTCAATTCGGCTGCGTATTTTAAGCTACTGTCTTTAAACTGTTTATCAGTTAATTTCAGTTCCTTTTTGATGCAATTTTTTAAGTTATTGGCCAAATTTAATTGCTCACCCAAATCTAAAATAAAGCCTAAAAAAGGTTCTTTTAAATCAGTATCGCACAGCGCAAAATCAAGCATTACATAAGCAAAATAATCTTTCAAGTTTTCTTCGCTGTTATCAATGCTGTCTTTTAATTCTTGGGTAATCATTACATTACTATTTACTTTAAAATCAGTAAAATACTGTCGGTATAAAGCTATGCAATACTCCGATTGTGTCCATTTTGGTTTTAGTACAATATCGACCAACTGCTTGGTAAAATTATATATTTCGGTTTTAGAAAACAGGTTTAATTGCTGCAAATTATTTTTACCAATTACCAATTTACCTATTTTTTCATAATAAGTAGCTGGCTCGTTTTGAAACATTTGCAACGATTTTGCCCTGATAAAAATTTCAGGATGCGTTTCGCCTTTGGCACCTTTTTCGGTTCTTTCTAAAATTTCATCGGCTTGTTTTAAATAACTTTCGGCCGATACTTTATCTAAACCTGTGTGTAGTTTTACCAAAGTGCCAATTACGGTATGTAAATCTCCGCACACTTTTAAAGCGCCTAAATCGCAATACAGTTCGGTGTAAAGTTGGTAAAGCCTAGCTGTTTCGTGGTAAAAAAGCTCACTGTGGTTGTCGTTTGCAATGGCGTTAATGATATTATTGGTAATTTCAAACTCGCGGTTTTCGGTATTATACAATAAAACATGCGACAGTTCGTGAGCCAAAAGCGCCAATAGTTCATCATTGGTCAATAATTTTAAAATACTGCCCGACAAAATAATGTGCGCCTCATTATCGAAAAAAACAATGGAAGCATTATTGCCATCGTAAGCCTGCGATTGGTAAATGGTAACAGGAATAATGATGCCTAACTTATCTTTGGCTTTATTTAACACCTCGTAAATTTGAGGTTCAGCCGCGGCATCAATCCTGTATACGTTTTTTAGCAAATCGGTTTTAAAAGCCTCGGCCTGCTCGTGCATTACAGTTGGTGTAGCAAACCAGTTCCAGGTTTTGGATTGCTTTTTAAAAAAATCGCGTAATTGTATTTGAAACGGAAATGGTTTTAAAATCATGGAATGTGGTGTTAATTAGGCAAACTTTATATCAAAATGAAAGCCTTCTTTTTCTAATAATTGGTATTTTTGTTTGTTAAATTTAAACAGTTTAGCTGGTCGGCCGGTGCCTTTGCCACCCATTTTATTGGTTTCTTCAATTACATTGTAACTTAAAAATTTCTTTCTAAAATTACGCCTATCAATTTCTTTGTTTAATAAAGTACAATACAAGTTTTCTAACTCCGAAAATAAAAATTCTTCGGGCAATAAATCGAAACCAATAGGCTGATACGACAATTTATTTTTTAAACGTTCCAAAGCCACTTCAATTATTTTGTTATGGTCAAAACCCAATTTCGGAATGTTATAAATAGGAAACCATTGGGCATCGTCAGCATCGGTATCGGCTGTTAAATGCAGCTCGGTAGAGTTAACCAACGCAAAATACGCAACCGAAATAACTCTATCGCGTGGATCGCGGTTTATATCATCGCCAAAGGTATAAAGTTGTTCTAGGTAATTTACTTCAATGCCAGCTTCCTCTTTTAACTCGCGAGCTACCGCATCTTTTAAGGCTTCGTTATTTTGCACAAAACCACCAACCAACACCCAAGTATCTTTTAACAAACCAAACTTTTGTTTTACCAAAAGTACATTTAAAGTATTATTGGAGTATCCAAACACAATAGCATCTACCGCTATTTTAATTTTTTGTTCTTGCCACATGTATGTGTAAATAATACACAATTATAGTTAATTTTTTGAGTTGTTAATGTAAAATTTAGTTGTCTCACGCCTTGCGTGATTTAGTTGATGGTTGTTCGTTATTCGTTATTCGTTGACCGTTATTCGTTATTCGTTATTCGTTATTCGTTATTCGTTATTCGTTATTCGTTATTCGTTATTCGTTATTCGTTATTAATTCCGCACGTGGTCATGCTGTAAGCATCTTCCTTGTTTTAGAAATAAAACTTTCCATTAGCTTTAACTTTGTCAAAGTTTAGAACTTTGACAAAGTTTTTCCGCACCTTTTGATATTTTAAAAAGCAAATGAATATAATTGTACAAATAAAAATGCTAGACATTTTCGCAAAGGCAACAATATGACCATTAAAGAAAAATCGAAAAGACTTAATATTTACTTTTTAACCATAACTATCATTTCTATTTTATGGATATTTTTGGGAAATAAAGAGATTGACAACTACGCTCCTGTGTTTTTTATGTTGTCAGGATTTCCTGTATTTTCAATTATATATGTTTCATCAACCAAAAAGCTGGCAGCCTATGTTAAGCAAGTAAATATAGAATTATATAATAAACACAAAGGAATTGAAAGAGACATGAAGACTTACTCCATTCCTGTTACAAATGTTAGTATTTTTGGCAATAAGGAATTAGAAAAGGATTTTCTCAATATTCAAGATGAGGGAATTAAAGAAATGTATCTTTATACAAAAAAATGTTCTAAATTTCAAATACTCTCATTTTTTGGAACTATTGTAATTGCTTTATTGTTATTTTTAAAAATGAATTTATTATAATTTAAACCACACTTTGAAAACCCATCAGCAAAAAAGTATAAAAACCACCAAATAAAAAAGCCCACTATTGCTAGCGGGCTTTATATATCGAAAAATTGTATTGTTAGTTAAAAATTTATTTTACTTTTTCAACAATAGCTTTGAAAGCATCAGGATGATTCATTGCTAAATCAGCTAATACTTTACGGTTTAATCCTAAACCTTTTTTAGCTGCTAAACCAATAAATTGACTGTAGCTTAAACCATATTGACGAACACCTGCGTTAATACGCACGATCCAAAGTGCACGGAAATTACGTTTTTTGGTTTTTCTATCGCGGTAAGCATAATTTAGACCTTTGTCTATAGTATGTTTGGCGACTGTTAATACATTTTTTCTAGCTCCCCAGTAACCTTTGGCTAACTTTAGGAGTTTTTTTCTGCGCCTTCTTGAGGCTACTGAATTGACTGAACGTGGCATAATTTAATTTTAGTTTTTTGAACCTAAGCGATCACTTCGGTTAAGTGTGATTCTTTGGGGCTTTTGTTCGGGTTAATACTTGTTTTTAAACCGAGGTTGGGTTGGTATATTGTTAAATGGTTGGATTGTTATATTGTTAGAAAACAAATCCTAGCAACTGACAACCAACAACAGACAACTACTTACCTATTCCCAATAAATTTTTAATCAACCCCATATCTGGAGTGCTAATGTAACCACCTTTGGTCAAGTTACGTTTGCGTTTAGTTGATTTTTTAGTTAAAATGTGACTTTTATAAGCTGAGCCTCTTTTAATTTTACCACTTGGAGTGGTTTTGAAGCGCTTTTTAGCCGCACTGTTTGTTTTTACTTTTGGCATTTTAATCTCCGATTCTTTTTATACTTTACAATTTATCGATGCTATTTTTTAGGCTTAGGACTCATTATTAAATTCATCTTTTTACCTTCTAATTTTGGCAACATATCTACCTTACCCCAATCAGAAAGTTTTTGAGCAAATTGTAATAACAATACCTCTCCTCTTTCTTTGTACACAATAGAACGGCCTTTAAAAAATACATAAGCTTTCACTTTATGTCCTTCTTTTAAAAACTCTTCTGCATGTTTTAATTTAAAATCAAAATCATGGTCGTCAGTGTTGGGTCCAAAGCGTATTTCTTTAATATCCTGCTTTATTTGATTAGCTTTTGCTTCTTTAGCCTTCTTTCTGCGTTCAAACAAAAACTTTTTGTAATCAATTACTTTACAAACAGGCGGTTCTGCGTTTGGCGAAATTTCAACCAAATCTAATTCTTGTTCATCTGCAATTTCTAATGCACGCTGAATTGAATATACGCCTGGTTCAATACCTTCAGCAATTAAACGCACTTCTTTAGCACGAATTTGCATGTTGATATTAAATTCTCCTTCACCTGGTTTCATTGGAAGTCTTCTTCCGCCAGGAACGTATGCCGATTTTTTTTTAGGTGGTAATGCCAATCTTTTTTATTTTTTTATTGTTAGTTGTTCTTTTAAATAATTTATAAAATCATCCAATTTCATTTTACCCAAATCTTCGCCTCCGTGCTTGCGCACCGATACGCTGTCTTCAGCCATTTCTTGCTCACCAATGATAAGCATAAATGGCGTTTTTTTGGTTTCGGCATCACGAATTTTCTTTCCTATTTTTTCGTTTCTGTCGTCAAATGAGCCGCGAATATCATTTATTTTTAGCAAATCCAAAACTTTTTGTGCATAGTCATGATACTTTTCACTAATTGGTAACAAAGCAAATGGCTCAGGAGTTAACCAAAGTGGGAAATTTCCAGCACAATGTTCAATTAACACAGCCACAAATCTTTCCAACGAACCAAATGGTGCACGGTGAATCATAACTGGGCGGTGTTTTAAATTATCGCTTCCGGTATATTCTAGTTCAAAACGCTCAGGTAAATTATAATCTACCTGAATGGTTCCAAGTTGCCATTTTCTACCAATGGCATCTTTTACCATAAAATCTAATTTAGGCCCGTAAAAAGCAGCTTCGCCTAATTCAACCACAGTGGTTAAACCTTTTTCGGCTGCCGATTCAATAATAGCACTTTCGGCCAATGCCCAATTTTCGTCAGAACCAATGTATTTGGTTTTGTTTTCAGGATCGCGTAATGAAATTTGAGCAGTAAAGTCTTGGAAATCTAATGCTTTAAATACATAAAGCACCAAATCAATTACTTTACAAAACTCTTCTTTTACTTGATCAGGACGGCAAAATAAATGCGCATCATCTTGAGTAAAGCCACGTACACGGGTTAAACCATGTAATTCGCCTGCTTGTTCGTAACGGTAAACAGTTCCAAACTCTGCATAACGCACTGGTAAATCTTTATACGATTTTGGCGATGCTTTATAAATTTCGCAATGATGCGGACAGTTCATTGGTTTTAAGAAAAACTCTTCGCCTTCGCGCGGAGTAGCTATTGGCTGAAACGAATCAGCACCATATTTTTCGTAATGGCCAGATGTAATGTATAAATTTTTGTTTCCAATATGCGGAGTAATAACTGGTAAATAACCAGCTGCTACTTGTGCTTTTTGTAAAAATTGAACCAAACGCTCACGCAAAGCAGCGCCTTTAGGCAACCATAATGGTAAACCCATGCCTACTTTTTCAGAAAAAGTAAATAGTTCTAATTCTTTTCCTAATTTTCTATGGTCGCGTTTTTTTGCTTCTTCAAGCATTAACAAATGCGCATCTAACTCTGCTTTTTTAGGGAAAGTAATACCGTAAATACGAGTTAATTGTTTATTTTTTTCGTTTCCGCGCCAGTATGCACCAGCTACCGAAGTAAGTTTCAAGGCCTTGATAAATCCAGTGTTTGGAATATGTGGCCCACGGCATAAATCGGTAAAATTTCCTTGGGTATAAAAAGTAATGGTACCATCTGCTAAATCTTGCAAAAGTTCTAACTTGTACTCATCACTTTTTTCGGTAAAATAGCTAATGGCATCAGCCTTGCTTACTTCCTGGCGGTTGTATACGCTGCTTTGCTTGGCTAATTCCATCATTTTGTCTTCTACCTTTTTTAGGTCTTCTGTCGAAAATGATTGTCCGTTAAAATCAACATCGTAGTAAAAACCACTTTCTAAAGCAGGTCCAATTCCAAATTTAACTCCTGGATAAAGGGCTTCTAAGGCTTCGGCCATTAAATGTGCCGATGAGTGCCACATGGTTTGTTTTCCTTCTAAATCGTTCCAAGTTAAAAGGGTTAAAGAAGCATCATCGTTAATTGGGCGCGTAGCATCTACAGTTTGCCCATTTACTTTTGCTGCTAATACATTTCTAGCCAATCCTTCACTAATTGATTTGGCTACGTCTAAGGCGGTTGCTCCCCGTTCATACGAGCGAACGGAACCGTCTGGTAAAGTTATATTTATCATAAGGGCGGGCAAGATAAGTTTTTATGATTAGTATTAAAAGAATAAAATATGAATTGCGGAATGCGGAGTGACAAAAGTGCGAAGTAAATTTCTATTGCTTGTCCGTTGTTGTGTCTCCAGACCAACAACAAAATGCGGAATGCGGAGTGACAATAACGCGAGGCGTGAGCGAAGTAAATTTCTATTGCTTGTCCATTGTTGCGTTTAAAGACTAGCCACGAAGTTTAAATGTAAAATCAATTATTTGTTGTTATTTATGATAAAATTATTGATAAACAATAAATATAATTTGTTTTATAATAAATTTTTACTTTTGTTTGCATCACACTAATAAATATAAATTATGAACCCACTCAAATTATTTTTAAAACTTTCTTTACTACAGAAAGTGCTATTTTGTTTAGCTAGTTTTTTCATGATTAAAGGTATAACACAAATATACCAACATGACTTTTTCATTAAAAACTCAAACGATAATTTACAGCATAATGTCTATATACTTTTAAATGACAATAAAATTATTAATATCGATACAACATTCAATAAAACATTAGAAAAAGAAAATTATTCTACTTCTAAATTTGAAAATGTTACTTTAAATTATACTTATGAAATGCCCTATTTAAGTATTAGTTATAAAGATAAATCGGAATACGTATTTTCGAAATTATGGTTTTATTATTTTCTACATGAAATATTTGTTATTTCTGAAATGTTAATACTCATACTTATTATGATTATAGTTTTAGCTGTTAAACAAAATAATTTATTCAACAAAACTGTAATTATTTGTTGTAAAATAATTGCTTGCATACTCATATCAGTAGCAATAACACATATTACTCAAGACTATATTTTAAAAAGCTATTTGCATGAAAACTTTTTCGGGAAATTGGGAGAATTAAACATTCATTCAAAAGCAAAAAATATCTTCTCTCCTTTATTTTTTGCACTAGTAATTTTCATACTAATTGATGTTTTTAAAAAAGGAAATAAAATTGAACAAGAAAACGACTTAACCATTTAAAAATATGCCAATAATAGTTAACCTAGATGTAATGATGGCTAAACGCAAAATGAGTTTAAACGAGCTATCTGAGAAAGTAGATATAACACTTTCAAACCTTTCTATTTTAAAAACTGGCAAAGCTAAAGCCATTCGTTTTAGTACGTTAGAAAGTTTATGCAAAGCTTTGGATTGCCAACCAGCCGATATTTTGGAGTTTATCAAATAAAATTTTCAACAATGTAATTCTATAAAACATTAAACATACTTTTGATATTAAAACAACTGCACATGAAAGCTACCGTAACATATTTTCTTATTTTAATGCTTGTAATGTTTTACTTAGTTAGCTGTAAAAATGAACAGAAAAATACCATAGAAACTGTGTTTTTTACTCAAGATTCACTTTATAAAATAACATTCGCTAAGCCATTAGAATTAGATACTTTTTATTCTTGGGATAAAGGAGGCTGTTATGGTTGTGATGATAAGAATAAAAATTGTTTTTCAAAATCAAAATTCCCAATAGAAAAAATTAGTGGTATGGTATCCAATGATTATGCTGATAGTACTTATAGACTTATTATAGAACACATTGATCATTTTAAATGTAAATCAACTTACAATTTTGAGCTTTCACCAAGAATTCGGAAAAATCATTTAACAGATTTGAAAAATAGGTATGCAGAAGCCGATACTTTATTTATTGAAAATATTAAACTAAATAACACTGAAACAAGAATAGAAGCATATAAAACCAAAGATCATGAATCAGATTCGAATTGGAGATATTTTGTCCACGCAATTTCAGAAATAGATAGTAACCTTATTGTTTTCACTGCTGATTGCAAATCCAAAAATTGTGATGGATTTATCAATCGATTTGAAAAAACAATAAAATCAATAAAAATTGAGAGGTTTAAATGAAACAACTGTTTTAAAAAATAAAGATTTGTGATTTTATCAATTTACTAAAATAAAAAAAACGCTTACCCATTGCTGGGTAAGCGCTTTTAACTATAAAACTTAAAACATGAAATTTATTAAGGTTTTACATAAACATTGCTAGTATTTCTGTAACCAGCTTGGTTAGTGTACCAATCGGCATAAGTTGCGCCATTTGATTGTACCCAAGTTGCAAATTTAGTGAAGGCAGTGTTTATATCAGCTCTTTCAACTGGATAGTCAAATTTAGCTGGAATATTAATTGCCCAAGGTAATCCGTTTGATTTAGTAACGTAATATCTACCAGCCGAAACACTTGAATTATCGCTGCTTGTTCCAAACAATGCAGTATTAGCTAAAGTAGTTGGTGTTTTTCCTGGTAAGTGAATTTCGTATCCACGACCAAAACCTGCTGTGTTATTCCAAATAAATGGATTATAAATTCCTAAACCAAAAGTACTTAAAGTAGGGCCGCTTGTTACGTTAAAGCTAACTGCATAATTAACTGAATCAGAAGTTGGTTCACCCATTTTTGTATTCCAGTTTTGAACAGCAGCACGGGTATTGTTAAATAAAGTAACTACTGCTTTGGTTTGACCTGCTTCTAATGTTCCACCTGTTACACCAGTAGCGTTAGCACGGTTAATTGGAAACTCTACACCAAATCCATTTTGGAAAACACCACCTGTAGCTAACAATGAGTAATTCGCATTTACTTGAACTACTACGTTTGAAGCATTGGTAACAATATTGTATCTGTACGAAATTACCACATCATTCATATCGTAATCGCCTTTACTTGGCCATAAGTCTTCAAATGCTAAAGTTGCTCTACCAGTTGCCGAAGGGTAATAATTGTTGAACGCTTTGGTTGCATCGTTAGGATATGCATCGCTATTGTCAGGTACACCATCGTTATCTGTATCCGGATTTACAGGTGCTGGAGCAGTTCCATTTCCTTCAGGATTACAAGTAGTAACAGGTAAATAAATTCCACAACCTAACGCTGCACCACTACCAATTGTTCCATTATTGGTTTCAATACCATTTGCATCACAATATTGGATAAAGTTAATTACACTGCCACCACCATTAATTCTTGTATCACCAGTTACTTTGAATAATGAAGTACTTACATATCCTTTTAGAGTTCCATTAATTTGAACATCTTTAGTTTTTAACATCGCACCATTGTACATTCCAATTTCAGAACCACCATTAATAGTAGTTTCTTCGCCTACTTTTATGTAGCTATAGTTTCTAGTATTACCATTGTTTTGGTATTTCTTTTTTACCCATAAATAACATTGGTTAATTAATAAACCAGTTCCATTTACTTGACAATCTTTATTTACAACAATAGATGAATTGTTTGTTAAAGTAGTGTTACCATTTACATTTAAAGTTTCTCCAACTGTAATGCTTCCATTATTAGTGGTTGATGATTGATTATTTAAATTATAATCTCCAGTAGTTGTAATAGTTCCATTATTGGTAACTGTTCCGCCTGGTGAAAATGAACTATTAACAGTTACTGTTCCCCAATTTTGGAAAGATGAACTAGAGCCATTTAAATTTAAATTGTTAAATGTAGCAGAACCTGTAGAAGTTACAATCAAAGCACAACTATTATTAACTGATGCGTTTTGAACATTTACGTTGGTTCCACAAATTCTAATAGTTCCACCATTACCATTAAATCCTACAGTAATATTGCTACCTGTAATACAAACCACATCACCATTATTAACGTTTAAGTTGGTATTACTAGTTGTAATAGTTTGAGTGCAACCACTTGAACAATTAGGGCTACCAGTTTTACCTAAACCAGTTTTGCCAACTTGCGTTGTATAACCTAAGGCAACTGTTACATTTTTCGAATCCAAATCAATGTATTTGTTAATTTCAGAACCATCGGGCGATACTTTTGAAACAAATACACGTTTGGTGGTATTTGCTAAATTTATTTGCGATACAAATCCTGCGTTTAAAGTAGCAGCTCCGCGAGCAATTAACTGTCCTCCAGCTAATGGATTTTCATCATAAATAGAGATAATATGAACTGCCTCTTGGAAACGAGTATCAGTAATATTGATTGTTAAATTAACATCTCTTGAGTTTTCCCATGTAAAATTAGCAGGAACAACAAGATCGTTCATGTTACTAACATTGTTATTTACCTCTGGTGTGGCATCTTTAACAATATCTTTAGTACAAGCACCTAAGAACAAAATACTTAGTGCGGTAATTGATAAAATAGTCTTTTTCATTTTTGTGTTTTAGTTTAATTTATTAATAGCAACAATTAGGCTTAAATTGCAAAGTAATGATTTTTAAGTGTTTAGTTTTATACAGCTTTATAAACATGTATCAAAATGGGACATTTTTTTCTCAAAATAGAACCTTAATATTTTTTGAGGTCTGAAAAAGATTCATTTATGATAAACGCACTGCTACATTTAGTAGCCATTCAACTCAAAATTACTTTTACACAGCTCAATTTTATGCCATAAATAATAGCGCTCACAGGCAAAACGTTGTAAAAAAAAGTTGAACTACTCGTAATAATTAGTAATTTGCTCGCTCAATTTAATAAATATGGCATCAGGAATTTTTGCAATTTTAGACGATATAGCAACTTTAATGGACGATGTGGCTTTAACAGCTAAAGTAGCCACCAAAAAAACAGCAGGAATTCTAGGTGATGACTTGGCTGTAAACGCTGAAAAATCTACAGGTTTTGTCTCTTCGCGTGAGATTCCAGTACTATGGGCAATTACCAAAGGTTCGTTTATTAATAAATTAATTATAGTGCCAATAGCCTTGGTTTTAAATTTATTTTTACCAGAAGCTATTAAAATTATACTTCTTTTAGGTGGATTTTATTTGGCATTTGAAGGAGTTGAAAAAATGGTTGAATATTTTTTTCATACAAACCAAGTATCAGATACTACCACTACAGAGCCTGTAAACGATGGGTTAGATTTAGAGAAAGTAAAAATAAAATCAGCCATTACTACAGATTTTATACTTTCGGTAGAAATTGTAATTATAGCATTAAGTACAGTTTTAGACAAGAACATTACCATGCAAATATTAACTGTTTCAGTTGTTTCTATTTTAGCCACAGTTGGGGTTTATGGACTTGTTGGTTTGATTGTAAGAATGGATGATGTAGGTTATAGTTTAATAAAAAAGTCAAATCAAAAAGGAATTTTAAATTCAGTAGGCATTATTTTAGTTAAAACATTACCTCTTATTATCAAATTTTTTACGGTGGTTGGTACCATAGCTTTGATTATGGTTTCGGGTGGAATTTTTGCACACAATATTGATTATTTGCATCATGTTTTACCTCAGTGGCCTGATTTGCTTAAAGAATTATGTTATGGCATTGTTGGTGGATTTATTGCCTTATTTTTGGTTCACATTGCCAAATTAGTTATTCGTTTAATTAAATAGTTGGACAATAGAAGGCAAAGCTATATTTAAATTTTACAACTTTATAGTCTTGAACTGTTATCCGTAAAATTACCTACAGATGAAAGCCGTTTAACCTTAAGTTTTATGAAATTTTATCTCCAATTTTTATACCCAATTTTTTATATTGAAAAACTAAGGTTTTATAAAAATTTTATCGTTATTTCTGTAACCACTTTTGTTTAAATACCAATCGTTGCTTTGCACTCCACACGATTGCACCCAATCGTTAAACTTCAAATAAGCCTCGTTTATTTTACTTTTTTCTTTTGGGTAATTAAAAGGAGCCGGAATATTTAAAGCCCAAGGCATTTCGTTGGTTTTTGATACATAATACCTACCAAAGGTTAAGCTTGAATTATCTAAATGGGTTCCAAATAAATTTACATTGGCTAAATTAGTTGGTAAATTATTGGGTAAATGCACCTCATAACCTCTACCAAAACCATTGGTATTATTCCAAATAAATGGATTATAAGCACTCAAACCAAAATCGGCTAATAGCGGACCATTTGTTACATTAAAACTTACATTGTAATTAATAGAATCAGAAATGGCCTGCGTGGTTACTGTATTATAAGTTTCCATTTCGTTACGCATA
Organism: Bacteroidota bacterium; assembly: GCA_027484685.1. Classification (GTDB taxonomy): domain Bacteria; phylum Bacteroidota; class Bacteroidia; order UKL13-3; family UKL13-3; genus JAAFJM01. The sequence goes on from JAIXSO010000042.1 coordinate 20,618, forward strand.
TTGTTAAATAAAATAATAACTGCTTTGCTTTGTCCACTTTCTAATCCAGCACCCGATAGCTCATTTACTTGACTTCTACTTATTGGAAACTCCACTCCAAAACCGTTTTTAAATGAACCTCCGGTTGCCAATAATGTATAATTGGCCAAAACTTGCACTACCCTATTGCTTGCATTGGTTACAATATTGTATTTATATCCAATTACCACATCGTTCATATCGTAATCGCCAAGCGATGGCCATAAATCTTCAAAAGCCAAAGTGGCTTTGCTATTTTCAAAAGGATAATAATTATTGTAAGCCTTAGTCGAGTCATATGGATATTGATCAACCGAATCAGGCACCAAATCTTTATCAGTATCTATTTGCGGAGGAATAATATTTCCAGTTTTACCTAAACTAGCATTGGCATTGTTAAATTTAACCGTTATCATGCTATTATTCAAAGCCACTTCTTGATTATAAATTCCTACTCCAGGAACTATTTCTTGTATAAAAACTTTATCGTAAATATTGGCTAACGAAAATTGCGTTTCGAAATTATTAGTAGCCGAAGCAGTTCCGCAAGTAATGAGTTTTCCTTCAAATTTTGGATTTTGGGTGTACACAGCAATAACGTGCTTTTCGGTATTGGTTTTAAATGTAGTAATACCCACATTTAACTTTACCGTTTTTGAATTTTCCCAACCAAAATTAATAGGGGGAACGCCATAACCTCCATTATTGGTGGTTCCATCTTTAGGCATCAGTTTTGGCTCTTTTAAACACGATATGGCAAAACCAATTACAATAACAGCTAAAATTATCTTTAATAGTCTCATAGTTATAAAACTCAAAAGCATATACTATTCCACAATATACAAATCATTATTTTACAGCATATTATAAAAAGCAAATTCTTAAAAATAGGCTCAAAATGGGATTTATTTAACCAATTTAAGCCTAACCTATAATTATTTCATATTATAAATCAATTTGCTAAAAATGGTAAAATGCAATTAAAAGTAAGCTCTAAACCATCAGTATTTATTGACCTTGAGAGTCTTATTTAAATTTAGTCTAAATACTTGCTTTTGATTTTAATCAGCTACACCTTTACTCACGCTTCGGTTACATTCGCAGTCATAAATAAATTTACGATAACAAAAAATGAATTGGATTACTAAAATGTTTAGCTCTTCGCTAGGTCAAAAATTAATCATGGCACTTACAGGATTGTTCTTATGCTCATTCCTGATAATACACATGGTAGGAAATTTACAGTTATTTAAACACGATGCTGGATTAGCTTTTAATAAATACGCTGTATTTATGACAACAAATCCGTTAATTAAAACCACATCTTATTTATTGTATGCTGCTATTTTGTTTCATGCGTTTAAAGGTATTGCTTTGGTTTTCCAAAACAAAAAAGCTCGTCCGGTTAAATACCAAGCTTTTGATGGCAAAGCTAACAGCCATTGGAGCAGCCGTAATATGGGCATTTTAGGAACTATTATTTTAGTTTTTATTGCAGTTCACATGAGTAATTTTTGGTGGCAGTATAAATTTGGAACTGTACCATATACCCGTTACACAGAAAATATCCAAACAGGAGAAATTCAATCAGACTACATGCCTGACAATTTTACCATGAACTCAAAAATGGAAGAGCAAAGCGAAGGTTTAATGAAAGTAACTATTGTAAAAGACTTATTCCGCTCAGTAGAATTAGGGTTTAAAGAAATATGGTTAGTAGCTTTATACATTATAGCTATGGCTGCATTATCGTTCCATTTATACCATGGTTTTAAATCGGCTTTTCAAACTATGGGTTTAAATCATAAAAAATATAATGGTGCTATAAACTTTATTGGAATTGGCGTGTTTGCTATATTAATTCCGATTGGATTTGCAGCAATGCCACTTTACTTTTTTATCAAATAATTAAATAAACATTTACCGTTAATAATATATAAAGATGTTAGATTCAAAAATTCCTCAAGGCCCAATAGAATCAAAATGGACAAAGTACAAATCTACAGTTCCATTGGTAAATCCTGCTAACAAACGTAGTTTAGAAATTATAGTTGTTGGAACAGGTTTGGCAGGTGCTTCGGCTGCTGCTACACTAGCCGAGTTAGGTTATAAAGTTAAAGCTTTTTGTTTTCAAGATTCTCCTCGTAGAGCACACTCTATTGCTGCTCAAGGAGGTATAAATGCTGCTAAAAATTATCAAAATGATGGTGACTCGGTTTACCGTTTATTTTACGATACCATTAAAGGTGGCGATTACCGTGCGCGCGAAGCAAACGTTCATCGTTTAGCTGAAGTAAGTGGTAATATTATTGACCAATCTGTTGCAAGTGGTGTACCTTTTGCCCGCGAATACGGAGGGTTGTTAAGTAACCGTTCGTTTGGTGGAACTCAAGTACAACGTACTTTTTATGCTGCTGGTCAAACTGGTCAACAGTTATTGTTAGGTGCTTACTCTGGTTTACAACGCCAAGTTGGTTTAGGTAACGTACGTTTATTCTCACGTCACGAAATGTTAGATGTGGTTAATATTGATGGCAAATGCCGCGGTATTATAGCTCGCGATTTGGTTTCGGGTAAATTAGAGCGCCACTTTGGACATGCAGTATTATTATGTACTGGTGGATACGGTAACGTATTTTTCCTTTCAACCAATGCAATGGGAAGTAACGTAACTGCGGCTTGGAAAGCACATAAAAAAGGTGCATTCTTTGGCAATCCTTGTTATACCCAAATTCACCCAACTTGTATTCCAGTTTCGGGCGATCACCAATCAAAATTAACTTTGATGAGTGAATCATTACGTAACGATGGTCGTATTTGGGTTCCAAAACGCAAAGAAGATGCAGCTGCTATTCGCGAAGGAAAATTAAATCCTAACGATTTAAAAGAAGAAGACAGAGATTACTATTTAGAAAGACGCTACCCTGCATTTGGTAATTTAGTACCTCGCGATGTGGCTTCACGTGCTGCTAAAGAACGTTGTGATGCTGGTTTCGGTGTTAATAAAACAGGCGAAGCCGTTTATTTAGATTTTGCTTTTAACATGAAGTATAAATATGGTAAACAAGTAGCTACTTTAAAACATATTTCAAATCCAACCGAAGAGCAATTAACTGCATTTGGCCACGAAGTAATCAAAGAAAAATATGGTAACTTGTTTGACATGTACAAACAAATTACTGGTGTTGATCCATATAAAAATCCAATGATGATTTACCCTGCGGTACATTATACCATGGGTGGTTTATGGGTTGATTATAACTTAATGACAACCGTTCCAGGTTTATACGCTTTAGGTGAAGCTAATTTCTCTGACCACGGTGCTAACCGTTTAGGAGCATCGGCTTTAATGCAAGGTTTGGCTGATGGTTACTTTGTAATTCCTTACACTATTGGTGCTTATTTAGCCAACGAAATTAGTGTAAAACCTATTTCAACAGATCATGAAGCATTTGTAAAAGCAGAAAACGAAGTTAGCGATAGATTGAACAAATTATTAGCTATTAAAGGAACCAAACCTGTAGATTATTTCCACAAACGTTTAGGTAAAATTATGTGGGATAAATGCGGTATGGCTCGTAATGTGGAAGGTTTAACTTGGGCTATTTCTGAAATTCAAAAAATTAGAGAAGAGTTTTGGAAAGATGTGCGTGTACCTGGCGATGCTAATGAGTTTAATCCTGAATTAGAAAAAGCAGGTCGTGTTGCAGATTTTATTGAATTAGGCGAACTAATGTGTAAAGATGCTTTAGAACGTAACGAAAGCTGTGGAGGTCACTTCCGCGAAGATCACCAAACAGAAGAAGGTGAAGCATTGCGCGATGATGAAAACTTTAAACATGTAGCTGCTTGGCAGTTCAATGAAGTTGGCAACTGGTCGTTACACAAAGAAGATTTAGTTTACGAAAACATAAAAATTGCACAACGTAGCTATAAATAAAAGTTAATAAGTTAAAAGGTTAGCAGTTTATTTAGATAAACCAATAACCATATAATCAACCAATAAAATTAAATAAAATGAGCGGAAATATGAATATCAACTTAAAAGTTTGGCGCCAAAAAAACGGCAAAAGCCAAGGTAAATTAGTTGATTACAAAGTAGAAGGTGTATCGCCTGATATGTCATTCCTTGAAATGTTTGACGTGTTAAATGATAGATTAGTAAGCGAAGGTAAAGATGAGCCTATAGCTTTTGATCACGATTGTAGAGAAGGAATTTGTGGTATGTGTAGTATGTACATCAATGGTCGTCCGCATGGACCAAACCAAGGTGTAACTACTTGCCAATTACACATGCGTAGCTTCAAAGATGGTGATACCATAGTGGTAGAACCATGGAGAGCTGCAGCATTTCCTGTTATAAAAGATTTAGCTGTTGATAGATCAGCATTTGATAGAATTATTGCATCAGGAGGTTTTATTTCGGTAAATACTGGTAACGCGCAAGATGCTAATAGCTTGCCAATTCCAAAAGACAATGCAGACGAGGCATTTGCTGCTGCTGCTTGTATTGGTTGTGGAGCGTGCGTAGCTGCTTGTAAAAATTCAAGTGCTATGTTATTTGTTTCGGCTAAAGTTTCACAATTGGCCTTATTGCCTCAAGGCGACCCTGAAAGAAATACACGTGTATTAAATATGGTTGCTCAAATGGATACAGAAGGATTTGGTGCTTGTACCAATACTGGTGCTTGCTCGGCTGAATGTCCTAAAGAAATTTCTTTAACCAATATTGCTCGCTTAAACCGTGAGTATTTTGCTGCACAATTAGGTTCAGACAGAAGCTAATTTTAAAGCAAAATTTACCTAAAAATCCATTAACAGTAAAATTACTGTTAATGGATTTTTTTATTTTTATAATATGCAACAAAAAGTACTAATTTGCTGTCATTAATTTAGTAGTAATAAACCATACTATAATCGTGATTAAAAATTATTTCAAACAATATATTTTACTATTTGCATTCAGCTTAATTGCTCAATTAGCTTTGGCCACACATTACCGTGCTGGCGAAATAGTATTTAGGAAAATCTCGAGGTTTAATTTTGAAATTACGGTTTATACCTATACCGACCAATTACAAGTGGCAGCCGACCCAAGTACTAGCGCGGTTCAAATTGACTTTGGGGATAGAACCACGGCAGTAGTTCCTCGTTCTTCTATTGATATTTTAAGTAATGAACCTGGTTATGGAGTTAAGCGTAACACATACAAAACACTTCACACATACACAGGTAGCGGAACATTTACAGTAAGTATTTTTGATAGAAATAGAGTAGATGGTATTATCAATATCAATGGAGGTGAATCGGTAAATATTCCTTTTTGTGTTACTGCTGTTTTGGTAATTGACAATGGATTTACCAATCAATCGCCAGTTTTACTTTCAAGCCCTATAGACAGAGGTTGTAAAAACAGGGTTTTTGTTCATAATCCTAGTGCTTATGATGCTGATGGTGATAGCTTGGTGTATGAAATTAGACCTCCAAAAATAGACCCTTTTACCGATGTACCCGGTTTTAATATTCCAATCTTTAGCGATTCATTTTCAATTAATCAAAATACTGGTTTATTAACTTGGGCCAAACCCATACAAACAGGTATATACAATATTGTAATCAGGGTAAAAGAATATCGTAAAAACGGTAAAATAAAACCCATTTTGGTTGGATACGTAGATAGAGATATGCAAATACGTATTACAGATTGCCCTAACTTTCCACCAATTGTTTCTTCTTTGGTTGACGAATGCGTAGTTGCTGGAAATTTATTACAAAAAAATATTGTTGCAAACGACATTGATAATGGCCAATTGGTAACGTTAACTGCTTTTGGCGGACCATTTGTTCAAAAATTCAGTCCAGCTTTTACCTCACCAAATACAGTAGTTGGCAATCCAACAGGCTTTTTGTTTAATTGGCGCCCTGCTTGTACTTCTATTAGAGCAGACAAATTTCAAGCAGATTTTAAAGCCGCGGATAATGGTTACCCAATTCCGTTAGTTGATTTAAAATCATTTAAAATTAAGGTAATTGGGCCAGCGCCCAAAAATTTCACAGTATCAATTGATAGCAATGGATTTAGGCTAAACTGGAGTCCTGATTCGTGTAACTTTGCTTTTGGATATAGGATTTATAGGCGAATTGATAGCTCATTTTGGAATCCTAGCACCTGCCAAACTGGAGTGCCGCCATCAACAGGTTTTGTGCTAATTGATACTGTGCAAGGTATTAACAATACTACTTATTTTGATAACAATAATGGTAAAGGAATTTCGCCTTTGGTTAACTATTGTTACCGCATTACTTCTTTTTATTTAGCCCGAAACGATGAAGGTAAATTAGTTGATTTAGCTGAAAGTTCAGAAGGAATTGCTAGCCAAGAAGTTTGTGCCATGGTACTGAGAACAAAACCTATTATTACCAATGTAAGTGTGCTAGCTACCAACACTGCCAATGGCAAAATTTTTATAAAATGGCTTAAGCCTCTCCTACTCGATTCGACCCAATACGAACCACCTTATACTGTGCAATTACAAAGAGCAGAATATGGTAAACAAAACTTTACCAATGTAGGCACTGGAAAAGTTTATGCGCTTTTTAACGATATAGTAAACGATAGTTTAATTGATAGTTTATTAAACACGCAAAACATTCAATACGATTACAAGGTTATATTTTACAGCACCAAAAATGGTAATTTAAAATATGTAGACCAAAGTATTGCAGCAAGTTCGGTATTTATTACACCATATAACTCAAACCGTTCTGTAACCATCAACTTTAAGTTTGATGTTCCTTGGATTAATAAATTATATAAAGTTTACAGACGCAATGGAAACGCTTTTGATTTTTTAGGAACCACTACCAATTTATTTTATAAAGATACTGGTTTAATTAACGGGCAAACTTATTGTTATTACATTACTTCAGCAGGAAACTACAACCCAATTTATAACTTAGATACTTTATTTAATAATTCACAAGAAATATGTGGTGTGCCAATTGACACCATTGCACCTTGTGCACCACAACTAAGCTATATTAGCCCTTGTAATCAATTTAATATCAATAATATTATATTAAACTGGTTTAACCCAGCTGAGTGCGATAAAGATGTGTTTCAATATAAAGTATATTATAGAAAAACGGTTAAAGATAATTGGACTGTGCTAGCGGTAACTAATGCCAATACACTAAGTTACACCGACACAAGTTCATTGTTAAAATATAGCATATCAGGTTGTTATGCAGTTACTGCAATTGACTCTATTGGAAACGAAAGTAACTTAAATGGTAATGCCTTTTGTATTGAAAATTGTCCTTATTATGTATTACCAAATGTATTTACACCTAATAAAGATGCTAATAATTTAAACGAATTATTTAAGCCTTTTCCTTACCGATTTATTGAAAAAATTGATTTACAGATTTACAACCGTTGGGGCGATTTGGTTTTTGAAACCAATGATATAGACATTAATTGGGACGGAAAAGACCAAAAATCGGGATTAGATGTTACTGCAGGAACTTATTTTTATATCATAAAAATATACGAAAACTACTTAGCTGGGACTCAAGAACGCAAAGTGAGAGGTACTGTAACAATTATGAGGTAAAATTATAAATGCAATATTATGAATGTATTATAATTGGTGGTGGTTTAGGTGGACTTACCCTTGCTATTCAATTAGCTAAAAAAGGTTACCAAGTAGCTTTACTCGAAAAAGAGCGCTATCCATACCATAAAGTTTGTGGCGAATACATAGCCATGGAATCGTGGAATTACTTAGAAAGCTGCGGCATTCCGCTTACCGAATTGAATTTACCAAGGTTACAAAAACTAACCGTTTCAGCTCCAAATGGAAATTATATAAAGCACCAATTAAACCCTGGTGGTTTTGGTATTTCGCGCTATAAACTCGATTTTTTATTAGCGAATGAAGCTAAAAAAAATGGGGTAGTTTTATTGGAGAACTGTAAGGTTCAAAACATTACAAATCAAACCCCAACCATTTACGAAGTACAAACAGACCAAGGAAATTTTACCACCCAAACCGTAATTGGCAGTTATGGAAAACGCAGCAATTTGGATGTAAAGCTAAACCGCGATTTTATTAAAAATAAAGCCAAAGGACTTGATAATTATATTGGTATAAAATACCATGTAAAAGCTAATATACCCGAAGATGCTATTGAGTTACATAATTTTGAAAACGGCTACTGCGGTATATCAAAAATAGAAGACGATAGGTACTGCATGTGTTACCTTACTACTGCCCAAAACTTAAAGCAATACCAAGGAAATATTAAGCTAATGGAAGAAAATATTTTGTATAAAAATATTTTCTTGAAAAAATATTTTACCCAATTTGAAAGTTTTTACGAGGAACCTTTAGCCATTTCGCAGGTAAATTTTTCGAATAAAACACAAAACGAAAATGGCATAATAATGCTAGGTGATGCTGCTGGATTAATTACACCTTTATGCGGCAATGGTATGAGTATGGCCATGCATGCTAGCAAAATATTAAGCAACCTATTGCCTTATTATTTTGAAAATGAAACAAATAAAAACCAACTCCTAGAAAAATATACTGAAAGCTGGCAAAAACAGTTTGGCACGCGCCTTTGGGTGGGTCGCAAAATTCAGCAAATGTTTGGCAACCCTATACTTACTAATTTATTAATTACTGCGTTAAAACCTATGCCATTTGCAGTAAGTAAATTGGTATCGTTAACCCATGGAAAAAGCTATTAATGTTGGTATCTTAAAATAAATAATTTGTTACTTAACAATTATAGTTTTATATTGTGCATTGAAATTTTAAGGCCCTCAAAACAAAAAATATTTTATGAAAATAGCGCTGCTTGGTTATGGTAAAATGGGAAAAGCAATTGAAAAAATTGCTGAAGCAAAAGGACATGAAATTGTATATCGTGTTGATTTAAACAATGCTTTTGATTTTTTACCTCTTAGTTTACAAAATGTAGATGTAGCAATAGATTTTAGCATGCCTACAGCTGCAGTTGATAATATTTTAAAATGTTTTGAAGCCAAAGTTCCAATAGTAGTAGGTACTACAGGCTGGTACGATCAATTTGATGTAATAAAAGACAAATGCGAAGCCGAAGGCCAAAGCATGGTTTACAGCAGTAACTTTAGTATTGGAGTAAATATATTTTTTAAAGTAAATAAAATTTTGGCCGAAATAATGAAAGGCCAAGATTATGATGTGATGATTAACGAGTCGCACCATACTGGTAAAAAAGACCATCCAAGCGGAACAGCCTTAACTTTGGCTAAGCAAATAATGGAAGAAATTGCCAAAAAAGAAAAAATAAAAGACCGCTTAATGTTTGATAACCAAACACCTGCACAAAGTACCAAACCCAACGAATTATTAATAGAAAGTGTGCGCGAAGGCGATGTAATGGGTGACCATACAGTACGTTACGAAAACGTAATTGATATTATTGAAATAAAACACAGTGCAAAAAGCCGTTATGGTTTTGCCAAGGGAGCTTTAATGGCTGCCGAGTGGATTGTAGGTAAAAAAGGTATTTACACCTTAGATGATATTTTAAAATTTTAGAATTTACCGCTTACATTCAAAATAATCACTTTAACAAAATCTGCAATTATTACGGTTTTGTATTTATAAATATGCAGATTATATAACCCAATTAAATGAGTACTACTATTAAACAAAACAACCAAACTGATAAGGGTAATTTTTTCTCACAGTTGTTTAACTATTTTTATAAAAGCCCTAAAGAGTTTACTAAAAAACAATGGACCATTATTACCATTTGGATTTTAATAAACATAGTATGCATGGTGTTATATATGGCAGCTGGTGCTTCTTTTGGCTTAGCGCTAGTTAATTGTATCTACGGTATTGTAATCATATTTGGCTATTTCACACGTATTTTAGCTTTAATTTTAGCACCTATTTTTATACTTATTTTTAAAATTGTGGGATTGGTGTTTAAACAAACCAACGAAATTCAAACGGCTTATGAGTGGAGCGATGCATTGATTTTTGCTACCATTGCCGCCACTATTATTCGTGGTTATTTTATGGAAGCTTATACCATTCCTACTTCATCTATGGAAAAATCGTTATTGGTGGGTGATTTTCTTTTTGTAAGTAAATACAGTTATGGAAATAGATTGCCTCAAACACCCTTGAGTTTTCCTTTTGTGCATAATAAATTGCCATTTACCGAAAATAAAACGCAATCGTATTTAGAGTGGATGAAAATGCCGTACACTAGGTTATTTGCATTTTCAAGTATAAAAAACAATGATGTAGTGGTATTTAATTATCCGTTTGAAATAGATAAACCTACAGATAAAAAAGAAAATTATATTAAACGTTGCGTAGGAATAGCAGGCGATAGTTTAAAAGTAGTTAACCAACAACTTTTTATAAACAATAAGCCAGCTGATAACCCTGCATTGATGCAACATTTTTACAAGGTTACAACCACTGAAGGTATTAGCGAAAAATTTATAAAAGACAATGACATAACCGAAGGCGGAGCTACAGATAAAGGCTATTTATTAATAAACTTAACCAAGCCTGCTAAAGAAAAATTAAAAAATGCTCCAGGAGTAGTTTCTATTGAAAGAAACGATACTGTGTTTATAAATGGCTACACGGCATTTCAAGAAAAATATGGATGGAGTATTGACGATTTTGGTCCTATTTACATTCCAAAACAAGGAGATGTGGTAGAAATGAACGAAAAGAATTACGACATTTACGAATTTGCCATTAAGCATTACGAAAACAACCCAACCTTAACTTGGGAAAACGGACAAGCCATGTTAGATGGAAAAACCATAAAAACTTATCAATTTAAATATAATTATTACTTTATGATGGGCGATAACCGCGATAATTCAGCTGATAGCCGCTTTTGGGGTTTTGTGCCTGAAACTCATATAGTAGGTAAAGCCTTATTTGTTTGGATGAGTTGGGACTCAGGAAATGGCGCAGTAAGATGGAGCCGTTTGTTTAAGTCTATCAAGTAAAGTAAACTGAGTTTTATAAAAATGCTGTAACGATGATTAATATTCCAACTTTTAACTTTCGAAACATTGGTCGTAAAGAAAAGTTAGTGGATATATTACCATGGGATTATTCTAATTTTTATCAAACAGAAAAAGTACACTGCCACGATTACCATGAGTTATTTATTATTACAAGTGGTTCAGGTATCCATCAAATAGATGGTGTGGTTCATGCTATTGAACCCAATTCTTTTCATATTGTTCCAAATTTTTTCTCGCATAAATTCCAACGTGAGCAAGGAACCACGGGTTTTACCATTGCCATTCAAAGCATTTTTATCGAACAGCTCTGTAGTTTTGATAAAGTATCAAATTACAGAGCACTTTTCGAAAAAGAACATATTATTAATTTAGAAGCCGACCACTTTAATAGCTTTCAGTTTTTTGTAAATGAAATTCAAACCGAAAGTATAAACGATGCGTACTTGCAAAATATTTGTGCAGCCATTTTACTCAAACTTATTGCATTTATAAAGTCTGAAACTGTTATTGAAAACACCTTTTCGAGTTTGGTTAGGAAAACTTTAGAGCTTAATTATAAAAAACGTTTATCTAACGAGCAGTATGCCGATATGTTTAACATGACTGCTATTAGCTTTAATATAAAAGTTAAAAAAGCTACTGGCAAAACAATGATACAGATGCAAAATGAATTGCTCATATCAAACATAAAAAGACTGCTGTTTAATACCGATACTAATTTAAAAGAAATAGCTTTCGATTTTGGGTTTAGCGATTATGCTCATTTTTCTAATTTTTTTAAAAAGCATACTGGCAGTTCACCTATGAGTTTTAAAAAAGATATACAAAACATACAAGATTTAAATAAGAATTGACAACTAAATTATTTTAGGTATCACTAGTTTTGTTAAAAAATAAAACCATTATGAACTTAACAAAACTAACTGCTTTAATTATTTTATTACTTTTTATTTGTGTTTGGTGTTTTGAAACACATTCTATGTCGGGCGGAGCTTTAGAAGTAACAGGCTCAACCCCTGGCGAAAACTGCACAGCCTGCCATCAAGGGGTAGCCAATAACGATAGTAAAGGTGCTATTGCCATAGCCATAGCTGGCAACCCCACACATTACGAATCCGGCAAAACATACGATGTAAGTGTTACTATTAATTATCCATCAAGAACACGATTTGGCTTTGGGTTAAATATTAGAAAAAAAGGAAATTTATCGGAACCAATTGGAAGTTTAACTTCTGAAAGTAATTCAGGAGTTTCGGCACGAGGAACTTTTGTAACACATGAGTTAAAAAGCATTGATGCCACCAATAGCAAAACTTGGTTATTTAAATGGACAGCACCCGAAAAATTAGATACCTTAACCTTTTACACAGCAGGAATTGCAGCCAATAACGATAAAGATGCCACAGGCGATATAACCTATACCACCAGCAAAACATTGTTTCCTTTAATAAGTACTAGTGTAAAAAACACTGAATTTATTCTCTGTAAAAGCATCTATCCTAACCCAACTCAAAACGAAATTGAATTACAATTTGAGGCCATGTCAATCAACGATTTTGAAATAGCACTATTGGACATAAATGGTAAAACACAGGAAACTTTACTTGAAAAAACAAAGCTAATTGGTTACCAAAAAATGCAATTTAAATTTAAAAATGAATATCCTAAAGGCATATATTTTGTAAGGATACAAAGTAACAATTGTAATAGTTATCAAAAAATAATTATATTATAATCATATTCATAAAATTTGTTTCAACTTAGTCAATAAAATGATAAATTTGGAAAAGATAAAAAACACATAACATGAAAAAAACAAAATTAGTTGTTTGCTTATCTGCCATATTTAGCATACTTATTATTGGATGTTCTCACTATGATGAACTACAAAAAAACAGTAAAGAAAGTTCTGCAGGCGATGACGAAAGCCATAACTCAGGGCAAAACTGCATGAGTTGTCATAACAAATCGGGTAATGAGGCTGCAAGTGAAGGTTGGTGGAATGTTGCAGGTACTGTGTATAATGATAATTCACCAGCAAATAATGTAACTGTAGAGCTTTGGAGTGAACCAAATGGAAAGGGTTTTCGTATATTAACTTTAACTTCCGACAAAAAAGGTAATTTTTATACCAATAAAATTATCAATTTTAATGGTGGATGTTATCCATTGGTAAAAAATGGCAATAAAACCAAAGCCATGTTATCTGCATTTAAAGGCGGAATGAGTTGCAGTAATTCAAGCTGCCATGGAGGAATAATTGATCAAATAGACATAAAATAAATGATAAAAAAAATACTTTTAGCAACCATACTCTTAAGTTTTGTGGTTTTATCCGGATGTTATTACGATAAAGAAGAGGAATTGTATCCAAATTCGATCAACAATACAGATTGCAATGCGCCTTTAACTTACAATACTGGGATAAAAACTCTAATAAACTCGAACTGTGCAACTAGTGGATGCCACGCGGCTGGTGGTATTTCTCCAGATTTAAGTAATTATACCTTACTTAAAGCCAGTATTTCTTCCGTTAAATTTAGAGCAATTGATGCAAAAAACATGCCTTCTCCAGCTGGAATGAGTGCCTGTAACATAACCAAATTAGATAATTGGATAAAAGCAGGTACACCTGAATAAATCAACGATATAAGAAATGAAAAAAATATTACTACTTAGCTCACTTATTTTATTGGTAAATATGGCTTGGGCTCAAGATGATTTATTAGATGAATTGGTTTTGGAAAATAAAAAAGCAACCCCAGTTTTAGCCACTTTTAAAGGCACCAGAATTATTACTGGCCAAAGCAATGAAAATATTTCGAAAAAGCATTTGAACTTTTTGGTTTTACACCGTTTTGGTGAATTAAAAGACGATGCTTGGTATTACAGTTTATTAGGTTTTGATAATGCCACTGTACGCTTAGCTTTTGATTACGGTATAACCGATAAATTAATGGTTGGAGTAGGAAGAAGTTCAGTTCTAAAAGTTTACGATATGAACATTAAATACAAAATTGCGCAACAAACCGTTGGCGGAAAACGTAATTTCCCTCTGGCTATATCTTACTATGGAAATGTAGCAATTGATACCAAAACTTTTCCTGATTTAACAAGAAATAACTATTTTACATCGCGCTTAAGCTTTTGCCATCAATTAATTCTGGCTCGTAAGTTTAACGATAAAGTTTCACTCCAAATTACCCCAACAGTGGTACACCGAAACTTGGTGGAGAAAAAAAGTACACCAAATGATATTTTTGCTTTAGGATTAGGAGGCTCTTTTAAAATTACCCGTAGCACTCGCTTAAATATTGAGTATTATCCTCGTTTAAATGGCACTGACGAAAAAACCAAAAGTGGTGTAGCATATACTGATTATTTAGGAATTGGTTTTGATATAGAAACAGGTGGACACGTTTTTCAGTTAATGTTTAGCAATTCAACTTATATGTATGAGCAAGGTTTTATTACCCAAACCACCGGAAAATGGAGTGACTTTGGTGTAAGATTAGGCTTTAACTTATCGCGTACTTTCTCGTTCGATAACGAAACCAAACATAAATAACCATAAACTGTCAATCAATACATAGTACCTTGTTTAAATTTGTTTCCATATTAGTAATTGCCTTGGTATGTTTTGGGTTTATATTTATTAATAAAAATATACCAATTCCAAGTAATGTAGTTATTGATAAAATTTTGGTTACCAAATCGAGCCACAAAATGGAAGTTTTTTCGAACAATAAATTGATAAAAACTTACAAAATAGCTTTTGGGAGAGGCGGAAATGATGCCAAACAATTTGAAGGAGATAAAAAAACACCAGAAGGAATTTATACCATAAACAGTAAAAATAAAGACAGTGGTTACCATAACAATTTAGGCATTTCGTACCCCAATAAGTTTGATATAGAACGCTGTAAAAAGCTTAACAAACCTACAGGTGGCGATATAAAAATTCATGGGTTAAAAAATGGATTTGGATTTATTGGTGGTTTGCATCGTTTGTTTGATTGGACCTTGGGTTGCATAGCCATAACCAATGATGAAATAGACGAATTAAGCGCACACACTCCTATTGGCACTATTATTGAAATAAAATACTAAAACACCACATATATGAAAAAAATATTTTTAACCTTAGCAGCACTTTCAACATTAGCATTAACTAACTTAAGTGCCCAAGTATTATACAAAGCTAGCAATGCCGAAGTGGCTTTTTTCTCGAAAACACCTTTGGAAAACATTGACGGAAAAACGAACACTGCTACTACTTTATTAAATGTAGAAACCCGAGAAGTAGCTTTTGTTATTCAAAACATTTCGTTCAATTTTCCCAATAAGTTAATGCAAGAACACTTTAACGAAAAATACATGGAAAGCGAAAAATTTCCTTTGAGTATTTTTAAAGGAACCATTCAAGAAAAAATTGATTTAAAAGTAGCTGGAACTTATAAAGTAACAGTTAAAGGTAAGTTAAACATACATGGCGTAGAACAAGAAAGAACCATTACCGGAACTATAACTGTAGCCGATGGAAAAATTACTGTGAATAGCACTTTTAAAGTTAAAAATGCTGACCATAAAATAGAAATACCATCGTTGGTAGCTACCAAAATAGCCGAAGAATTAGATGTAACAGTAAATGCAGTTTTAGTACCTAAGGCAGCTAAATAATTTACCAATAAAACATTAGAAGAGCAGCTCAAAAGGCTGCTTTTTTTATGTGAGGAAGGATTTTTGTCCCGATAAATCGGGAGTTGGATTGTTGAATTGCAGCTTTGTTATATTGTTTAAATTCAATATTCATGCTTCGACAAGCTCAGCATTCATAATTAAATATTTTATTTGAAACATGAACAATACTACTCACCACGATGAAAAAATTGCTACCATGACCTTTGCTTCGGTTTATCCGCATTATGTATTAAAGGTGGAAAAGAAAGGCAGAACCAAAGCAGAACTGCACCAAGTAATAACATGGTTAACTGGTTTTAACGAAGAAAAACTTCAAGAACTGATTGCTGAAAAAGTAACCTTTGAAACTTTTTTTAAGCAGGCTAGTTTGAATGCCAATGCCACGCTGATAACTGGAGTAATTTGTGGCTACCGAGTAGAAGAAATTACCAATAAACTTACCCAACAGGTTAGGTATTTAGATAAACTGGTAGACGAACTTGCTAAAGGACGTAAAATGGAAAAGATTTTAAGAGTTTAAAGAATTTATTCAAATAAAAATCCACGATTCTCGTTACCACTTTAAAATAACTTATTTTTAAGATGATCATTAGTTGGATTACATTTATTCCTATACAAATAATAATACTCCTTTTTTATTTTATAAAACGTAAACAAGTAAATACAAAGTACGGCTTGTTTCCTAGTAAAGCGCACTTTTTAATTGGCAATACAGCCATTCTACTAACATGTATTTTATATAATATAGAGCATCAACTTTTTTGTAATCCAGTAATTTGGACTTCCATCATACTACTCATATTTTCTATCTTATTTTTAGCAACGCCTTTTATTAACCCCAAAAGTAAGTTTTGGAGTTTAATTCCATTTATTACTGGACTAGGTATTTTTATAGCAATTTACATTATTCTATTTTCAAGATATGAATATTTATTCCTCGTAGTTGTTTGCCTACCTTTTGCTATAATTTTTCATTTAATTATCAAAATGCTCAATAAAAATTTAAGCACCACTTTTTTTGATGCTTTTTACTTTTACCCAGCATTTATTTTAAGTCCTTATTTACTGCTTTATCAGTTATGGCAAATACAAAAAACTTACTTTAATAAAATACAAAAAGTAATTTGTTTTAGCACTCCTATTTTGGTTTTATTCATTGGATTGATTTTCACTTACAGAATAAAAACAATAATTGATAAAATTACTATTAGCAGTAATAAAACTACTGAATTAAAGGCCATCATTAATAACCCAATCGATTATTATTTAACCGAATTAATATTAGGTGCACACTGGAAATACCATACTGAACTTTGCCTTTACGATGGTTACCGCCCTCCTTTTCACGATCCTATTTTAGTAATAGCTAACAAAGTTTTATACCCCTATTCATTATTTTACACTTTAAATAATGATAAGGATAATTTACCTAATACCATAGCATTATATAAAACTATTTTCCCCGAAAAGTCTACTGATTTTAAGTGTCGCTGTGCACAAAAAGATAAACTTTTTGATTAATTATTGAACATATTTGGATTCTAAATTACCTATTCAACTTAGCTATCATAATTGAATTATAAATGACACCAAAAACCATCCTAAAGAAAACAATTGTATCTATAACATTAACCATTTTGCTAATTGTAACTTATGTATTTGCAGCTTATTTAATAGCTTACATACCTGTAAATACAGAGTTTAAAGAATGTAATACCGATGGTGTAGAAATTTATATTTCTACCAATGGCGTGCATACCGATTTGGTTTTACCTATGCAAAACGACCTAAAAAATTGGAGCGCTTTTGTAAATCCAGCCGATACCAAACTAAAAAACACCAACTACCAATATGTTTCGTTTGGTTGGGGCGATAAAGGTTTTTACATTGAAACACCAAGTTGGGACGACCTTAAATTTAAAACGGCATTTAATGCTTTATTTTTTTTAAGCAGCACTGCCATGCATGTAAGTTTTTACCAAAGCATGAATGAAGATGCACATTGCAAAAAAATTTGCATTTCGAAGGAAAATTATACCAAACTTATTGATTTTATAGACAACAGTTTTGAAAAACAAAACAATGCTCCCCTATTAATTAAAGGCGCTAGTTATGGCTATAACGATTTGTTTTACGATGCCAAAGGCACTTATAGCCTATTTTATACTTGTAATACTTGGGCTAACCAAGCCTTAAAATCTGCCCAAATTAAAGCTTGTATTTGGACATTATTTGACAAAGGCATTTTTGAAAAGTATAACTAATTTTTTCAATAGCCTATTTTAAAAACCAATATAAAGCTTACCAGCTTATGCCAACTTTATTAAACCACAAAGCCCGACTTGACGAAAATGGTTTTTCTATTATTGAAAACATATATTCTGACAAGGAAATAGCGGCCATCATAGAAGCCATAGAGGAAACTGATACAACTAAACCTACTTTTAGAAAAACAGCTGATTTATTTGCTATTAGGCAATTTTTAAAAGAGGTTCCACTTGCGCAAGAATTGGTGCTTAATCGCAATTTCAAATCACTAATTTACAGCATGTTTGGTAGCAACTATTTTGTGGTAAAATCTATTTATTTTGATAAGCCCGAGGTTTCTAATTGGTTTGTGGCGTACCACCAAGATTTAACCATATCGGTAAAGGAAAAAGAAAACATAGCCGGCTTTGGACCATGGACCACCAAACAAGGGCAATTTGCAGTGCAACCACCACTTAATATATTACAAAATATTTATACCATTAGAATTCATTTAGATGATGCCAACGAACAAAATGGTGCTTTAAAAATTATTCCAAAATCGCACTTAAAAGGAATTTATAGGCCCGAAACCATAAATTGGAACATAGAACAAGAAACCATTTGTAATGTAACCAAAGGAGGCATTATGTTTATGAAACCTTTGCTGCTGCATGGTTCAAACAAGGCTACCAACCACCAAAAAAGAAGAGTGATACATATTGAAATTTCGAATTTGGAGTTACCAAACCCGCTACAGTGGGCCGAAAAATTGGTGCTATAAAACTATTAATGCCTTGTTAAATTTAGCTTGTTTTTGTGCGATTAATAAATAGGTTTGTAGTAAAGGAAAACGCTAACTTATGACACAAAGCCAATTACTTTTAGATGGATTGGTGAAGGGTTTGAAGAAACTTGTGGTATCTATAAAAGTTGGCAGTAAACTTAAAATACAAAATATGGATTTACAAAAAAGACTTGACGCATTCATTGCTGACACCTTTGATAAACAAATTGAGTTCAGAGAAGAACAGCTTTTTACATTGCTTAGAGAAAGTGATACTATCGAGTTTAAAAAATCACTTTTGAAAACACAAGATGGTATTAGTAAAGATTATTTAAAAACAATTTGTGGCTTTGCCAATAATAATGGTGGTGTTATAGTTTTTGGAATTGAGCCAAATACACATCAATTTGTTGGAATCAAACCGGAGAATAAAGACTTAGATAACCGTTTTATTACAACAACAGTTAATAATGGATTTGACGGAAATGTAAAGGCATTCTTGAAGACAAAAAACTATTCTAATATCATTATTGGTTTTTTGCTTATTGAAAGAGCAAAAGAGCGTCCAGTGATTCTAAAACATTATATAGATAATGAAGCAATCGAAGGTGATATAATTTATAGATATCCAGGACAAACAAAAAGAATCCATAGTTCGGATTTAAGAAAAATTATAAATGAAGAAATAAAAGCTCATTCTGATAGATTCTTTGAGCGGATAAATCAAATAGCTACAATTGGAGTTGAAAATACGGCTATTTTGAATACTTTGAATGGCGTACTAAGTACTGAGCAGTCAAATGTAAAACTAATTTTATCACCAGAATTACTGAATGATTTAAATCTAATACCCGAGGCCAATATAGTTGAAAGAGATGGAGCACCTGCTTATGTTATAAGAGGAACAATACATCCCGAAAATACCACATTTATTGAAAAACAAATTCCAACAACTATAACACCCCAAGATTTATACAAAAGTTTTATCCAAGAAGATTGCATTGCACCTTCCGAATATTTAAAAAATATACTCTATCAACAAACCCATTATTATCCTGTGTATTTTTTTATTCAAGGAAGTGGCAAATCCATATCAGATACAATTTTAGAACTTGAATCTGTGACCAATCAGGACATAAAAAAACAAACGAAAAAACTATTAATTGAACGGTTAACTAAAAATAAAATTGAACCCCCAATTGCTACGCGACTCAAAGAAATTGACTATGAAGAATTTGATATTAAATCTATTAAAATAGAAATTCCTAAAATCAAACTATCTAATCACATTAAAGGAAAAAGAGAGAAATCCATTGCAAGAGAGGTAATATTTCGATTTATTTCGAATCTGAGTCAAATTCCAAAGAGTACAATTAAACAATATGTAACAGAAACAATTGAAGCACTTTCGCATTTGGAAGAACAATTTATTAAGGATAATAAAACACACGTACTTAAAATCGTTAATAATATTTTACAGATTATTGGCGTTCAAGAAAGCACTACAAATGGAAATGCTAAAACCGAATTTAAAAAAATGATTTGTAGAATAGATTTTATATTACATAACACATAAAACTATAGTTTCATTAGACTTCTGAGATGGGCTACTGTAAAAATTTCTTATAGTTAACTAATCTTTATTTAAAATCATTCAATAAGAGGATTCCTTTACTAAAATAAAATTATTTCCAGAAACTCACAATAACAGTTCAATATAATTATCAAGACCATTAAAATATATTCTAAAATGAAAAAAGGAGCAACAAAAAATTTTAACCTTGGACATTTCCTAAAGCAACATCACATTGATAAGGCTTTGCTTCTTCTTGAAAAACAATTGAAGGAAAAGAGTTTCACTTTCAAGACTATTGACTTCGAAATTTACAGAAAAGAAAAATCATTTGAAAAGTTTGATAGCAAAAAATTCTATCAGGACTACATTGAAAAAGATTTACTTTATAACTATCGTTCCCTTTTCTACAACTATGAATACAATATTCCAAAAGGGGCTTACGGTATAAGAAAATTCAACTTCACTTCATTCAATTCCCTTGTATTATATTATTCATTAGGGTTCTACTTTTTTGAAGTATTAAATGATACTTTAACTAGACTTGAACCAGTAAAAAGGGAGTTAAAAAACATTAAGACCTTTTACGGAGGAGAAATAAAATACGACAACCCTGTTAACAGTGAGATTTATTACCAAAACGACTATTCATCATTTAATAGAGGCATAAAACAGAATGTAAAAAATGGGTTAGCTAAAGGAAAAAAAGTTTGCGCAATTAAATTAGACATTCAAGATTATTATGGTAGCATAAAGACCAATCTACTTTTAAATGTTATTGATAAATATAGCTTACCCTCAACAAAAAAGAAACTTCACTTTGACAACACAACAAAGGAGGCTATAGCAAGTCTTCTACTTCTTTACAACAAAAAAGAATATGGATTACCACTTTCAGCCCAAAATATTTTTTCCAATTTTATCAGCTATATATTTCTATTTGAGCTTGACAATTTCATTCAACGACTTCCAATTTATGAAGAAGAGGGTTTTTCATACTTTCGATATGTTGACGACTTCTACTTAGTGTTCAGTAGAGATAAAACAGTAAAAAATGATTCCATAGGGAAAGAAATATTTGAAATATCAACTTCCATTTCCGATTTTCTTTCCAATTCGTTAAGTCTTAAAATCAATCATCTCAAATCGCAGAAGTGGATTATTGAAAATGATGATGACTTTAAAGAATTTCTAATTAAAGAAAAGTTTATAAGTTTTGCCGACCCTCTAAAAAGTAAAAACCCAGGTACAAAAAAACCAGCAGACAGATTAAACGAGGTTTGCCAAATAATTGAAAATTTAAAAACAGACTTTACATCAAAAGGGAAAACAGAAATAGACAACCATCAAGATATTGCATTAAAAGAGGTTTTTATAGGCTCAATAAAAGACTTTGTAAAATCACCAAAGGCAAAGAAAAGCCTTGATAAGGCTTTTAAAAAATGGAATCCAATTCTTACTCTTAACAGTGTAAAAGCTTTAATGTTTTTAGTTGGTAACTCAAAAACAGGTTTCGATATCATAAAAAAATATTTGCAAAATGATATTGAAAGTAAAATGGACAAAACACAAAACATCTACTTGCTTGAAAAATTTATAAATCTTGAACATTACGACAAATCGCTTGACAGGACAGTATTAGACATCAGAAAAATAAATGCTTTATACTTCTCTCTTGTTCAAAGAATGATAAAAGGAAAAAAAGATATTGCAAAAAAGTATTTACCGATTGACGACATTATTTTAATTGAAAACGATTCTTTAACACAGCAAATCAAGATGATGATTCTCGCGGAAGAAGAAGGTAAATTCAATGTTGCCTTTAATCATCTTCTCAACTCCTTTCATCTATATTGCTATATCAAAGACACAACTAAAAAAGCAACAGCACTAAAGCATTATGATCAAAATGAAATAGTTGTTTTTTTGACAAAACAAAAGGCATCAATTGAGGAAATTAATTTTGTAATGTCTTTCTTTGATAGAAGAAACAAAAACAATATTTCCCACCCTGGAGATAGTCTAATGGAGAATTGGGTTGTAAATAAAGTTGAATATGACAGCTATTACAAACAAATGGTAACACTACTAAAACGAAAAATAAAATAATAATTAAAATCAGGAATATCTTTTTAAAAAGTAATTTTAAAATAATATCATCACTAGTTTCTGCCATCTACTGCTGTTTTGCAAACAGAAATTTTTAAATCAGGTTAGCACTAAACTTAAATTATATGAAAAAAATAATAGACTACATTCCATTAATGTCTGGTTGCCTGATATACTTCGGGTTTTGTCATTTATATCACTATTATAAAGAGTTTCATATTGACATTTATTCTTTAATATCAAGTACAGATATACTATTAAGTTTTTTTCCGTGAATTGTATTGGTTACTTCAATTTTCTATGGAGCTGCGTTCGCACAACTATTCGGAACAATCAGAAAACCGATTAATCATTTGGCAGAAGAAAACAACCAAAAACAAGAAAGTAAAACTATTAATAAAAGGATTGAGTGGTGGCGAAGAAATATACCTTGGTTCATATTTATTTATTATATCCCCATCAATATTTTAATATTCTTTATTCAAAAATTATATAGTTACAAACCGTTTGAACTTTACTATTGGAAATTGATAATAGACTTTGTTTTCTTATTTCTAGTTTATATTGCAATTTTAATACACGAGAAACGAAGTTCTATTTTAAATCAACCAATTATCATAGGTATATGTTTAATAATCTTTATTGGAGAAAAGATTGGAACCTACAGAAGTTATGATGCACAACTAATAAAAAATGGAATATATGATTTCAAAAATAATCATATCGTATTTAGTTATGAAAACTCAATAGTAAAAACAAACGACACAATACTATATATAGGTTCTACTTCTAATTATATCTTTTTGTACAATTTGCAGGACTCCTCAACCAACATATATCCACTATTAGAAACAAAGTTTCTAACTGTAAAATAATCAATCAAAATGAATATTTACCATTAAAATTATTGTGTTAAGCTTAAAAGAAATAGACAAAATTTATGCCTTTTTTAGTTTTCTTTACAAGAGAATTGGTTAAATTCAGCCTATATAATGAAACACTTTCAAATTTAAAATACACCTACACGATCAACAAAAATCTTAATAAAATAAATACATAAAATTATGAAAAAAATTTTAAATATTTTCTTTTGGGGATTAACTATCAACAGTTTAGCTCAATCAAATATTAAAGAAGTTGGAATACTAGATAAGGATTTTTTTGCTCATGCCCAAGAAAAAACAAATTGGTGTTGGGCAGCCTCAATTCAAACAATATTAGGATACCATAACGTTCTTTTATCTCAAACGGAAATTGTTGATAGAACTTTCGGGAAAAACCAAACTGGAGAATTACCAAATTTTGTTGGAAGTGTTCAAGTAATTTCAGATAATTTAAATAATTGGGAAATTGACTTATTAAAAAGACCGATCAAAATAAATTCTGTTTTCTACCCATATGCACCGACACCTAATGAATTAATTAATTTTTTAAAAAATAAACAACCAATTTACATAAGTTATAAGTCAAGTTTGAGTACAAATCATGCAATCGTTATAACAAGCTGTAGATATATTGAAACGAATGGAAGTTATAATATTATTGATTTCACAGCAAGAGATCCATGGCCTTCCGTAGAAAACGTAAATTCTGACGGAATAGTAAAATATAACTATTTAAATTTTTCAAATAAATTTAATTATTTTTGGATTATTTCAACAAGATTAAAAGGACATATTTCAATTCCAATTGAACCAATAAATAATTGTAGCTCGCCTTTTTGTGAGACATTGAAAACAATTTTAAAAGATTATGGAAATAATTTTAACAATTTAAAAAGTCAGAAAATAACAACAAAAATATTTAAATCAAAAATAATATTTCCAAATGAAGTTACTTCTCAAATAAGAGATTTTGAGGGTTTAAATTATGACAATGATGGTAAAGTTTTTCCAAGTTATAAAGTAACTTTTTATAAAGGAACTATTAAAGATAGTTCTATTATTATGTTTGAAAATTTGAAATCCAACTTCAATTTTTTAAACATTCTTTTAGAAGAAAACACAAATTCTGATACCGGAATATTTAATTCTAAAAACAAATCAGTACATATGTATATCGGTGATGGAATAATAATCTCATTGAATTGGAGATATGATGAAAAACCCTCAAAATACTACGTGAATATGGAAATCCAATCCGAAATCGAAGTTAAACAATTACATAAATGATTTAAAGATCTTTTTTAGCAAGTTATAGACAATTCAATTTATTGTATGATTAAAGCTAAGAAAAAACATTAAAAAAATACTCCTTTTATGCAACAATCTTCAAAAGAACTTTATTAACCTAATGATACGAAATACAATATTTACTGCAACTGCATTGTTTTTGGCACTTTCATGCACTCAACCAAATGCAAATGGCAAACAAACTAAGCCAAATACTGATACTTTAAAAGATACAACTGTTGAAACATCAAACAATAATACTGACAGTAAATCCAAATATTTTCCATTTAAAATTAGGGAGAATAATGGACAATTTACAATTTTAGTTGAAACAGAAAGTCCTGAGCTATACCCAAAGTATGCAAACTTTTTTAACAAATACGATTATTCAGGTAATGGATATTGTTGGGAAGGACATATAATTCAAATTTTGGAAAAACTAAATCCTGAACTACTTCGCCATATTGATTTTGACCCAGAAGCTGGAGCATTTTATGCTTACGCTGATACCAAAGAAAATCAAATTAAAATAGTGGAACTACTAAGTCCCATTTTTGCCGACTTAACCAAACTAGCCGTATATGTAAAAAAAGCAGACCATTCAAGAATTAGTGATTAAAAACACACTCAGCAGATGACAGCAGAAAAAATGGGCATTATTGGCAGATACACCGAAAATGGTTTTCCGGTAATATTGAAATTTGTAAACGCATTACCTGAAAAAGAAACAATGAATAAGTTTCCTTTTTTAGCTGCTATTTCATGGCAATACGATGGCAAAAACAACAATGGTATGCCTGACTCAATAACTAATGAAAAAATGATAATTTTAGAGGATGCGATTGAAGCTGTTAGTGAACCATCTGAAATTTTTTCACATGCATATAGCCGGACAGGAAATAATTTAAAAGAGTTGGTTTATTATGGAACCAATCAAAAAGACTTTATGGATTTATTAAATAAAACTTTGGTAAATCACCCGAAATACCCAATAGAAATAAACTTTTATAATGACCCAGAATGGACAGAGTTTAAACAATTATTGCACGACTTTAAAGAGAAATAAAAAGAAATATTTACTTAAATATTTAAACTAAAACCTCTCCTACTCAAAATAAAAACGTATTTCCAGTCAAACATTCACTTTATGATACACCAATTAAATAAAGAACAATTGAAAATTTATCATTCGTATGGTGGCGATATGGATGGAATTTATAGAAATAACCGAGCAACAGAATTGGCTGTTTTTGGTAATGAATTAAACACTACTTGGGTATTTATTGCTAGCAAACTGCACGACATGGAACTAATTGCTAAACAACAAACATCATTTGAATACTGCAAACAAACATTAACAGAATTATTAGAAAAAACAGATACTGAAACTTATAATTTGTTTACAGAAAAAATTCCTTTTTATGCCGACTTTCAACAAGTAAAACAAATTTTAGAAACCATTAAAGTGTTTACCACAGATGAATCGGATACAGTTTGGGCGGGTTATGACAATGGAAAATCGTTTTTAATTGACCTCCATAACGATATTACTAATATTGCTTTTTGCAACTTTGAAACATTGGATAAACTGAATTTGGAATTTGCACCAACGTCAACTTATCAAGAAATTTCTTTATCAAATGGTTGGGCAAATGAGTTTTTAAATCTTGCACAGCAATTCGACAACTTGTATGAAAAAATAAAAAAGTAACCTAAATTTGAGTAAAGTATTTTACCTACAAAATTGATGAATGACGAAAACAAGATAGCTGAGATTTTAAAGAGAAGAGTATACTTCGATAAACATTTTCCACCAATTTATGGATTCAACTTTAGACAAGATATTTCTTTTGTGCTATCTAATTCATGCCCATCGTGTGGTTACATGACTCTTTCCGGAAGGTGCTGTTGGGATACTTGTGCTTTTTGCTTTTGGGAAGACGATGGACAAGATAACCATGATGCACAACTGTTTTCCGCAGGACCAAATGACAACTACTCACTCACTTCGCATAGACTTGAAATGTACGATTGGATGGCTGAGCTAAAAAACATGCAAGAATCTAACGATTCAATTGAAACAAAAATTGGTTCTGCATTGAATGAACTTGATACCTTTATAAATAATAATGAGGCAAACAGAGATTTAGTAACTAGGAAAATTGAATTACTATTTAATCTGTTTAATAAAAAGAGAGGATTTGAAAACGAAAATTTTACACAATGGAATTTTGTTAATGAGAAAGAAAGTCCGGAGGTAAAGCTTGCTCATGACAATGCAATACCAAAAACCAAGCGTTCATGGTGGCAGAAACTTTTCAGTTTCAAATAAAGTTATAATGATTTGTTTTTTTTACAGACAGCTTAAAATTAATGAATATAATAGTAAATAGTAACGTAAAAAAAAGGCTTTACATATTAATAATTGTAATAGTTTTTTTAGAATGTTGTGCTCAAACAATTGAAAAAAAGAAAAAAGAAAATGCTAAAAATTCAGAACAAACCGAATTGAGTAGTAGCCAGCAACAAAATATTTATATCAAAGACCAATCGCTATACGATCCCAAATTTATTAATGGACTTTATAATTATAAAGAACAAATAAAACTTATTAAAAACTATATTATAATTGACACCGACACAACTTACTTTCCAGAAAACATTAAATTAAATAAAACAATAACATTTACAGGCTTTAAAGACAATAACAAGTATTTACTAGTAATAACACGAACCAACCTAACTAATATCAAGTATAAATTTCAACTCTTAAACAAAGAAAATGGTTTTATTGAAAATAAATCAGGAGAGGCAATTTTGACTTCAGGATTTTTTTTAGCACCAGAAGGAGAACCAGACACTGAAACTGGGGCAAGCTTTGTTAGTAACGAATACTATATGAATAACGACAGTACTTGGTTAATTTTAAAAGTTGGAATAGATTCAAATTTTAAAGATAAAGGCAGAGCCAAAGTCATGTATGGTCATAAAGATAAATTTACAAAAGCAGAAGAGGTAAAAGAAAGTCCAATACTTAGATTAGAATAAAAAAAATAACTCACAAAACCACTAGCTAAAACAATAAAACAAACACTTTAAAATATCAACTATTTTATATTTATTTACTTGCTGTAACCATTTACTAACTAAACCTAAATGACCTATAAACTTCTACTATTTTTAGCCATCTGTTTTGTATCAACACCATGTTTGTGGGCGCAAAATGCAACTCAACTTACCATCAAGAAAATCAAAGGATCGTATCACGATACCATTAAATTGCCCGCTAATTTACGAATTGTAAAACACGATGAAGATAGAATTTTGCTTAAGTTAGATAGCATTAGCAACGGTTACTTTTATGGCAACAAAGGCCAAGACAGTATTTTAGTGAGCGATATTAAAGCCATAAATACCAGAGGATTGAAGGAATACATTAAATATCCAATAGCAGCAACTTTTACTGCCATTAGTTTTGGTGCAGCTGTTTTTACCATTTATGCATTTAACACTCCCGTTGCAGTATGTGATGGAAACGGAGGCTGCAATAATGAAATCTATCCATTTATTGGAATGGGTTATATGGGTACATTTGGATTATTAGCTACAACCTTTTACCTATTGCCAAAAACAAAATTTAGCAGCCGTAAATACCACTTTTATACAAACTAAAGTTATTAATTATTGCCTTTTAAAATTATAAAATTAACACTACCAATTATATAACCAATGGCTACCGAAATAGAACACAAATACTTAGTAAACGCTGAACTTTGGTTACAAGTGGTACCCGATAAAAGTGTTGAAATAAAGCAAGGATATTTACTTACCGACCCCAATAAAACCATACGTGTAAGAACAAAAGGACAAGTGGGTTATATTACCATAAAAGGTAAAACCACAGGTGCCAGCAGGCCAGAGTTTGAGTACGAAATTCCGCTAGCAGATGCCAATCAGCTGATAGCCAATTTTTGTAGTAATGTGATAGAAAAAACAAGGCATTACGTTTTTTATAAAAATAATACTTGGGAGGTAGATGTTTTTGATGGTTTAAACCAAGGCCTAATAGTAGCCGAAATAGAATTAAACAGTGAAGAAGAACTTTACCAAAAGCCTGATTGGGTTACTAAAAATGTAACTGATGATACCAAATATGCCAACTCCAATTTAAGTATCAAACCATTTAGCACTTGGTAACGTAAATGGCTATTTTTACTAAACCTTTTTTAAAAACAGTGTTTATTGCCTTAGGCATTTTTGTTTTGGGCTGTTTATGCTCATTGTTTTTAGATGGCTATTATAGAAATGCAGTATTATTTTTACTGCAATACTTTAATGGTGGGCACATACATTTTATTGGTAAAAACTTCCATTTATTTGCCAGCTATAATTTTATTTTTTCAGTAGGTATTTATAGTTTATTGGTCTATTTATTAATTAAATTTTGGCCAAACACAAAGTATTTTATTCAATTATTTTGTAGCATTATTTTTTCACTTATTCTTACTTTAATAGTAATAAAATTAGATAGTGAATTAATGGTTTTAAATTGTACAGCATGTGATGATGGCATTTTAACTATTAATTACTCTTACATCAATCACGATAAGTATTTTATTATGAGTTTAGGTAGTTCGTTGCTCTATTTATCAATAGCATTTTTAGTAGGTTTAAGAAAAAAAAGGCAAAAGATTTAACTCCATAAGTTTGGGTTAACCAGTAAAAAGCAAGTTATAACTTGTTTTCTAATTTATATTTCTACCATTTATTTGCGCGTACGGAATAAACAAAAAAATTAGCTTAATTAGTTGTGATAAAAATTTAAAAACCAACTTTAAAACAGTGATTGAAGAACAGTTAAATAATTTCGTTTACCACTACTCCTACCTAACTTTGTTTGTGCTAAGTTTTATTTACTTTTTAGCACTGTATTTTGGCATAGCACCTTTGTTTAATGCCGTTTGCCAACTATTAGCTAAAAAACAATGGGTATATAAAATAGTAGCAAAACAAGTTACACAAAAGCAATTATGGTTTGAAATAAAACACTCTTTGAAATCAATTTTAGTTTTTGGAACATCCATCATTCCAATTATTTATTTTGTAAGGCAAGGACATATTAATTTATTGCCCAATACTTATTTCAATATAATTTGGGGTTTATTGGTTTTAAATATTTGGAATGAATTGCATTTTTTTATCATTCATAGAATAATGCATTTGCCCTTTTTTATGCAAAAAGTTCATTATATCCATCATCAATCAAAAGTGCCAACGGTGTATTCAGTTTATAGTTTCCATTGGTTTGAAGCTTTATTATTAAGCACAGTACCTTTAACCATTGTTTTGTTTATTCCACTTTCGTTTGTAGCTATAGCTTTATATCCGTTAGCCAGCATTTTGATTAATTTTTCGGGCCATTGCAATTACCGATTTGGAAACGGAACAGCCAACCAATGGCTACTTTTTGGAAGTAACCACAACGAACATCATTATAAAAATAAAAAAAATTACGGCTTTTTGCTCCTAATTTTCGATAATATTATTTCAAGATTCCCTAAAAAATAAATACTTATTATGAACGAAGTTTATATAACCAGCGCAGGTGTATTTTTACCTAATAATCCAATTCAAAACGATGAAATGGAAGATTATTTAGGAAGATTGTATGGAAAAGATAGTTCTTTAAAAGCGCGTATTTTAAAGCAAAATGGTATTAAACAAAGGTATTATGCCATTGATAAAAACCAAGAAAGCAATTTTTCGAATGCTGAACTTGCCGTGAAAGCCATTGAAGCAGCCATTGCTAAAAGTGAATTGCGCTCAAAAGAAGTAAGTTTATTGTGCACTGGCACTACCCAAGGCGATTTACCAATACCAGGTTTTGCAAGCATGGTGCATGCCGGCCTCGACTTTAACAGATGCGAAGTAGCAAGTTTTCAAAGTGTATGTGCCAGTGGTGTTATGGCTTTAAAAAATGCTTTTTCTCAAATAAAAAGTAACGAAAAACAAAATGCTGTTTGTGTTGGGAGCGAGCTTGCTAGCCGCATGTTTAAAGCATCGCGCTTTGAGGCGCAACAGGTAAAGTCATTGCCTTTTGATACAGAGTTTTTACGTTGGATGTTGTCGGACGGTGCGGGTGCTTTTGTGTTAGAAAATAAAAAGAGTAAAAGTAGTATTTCGCTCAAAATAGAATGGATTGAAATAAAATCGCATGCAAACGAATTTCCGGTTTGTATGTACACCGGAAAAACCGATAATACCAACGAAAAAGAACAAACTTGGCTTGATTATCCTAGCTACGAAGCAGCATCGAAGGCAGGAGCCATTAACTTACAGCAAGATGTAAGATTGTTAGATAAAGTGGTGCAAACCGGTGTAGCGCATTATTTTGAATTAATTGACGAAGGCAAAATAAAAAAAGACCAAATAGATTGGCTTTGCTGCCATTACTCGTCAGAGGTATTTAAAAAACCTATTCAAGATTTAATGGAAAAAGGCGGTGGAGCCATTGCCGAAGAAAAATGGTTTAATAACTTAACCACCAAAGGCAATACAGGTTCAGCCTCTATATTTATTATGCTTGAGGAGTTAATGTATTCTAACAAACTAAAACAAGGCGATACCATATTATGCATGGTGCCAGAAAGTGGTAGATTTATTACTTCGTTTATGCAATTAAAAGTAGAAACACCTGAGCATAAAAACGAAATGAGTTTTCCTTACCGTAAGGTGGAAACGCCCGAGCTAAATGTAAATAAAAACGAAACTTCAGAATGGCTCATTAGGCAATTGGCGCAAATTTGGATTGATTTTGAAACAGAACTTTTAAAAGTACCCGTAGTTACTAAAATACATGCAGGTAAACTAAGCTTGGCCGATTACAAACTTTTATTGCACGATTTAAGGCAACAAGTAATTGATGGTTCGCAGTGGATTTCGAGAGCTGCTTCTAATATTGATATTGAGTTATTTGAATTGCGTTCGGCATTTATTAAACATACGGCTGCTGAGCATAAAGATTATCAAATGTTGGAAAAAAATTTTGTAAATTTAGGCGAAGAACTTTCGGCCATTCAAACCAACGAAAAGAATATTGGTAGTATGTCGTTATCGGCATTTATGTTTCAGCAAGCCAGTAAACCAAACCCAGTTGATTTATTAGGCGCTATGTTTATTATAGAAGGAATAGGCAAACGCTTGGCAAGCTATTGGGGTTTAATGATTAAAGAACAACTCAATTTAACCAATGAACAAGTTTCGTTTTTTACTTATCACGGTGTGGCCGATGAAAACCATTTTCACAAACTTGAAGAAGCCTTAAACCACCCAAGTATGAATATGGAGATAGCTAAAAAAATAGCTAAAACAGCTAAAACTACTGCCAAACTTTACAAACTGCAATTAGAAGAACTAGGAAATTACTAGCTTTGAAAAACGCTAAATTTAACCTTAAACATACTTTTACAATAAACATATGGAAAACGATAAAAACAATACTTTTACCAATCATGACGAAAGGGACCCAAACCCGTGGTTAGCCATGTACCTTGATTTAAGTATTCCAATAAACGATACCACCAAACTTTGTTTAATGCGAGATAATGACTCAAAATCAACCAAGTTTTTGTTACCAATAATTAAAGTGGTTTCCAAAATTTTGATGTTTATTATCCATGTATTTAAGTTTTTCTTCCCTAACCTCATTAACTCTTCAAAAATATTGCATAGAATACTTTCGTGGGGTTTAAAAAACTTTGTAAGCAGGGATGCTAATTTATTAATTTTTAGACATTTTCATGTAGGTAGTGAA
This sequence comes from Bacteroidota bacterium, assembly GCA_027484685.1. Classification (GTDB taxonomy): domain Bacteria; phylum Bacteroidota; class Bacteroidia; order UKL13-3; family UKL13-3; genus JAAFJM01. Next base: position 53,099 of record JAIXSO010000042.1, read on the forward strand.
ATTATGGAATTTATAGCTGCCAATATTGATGAAATTGAAATAAAAACATCGCCATTAAAACCTTATAATTTTGAAGATATAAAAGATGATTTGTTTTTAAAACACGACTTAAATTTATACAATTTTGTAATAAAATTAAACAAGCAACTCAAAGAAAAAGGCATAGCTATTAAGGGCAAAAAACCTTTAGATTTAAGCATGATTTCTATTGACCAATTTAACCATATTGAGTTTCCAAATAAATTTACCAATGTGTTAGATTTACGTTCGGCTATTGAATTATTTACACCTTTTTACCAACTTTTTTTAACTTCAAACGATTTTGTAAGGGCATCAAACTCGTTACAATTAGATGAAACCATTGCCATTTATACTTCACAAATTTTAGGAACTCCGGGCCATTTAGGATTGGTAAATAACAAACATCCTATGGTGCCAGAAACTACTTATAGTGCTGCATATCGTTTGGTTTTACATGGCTTAGCAGCAGAAACGCTTCATGAAATATTGGTAAATATGAAGTTACACAAAAATACAGATGGCATTATGATTCCAAAAAACTAGTTGATTTGACTATTGGTAAACGGTATTTATTAATAAAATTTTAGCTTTTGATTTGAGCTAAAAAGCATAAAATTGCTGTTACCAATGAGAGTTAAACCATACCTTACTTTACTTATAACTTCTGTTTTGTTTATTGGCAATGCTTTTGCTCAAAATGAACAAGAACAATTTAAAGCCAAAAGCGAACGCATTTTATATTTTTTTCAAACAGCTAATTACGATAGTATAACTAACCTAATTAACGAAGATCAAAAACTATATCATAGTGCAGTTGCGATAGCATCTAACTACGATCCAGTAGCCGAAAAATATGGCAATATCAAATCATTTAGATTTGCGGGTTATAAAGCTTATTACGACCAAGTAAATATAGAATATGTAGCTAAATCTGCTTACAATATTGATATATTGATACAATTTACTTTTAACCGTTTTAACCAAAAACTTATTTTATATCGTTTTTTAGAGGCTTTTAAAAATTATGCCATTCCTGATTATGCGCAAGCCGAAAAATATGAAGAAGAATTAATTCCCTTTGCTGCTGATTCCATGTTTCCATTAACTGGATTTTTAAATAGGCCAATCAGTAATCAAAAATTGCCTTTGGTTATTATTATACCTGATGCCGGACCCACTGATGCTGATGGAATTTATGTATCGAAACCTTATAAAGATATAGCAACAGGTTTGGCTAGTAATGGTTATGCCGTGTTTAGATACAATAAACGCAGTTTAAATTATGGATTTAGTTTTTCGCAAGATAAAATTAATGGAAAACCTTTTACTCCTGAACTAGATGTATTGGACGATTTGCAGGCTGTAATTGATTTACTTAAAAAAAATCCAGCCGTTGATAGTAACCGTGTTTATTTATTAGGCCATGGCGAAGGTGCTTATTTGGCACCTTATGTAGCAAGCAAAAATCCAACTTTAAAAGGCATTATTTTAATGAATGGCAATGCCAATCATCCGCTTGAAATGATGATAGACCAAAATAATTACTTGGTAAAAATATTGCCTCATAAAAAAGAGCATTTTGATGAAGATAACTCCAAAGCAAAAATTGTTTTGAAAAATAAGGTAAAAGAAAATACACCTTATACTTTATTGCCTCACGATTTGCCAGCAAGTTATTGGCTTTGGATAAATAGTTATAATCAACTAAAAACTGCAAAAAAACTTACTTTACCTATATTTATAATGCAAGGTGCTCGCGATTACCAAGTTGATAAAAAGAACTTTGTTATGTGGCAAAAAAAACTAAAAAAGAACGCCAATGTATCGTATAAAATGTATGATAAAATGAACCACCTAATGCACGAAGGTGTGGGCGAATCAACTTTTAGTGAATACGCTATTTTACAGCATATACCTGTAGAAGTAATTAACGATTTATTGAATTGGTTGAATAAGAATTAGGTTTATAATTTTCACCGATTACAATTTACCCAATTGCCTTAATTTTTGAGCTAATTCCTCGCCATACATATCAAAATTAGACGTATCAATAGAAATAATATTACCCATGTTAAAATAAATTTTCAAGTATAATCTCGGCTTGAGCATTATGTTTAACTCCCTAACTGCTTCAATTTTACTAATTTGTTCCCATTTATAGCTTCCATATCGCTTTAAGGTAATTTGCTCATTATCTGCTTCTATTTCATATTTGTCTGTTTTATTGTATTTTACAATTACCCAAACAATTAACGAATAAACAAAAAAGGTAATTACAACTCCCCATACATAGCCCAAATTGAGACTAAAAAACAGGAAAATAAAAGGAAACATGGCTATCAAAAAAATCAACAAACCATAACTAGAGGTATCTTTAACTTGAATTTTATTGCTCATATTTTTTTTATAAAAAAAGCTACTCCAATAATTGAAGTAGCTTAAGTTTTATATCGTGCTTTAAATTCTAGTCTTTTAATACACTTCTAGCAATAACTAGTTTTTGAATTTCGCTAGTTCCTTCGCCAATGGTACATAATTTTGAATCGCGGTAAAATTTCTCTACAGGGAAATCTTTAGTATAACCATAACCGCCAAATATTTGAATAGCTTCCGTAGCAGCCCATACACATACTTCCGATGCATAATATTTAGCCATAGCACTTTCTTTGGTCATTGGTAAACCACGCATTTTTAAATCGGCAGCTTGTAAAGTTAATAACTCAGCTGCTTCAATTTTTACAGCCATATCTGCTAATTTAAACGCAATGGCTTGGAAATTAGAAATTGGTTGTCCAAACTGATGACGCTCTTTCGAGTATTTTAAAGCAGCTTCGTAACTTCCTTTGGCTATTCCTAAACTTAGTGAGGCAATCGAAATTCTACCACCATCTAATATTTTCATGGCTTGTTTAAAACCATCACCAACATTTCCTAAAACTTGGTCTTTGTGTATGCGGCAATCTTCAAAAATCATTTCAGCAGTTTCGCTGGCGCGCATACCTAATTTGTTTTCTTTTTTACCACCTTTAAAGCCCGGAGTTCCACGTTCTACCACAAAAGCAGTAATTCCATGCGAATCTAACAATTCGCCAGTACGCGCTAAAACTACAGCCACATCGCCAGTAATACCATGCGTAATCCAGTTTTTCGAACCGTTTAATACCCAATAATCACCATCTTGTTTAGCCACACATTGCATACGCATGGCATCGCTGCCAGTATTGGCTTCGGTTAGCCCCCAAGCACCAATCCACTCGCCAGTAGCCAATTTAGGCAACCAACGCTTTTTTTGTTCTTCGTTTCCAAATTGTAAAATATGGCCAGTGCATAAACTGTTATGTGCAGCCATACTCAATCCCACCGAACTACAAACTTTAGTAATTTCAACTATGGCAGTTATGTATTCAAAATAACCTAATCCAGCTCCACCGTATTCTTCAGGTACTAACACACCTAATAAACCCAATTTACCCATTTCTTGCATGGTTTCTTTAGGGAAAATTTGCGCTTCGTCCCATTCCATTACGTATGGGCGAATGTGTTTTTCTGCGAAATCGCGCGCCATTTGCGCTACCATTGTTTGATTTTCTGTTGGCTCAAAATTAAGCATAGTAAGAATTTGTTTTTAGTTTTTAAGTTTTGGCAATAATAGCTTTGTTTACCCAAAAATTAAAGCTAATTTATATTTACTAATTGTTACCATTTATATCTTTCAAAAAATCTGTTGAGCTAAATTTCAACAAGGACTTTACTGAAAAACATATAGGATAGTTATAAAATAAAATAGCCAACAACAACTAATTTTTGCTTGCTAAGTAGTTTATTTTGCTTTATTTGTAGTAAGATAAAATTACAAACCATGAAAATTACCAATTTTTTAGCAATTGCAATTGTTATTTCAATTTTTGCTTGTGGAACCGAAAAAAATGAAATTACCAATGAAGTAAATTCGTTTAAAGCTTATGCAGATTCAATACTAGCGGCCAATACTGAATATTTAGCAGGAGTTGATACCATTTTTATGGAGGTTCCTAAATCGCCAACCGAACCCGATGCAGTTGTTATCGATACCATGTTTGAAAAACACTCTAATTTATTAGATACCACAAACCATTGGAATAACAATTCAGTACAATTATTAAATAAATACAATTCAATGGAGCAACATTTGGATTCAGCAAAAAGTAAAATGGACAATAAAACCTTGGAATTGTATGAGTCTCTTAAACAGAAAATAAATTCTATAAAACAGCCTGTTCATTAGTTTATTTTTATCTCGCTTTGCAGAAATTGCAAACGATGGAATGAATATTACTGTTTTTCTGCTGCTGTTCGACCCCGCTGGGGTCGCATATTTATAGCTTAATTTGTTTCTATAAACATACGACCCCAAAGGGGTCGAACCCAGCCAATGTTGGCATCCTCGCCAAAATCAATATATTTAGATGTAGCTAAAATTGCAGGTGAGGATGCCTGTAATGGCAAAAATGGACAATAAAACCTTGGAATTGTATGGGTCTCTTAAACAAAAAATGAATGCTATAAAACAGCCTGTTCATTAGTTTATTTTTATCTCGCTTTGCAGAAATTGTAAACGATGGAATGAGTATAACTGTTTTTCTGCTGCTGTTTGACCCCGTTGGGGTCGCATATTTATAGCTTAATTTGTTTCTATAAACATACGACCCCAAAGGGGTCGAACCCAGCCGATGTTAGCGTCCTCGCCAAAATCAATATATTTAGATTTAGCTAATAATTGCAGGCGAGGACGCCTGCAATGACGAAAATGGAGAATAAAACCTTGGAATTGTATGAGTCTCTTAAACAAAAAATGAATGCTATAAAACAGCCTGTTCATTAGTTTATTTTTATCTCGCTATGCAGAAATTGCAAACGATGGAATGAGTATAACTGTTTTTCTGCTGCTGTTTGACCCCGTTGGGGTCGCATATTTATAGCTTAATTTGTTTCTATAAACATACGACCCCAA
>JAIXSO010000006.1 GCA_027484685.1 Bacteroidota bacterium
AACAAGTTATTAGATATTAGAAAACGTGCTTTAAAAGGCGAAAACTTTGATTCGTTAGCAAGCAAATATTCAGAAGATCCATCAGCTAAAAAAATGGGTGCTAAATTAGGTTGGTACACGGTATTCCAAATGGTATATCCTTTCGAAAACCAATCGTACAAAACAGCTAAAGGCGATATTTCAATGCCTTTCCGCACACAATTTGGTTACCATATTTTAAAAGTTAACGATAAACGCCCAGCTAGAGGCGAAGTTAAATTGGCTCATATCATGATTAGAACTCCTTACGATGCTGATCCTGAACAAATTCAAGATGCACAAAATAAAGTTGTTTCAATTTATGCTCAAATAAATAATGGTGAAAGCTTTGGGACTTTAGCTAAAAAATATAGCCAAGATGCAACCAGTGAAAACAATGGTGAAATGAGTTGGATTGCTAGTTTAAGTGGTTATCCTGATGAATTTAAAGATATTGCGTTTAGCTTAACTAAAGATGAAGTTTCAAAACCATTTAAAACCAACTTTGGTTTCCATATCATTAAATTAATTGACAAACGTACCATTGAAAATTTTGAAGAGGTTAAAGAAATTATAAATAAAAAAATTGAAAAAGATAGTATTAGGAGTAATTATTCAAATAGATTTTCTCTGAAACAAGATATTCAATCTAAAGTAGAGCAGTTGGTAAATGAATGGCAACAGAAAGGGAAATATGAAAAAACAGCAGATTACTTAGCAAGGGTGAATGAAGCAACAAGAAATGAAAAAATTAAAGAGGCGCAGCGCTTAGTAATTACCTCTTTAGGCCAAAATGTTTTCAATAAGAATAGAGATTTTGTATTAGGCGATTATGATGCAGATAACGAAAGTTATTTAATAAAAAGCCAGCTTTTTGGCAATATGCTTATAAAAGTGCCTATAAATAAAGCCCAATCCTTTGAAAAAGATTGGGATAATGTGCGCCTTTTAAACCCTCAGTTTAGTTTTAATGGTGAGCAAATCGTAATTACAAAAATGGTATTTGCCCATAATGCTGATAGTTATTTATTTGATATTAGTAAAGAAGTGAAGTTTAATAATTTAAATATACAATACAATTTTAGTAAAGTAGAGTTGGAGCCAATTGCCAATCTAAATAAAGCATCAAATAATGCTGACCAAAAACAACTTATGGTAGGAAAATCAGATATAGATTTAAACATACCAACCACGTCAATAATTAATAATAATGGCATAGCAGTAATAATAGGTAATAGTAATTATAGTAAAACAGCTAAAGTAGATTTTGCATTGAACGATGCCAGGTTAATGAAAGAGTATTTAATAAAAACGTTAGGTTATAAAGAGGGTAATATATTATATTATGAGAATATAGGGTTAGATGAATTTAATACCATATTTGGAACAAAAGGAAATGCGCGCGGTCGTTTATCCAATATAGTAAAACAAGGTATTTCAGATGTATTTATTTACTATGTAGGCCATGGTGCACCAGGAATTAATGATGGAAAAGGGTACTTTGTACCAGTAGGTTGCGACCCTAATTATGTAGAAAACGGAGGTTATCAACTAGATGTGTTTTATGAGAACCTATCTCAGATAAAAGCCAAAAGCATTACAGTAGTAACTGATGCTTGTTTTAGTGGAGCTGATATATTTAAAAATATAAGTCCAATAGGAATAAAGATGAAAGATCCTGTAGCAAAAGTGTCCAACATATCAGTATTTAGCTCTTCAAGTGGAACAGAAGTAAGCAGTTGGTATAACGAAAAGGGACATGGTATGTTTACCTATTTCTTTTTAAAAGCCATCCAAGATAAAGTACATAGTGATAAAAATAAAGATGGAGTATTAACTTATCAAGAGGTATATGAATATCTTTCAGATAATAATGAGGGTGTTCCATATTATGCAAGAAGTATTCATAATGTACAGCAAAATCCAACACTAGAAGGAGATAGAAACGATCAAGTTTTTATTAAATTTGATAAATAATGAAAAGAGGAATTGTAATACTAATATGCATTTTACCTATTGCTAGTTTTGCTCAGGAAATTGTAAAAGTTAATGGTGTAAAAGGAAAATATTATTTATCAAATGATATTAGTCCAAAACAAGCCAAAGAACTAGCTGTTTTAGAAGCAAAAACTGAAGCGTTAAGGGTAGCCGGAGTTGGAGAAACTGTCAATTCAAGTAAGGTTTTAATTACTACAGAAAGCAATCAAAAAGTAGAGCAACTTTTCAATAACATAGCCACTATTGAACTTAATGGTGCGGTAACCAATTATAAAATAGATACGATATTAGAGAAAAAGAACGAGTTTAATCAAACCTATTTTGAAGCAATAATAAATGCAGAAGTAATTAAGTATAAAACTAAACCTGATCCGGCATTTTACTTGCAAATTGAAGGAATAGATAAAGTTTACAAAAAAGGAAGTGAACTTAAATTTGATTGTATTCCTTATATGAATGGTTACTTAAAAATTTTTCAAATAACTAATAGTTATGCTGGTATGGTATATCCTAATGACTTTGAAAAATCGAATTTGATACTAAAAGATCAAAAATTGCAATTTCCAATAAAAAAGGGGTTGTCCTACACGCTTGATGATAGAGAAAGTAATACATTGGTTTTTGTATTTACTAAAAAGGAAATACCTTTTGTCGGTAAGCAAACCACCGAATCTATTACCGAATGGATTTATAAAATAGCCCCTGACGAAAGACATGTTCAAACATTTTCCTTTGTAGTAAATTAACTTACTCGTATATTTAACCAGCTCTCGCAAGTGTTAATTACGCAAAGCGTAAGTCACTTGTGAGGCTTAATTATTAAAGTTTATAACTTTAAACTTAAACAGTGTAATGAATCTTTTAAGGGAAACATAATCAATAATTATTTATATTTGACTTATGAAATTTCAGGATTATATTGAATCAAATCACACCATTATGTTAGGAAAACCTGTAATTAAAGGAACTAGAATTACAGTTGAATTGATTTTGAAAAAACTATCAGAAGGAGCTTCAACTAAGCAAATTATTGAAATGTATCCAAGCTTGAACAATGAACAAATAAATGCTTGTTTGGCTTATGCTTCTGATGTAATTTCAAACGAATAACTTTTAGAATAGTAATGTTAATTATCGCGGATGAAAATATTCCAAGAAGTATCATCGAATCATTACGTTTGCTTGAGGTAGAGGTAATTTATATTTATGATCAATTTCGGGGTATAGATGATTTTAGCATTATTAATCTAGCAAAACAAAAGACCAACGCTATAATTTTAACCGAAGATAAAGATTTTGGAGAATGGATTTTTTCTCATCATGTGGCAGGAATAAGTGTAATATTTTTGCGGTATCATTTTTCTGAATTATCTGAAATAACATCGGTTTTAATTAAGCTAATTTCAGAAAAACAAAACAATCTTTTAAATAAGTTTACAACGGTTACACCAACAAAAATTAGAACTAGGGATTTGTTCTAGTTATTTACTTTTTAACTTTATTTATTATACCTTAGAACTACAAAACAATGGAAATTGAAATAAAAACTAGCAAATGGTATTTGTTTTTTATGCTAATATTTATGGTTTGGGCACTGGCAATGCCAATACTTTTTACCATGTACACAAATTTTGATAGACCCGCAATGTATGCGCTTTTTGCTTTAGTATTATTATTTTGTTTATGGATTATACTGTTTTTTACAACAACATTTTTATTGCTTCCTTTGGCAGTTTTTATAAATGAAGAGAATAATAATATTACGCTTCATTATTTTAAAAAAAGATTCATTACTTTACAATTAGAGAACATAATTAGTTACAGTTTAGTTCAAATTTATGCACGTAGATCAACTAAATATGGTATTTTATTACATTTAGATTCTGGTAAAAATTTACTGGTGAGTGATTTTAATTTTAAAAGCTACACTCCAATGTTGTTTTATTTAAACAGAGAACAAGTTAAAAAAGAAGATGAATTAATAGATTTTAGTTGGATAAAATATTTTAGAAACTGTTTGCATTAAGGTTTTATCTTTTCATTAACTGCTCTCGCAAGTGTTAATTACGCAAAGCGTAATTCACTTGTGAGGCTAAATAATTAAAGTTTGCAACTTTAATCTAAATCATTATCAAATCAAGTAAACCTTTACCACCTGCATAATCTATTGCACTGCTGTATTTCCAATGCCAAGGTTCTTCTACCAAGCCCATTGCTACTGGATTATTATGTATATAAGTGAGTTTTTGTTGAATAACTTCATTACTCCAAAGTTCAATAGGTCTGTTATCCTGCTGCCAAAATTGAAAGTCTTTATTATTAGTATTGTAATTACCTGCGTTCTTAAAAATGGCTAACATCCATTCTCTTCTCGATTCTTGTTCATTATCTGCAATAGCCTCAATTATCTTTTTGCTTGTAAACTTTTTCATATCGCGTAATATGTTCGACATTAAAAAACCTTCTCTGGCACTACCAATAAAATGCAAATGATTGGTCATTAAACACCATGCATTTAAATCTAAACCTTTGTTAGTTTGGCAAAACTGCATGCTTTCTAATAAAATACTTTTGTACATTGGTCTTGTAAAAACATCAATCCAACCAATGGTAGCAAAGGTTACAAAATACAATCCATCGGGGTTATGAAATTTATAAGCGCGGCTCATTTTTTTTGGGTTTTTATTATAGCAAAGTTACAAACTTTGCTTACTTATTCCCACAAGTGTGTAACACTTGCGGGAGCGGGGCGGGGTTATGAAATTTATAAGCAAGGCTCATTTTTTTTGGTTTTTATTATAGCAAAGTTACAAACTTTGCTTACTTATTCCCATAAGTGTATAACACTTGCGGGAGCGGTGCTAAGCATTTATAATATTCAGAATTTGAGAAATAACCGCTACATCTTTTATTTCTGTTATTCCTCATCATTTATTACTATTGCATTCGCTTATTAAAATTGCAAATGAAGTATAGATTTTTAGCTTTAATTTTAACCTTGTTTTTTTCTCGTGCGGTGTTTTCTCAAAAATATATTTTCGAAAATGAACCAAGCTGGGTAAAGAAGGTGGAAATACCCCAAAGTAGTACATTTTCAAAGTATAGTATAGCATCTGGTTATTATTTAAAACTAGAAGACTATCAGGTTAATTTGGATGAAGATGCACATTACACTCACGAGGTTATCAATGTAGTTTCTTACACTGGTATTACCAATGCTTCTCAAATTCTTGTTAACTACGATACTTCATATCAAAAACTAATTATTCATCATCTTTATATTTGGCGAAAAGGCAAAAAAATTGATAGAACAAGTGACTTAAGTTTTGAGAAAATGAATAATGAATATAACCTTCAAAATGGTATATATTCTGGTACTATATCGGCATACGACAACTTAAATGATATTAGGAAAGAGGACTTGATAGATTTTGCTTATACATTAGTTGGATCAAATCCAATTTTTAAGAAAGAAAAATACTTGTTCGTACCATTAGAATCAACCAATCCCGTTGATTTATACTCTGTTCGTATTTTATATTCAAAAGATAAAAATTACACCTATAAATGTGTAGGTTATGATACCACTGCTGTTTCTAATAATTTGATTGGTAATTATAGAGAAATAGAAATTTCAAACAAGGATGTTAAAGCCCTTAAAATGGAAGAAGGCACTCCTTCTTGGATTATACCTTATAAATATTTTACTTTAAGTAGTATCAAATCGTGGAAAGAAGTAAATACTTGGGCTCAAGAAGTTTTTGGATTAAAAAAAGAACCTGAATTGGAAAGTGTTTTTAAAGAGATTTTTGTAGGTAATGAAACTTTAGATGAAAAAATAAACAAGGTAATCGATTATGTACAAGACGATATTAGGTACATGGGTATTGAATCTGGAATTGGAAGTTTTAAACCCTCTGCTCCCGATAAAGTAGTTAAGCAGCGTTTTGGCGATTGTAAAGATAAATCATTACTGCTGGTTTGGTTATTAAAAAAGATTGGAATTAGTAAGGCATATCCAGCATTGGTAAACGTAGCAATGTTACACGAAACAGATAAATTTCAACCAAGTAACGAAATTTTTAATCACTGTATTGTTAAATTTGAACATGAAAATAAAACTTATTGGGTTGATCCAACCATTACGCAACAAGGTGGTGATTATAAAAACTTAGCAATGGTAGATTATGGCAGAACCTTAGTGGTAGGTCAATCGTTAGATACTCTTCCATTAATGTCACCTCAAAATACAAAAGCAACCACATTTATTAAAGAAGAGCTTACTGTTAAATCATTTACTGAACCTGCCATATTAGAAATTACTTCGAGCTGTGATGGAATAGAAGCAGATAAAAAACGAAATTTTCTAGAACAATATACCTCTGAAGACATATCAAAATCCGTAACAGATGATTTAAAATTAATTTATCCAATAGTAAATAAAACAGACGATATAAAGATAGTTGACGATATAAAAAGTAATATTATTTCAACCACTTATAAATATGAAATTGATGGATTTTGGCAAGATGGAGATAAAATGGAAAATAAAAATGCCGCAGGATTATGGATTTTTAGGTTTGATCCGCAAAATTTGCGTCAGTTTATTAACGAATCGGCATGTATAGAAAGAAAAACAGATTTAGCTTTAAATTATCCTTTAAATATGGAGTTTCTTTACGTATTTCATTTTCATAAAAACATGTTAATGCTTGATGATTATAAAAAAATTGAAAATGAAATATTTTATTTCGATCAAGTAGTAGAACAAATTAGCAACAATTCATTTCAAATAAAATACAAATTCAGTTTTAAAACACCATTTGTTAAAGCCGATGATTTTAAGAAAATATGTGAGCAAACAAATGAAATGGCTAAAAAACTCCCTGTTATTGTATACTTTAAAAAGTAAAAACACTCCTAATGAAAACAAAATATAAACTCCTTTTTTTCTTTATTTTTTTAACCAATTTTCTGCGTGCGCAGGATACCATAACTGTTTATTACGACAAAAAATGGAACCCAATATCAAATCAACAAGTAGCAGTTTTTTATAGAAAAGCATATTTAGATAGTACCAAAATGTGGAGGGTAAATGATTATTTTATCAGTGGTAAAATTCAAATGACAGGTGTTTACACTTCACAAAAATTCACCATTCGACAAGGGTATTTTATTTATTTTTCAGAAAATGGAAATAAATCTTCAGAAGGAAATTATATAAATGATAAAAGAGAAGGTGTTTGGGTTTATTATTACGAAAGTGGTGAAAAAGCATCGATCGACACTTATGTAAAAGATAAATATAATGGTGAAAGTACTTCATTTTTTAAAAATGGGAAAATAAAATCGCAGGGTAAACTAGTAAATGATAAAGCACAAGGCATTTGGAAGTATTGGTATGAGCAAGGCCAACTCCAAAGTGAAGAAACTTATAAAGACGGAATTATTTTATCAGCAATTTTATATTTTCAAGATGGTAAAATTCAATTGAAAGGAAATTATGTAAATGGTAAAAAGGAAGGAATTTGGACAAACTATGGTATAGATGGCCGGGTGATTTATAAAGGACAGTATATTAAAGATTTACGCGAAGGGGAATGGATTCGTTACCTGCCTGATGGAAAAGAAATGAAAGTAATTTTTAAAAACGATTTGATTATTAGCGAAGAGCTAGGAAGCACAGTAATTAACGAATAACGTTTATAAGCGCTCTTACTCATTTTAACTTTATTGGCAAAGTTATAAACTTTACTAACTTATTCCCACAAGTGACTCCCGCTACGCGTGATTAACACTTGTGGGAGCTAGGGGGTATTAAAGCCCAATATTACTTTATTATTATTACTTATTCCCACAAGTGACTTAAGCTTCGCGTAATTAACACTTGTGGGAGCATAAGGGTATTTTTATTGTAGTAATTTACTTCGAATAAATTAAAACAGGCACTTTTGTAGAATAGGTTAATTCAGCAGACTTACTTGGAAGAAACATACTTTCAAAAAATCCTTTTTCCCTATTAGTAAACATAATTAATAGCTCTGGTTTCGATTTTTTAACATATTTACTTACTCTTTCGACAAGTGATAGTTCCATGTTATTCTTTTGAATATTTAATTTAAAGTTTTGGAACTCTTCTTTTTCAAATAGCTCCTTACTTTTTTCAAATTTCTTTTTATCAAGCGCAAAGGATGAATAGTGTAATACTTCTAAATTCATAGAAACCTCAGAAGTAAGTTTTGAAATTTTTGTTATTTCTTTTTTTAAATTTTCAAAATCTGACAAATAGGTTGCATTTTTAATGGCTTTGGCTCTATAATGACTTGGTATTACCATAACCGGTACTTTAGAATTATTAACAATATACGATGTATGAGTGCCCATTACCTTTCTCAACATGCCAGCTCCTTGAGTTGCCATACAAATAAAATCTATTTTGTTTTTTTCAGCGTAACTAATTATATCTTTTTCAGTAGATATACTATTTTCTACTACAAATTTTATATCTATAAAATTCCCTTTTTTATTACCAATTGTGCCATGAATAAATTTTTTAAGTTCAATTGTTAAACGTTCAATTTCTTCATTTTTATACGATAAAAAAAACATGTCACTCCATCTGGTGGGTTTAATTATATGTATTGCATGAAAAAAAATTACTTCAATCTGCTTATTTTGTTTTGCTATAGTTTGAGCAAATCTTATTGCACCTTTTGAGTTTGCCGAAAAATCCGTTGTTACTAGTAGTTTCATAATTTGAATAACTTTAATTTTACTAATTATTTGGTGTTTGGTTTTAAACAAAACTAGCTAGGGATTGTATAAAAATATATGACCTAGATCAAAATTAAAGATGTATTTAGTTTAATTTCTTGAAAAATCAACTCTAATACTCTTAGCTCTTGCCCATTTCTCGCAAGTTTTAATCACGCAAAGCATGAGTCATTTCTTACGCTAAATAAATGAAGTTTGTAAACCAAACAATTCAACTCCCGAATTATCGAGAAAACCATCGAAAAATAATCCCTACAAACTCAAAACCACGCTTGCATTTCCGCCATCAAATTTGCCTGCGGGATTGTATTTGGTTATTTTAACACTGATGTTTTCTAAATGATTGTAGTCAGTTTTTAGTTGATTCAGAATGCTTTGAGCAACGGTTTCTATAAAATCTCTTGGGTTTTCCATTTCAGCTTTCACTGTTTTTAAAACTTTCTCATAATCAATAATATCCGATAGTTTTTCCATCAAAGCATCGCTTGGTTTATTTTCAGTTAAAATAATATCAACCCTAAATTTACCACCTTTTACCTTTTCAAAATCGTACATTCCGTGGTAGGCAAAAAATTCGAGGTTTTCTAAACAAGTTTGTACTTTCATGGGTTGTTATAATAATAAACAAAAAAACTATTTTCGCACCGTAATAAAAAGCCGCGGTTATAAAAAACCATTGGTTTAAACCATAAAAAAAATGACTACAAACGCACAAGAATTCACAAAAGCTAACAAGCAAGATGTTTACAACCATCCAGATTATTATTTATTGGATGAATTATTGAGTGAAGAACATAAATTAATTCGCAGCACAGTGCGCGATTATGTAAAAAAAGAGCTTTCTCCAATTATTGAAGATGTGGCTCAAAAAGCAGTTTTCCCTCGTTTTATGGTTAAAGAGTTAGGCGAGTTAGGTTGCTACGCTCCTCAATTGCCAGTAGAATATGGCTGTGGTGGAATGGATTATATTACCTACGGATTAATGATGCAAGAGTTAGAGCGTTGCGATTCAGGCGTTCGTTCTACTGCTTCAGTTCAAGGTAGTTTGGTTATGTATCCAATTTACAAATTTGGTAGCGAAGAGCAAAAACATAAATATTTACCTAAATTAGCCAAAGGCGATTTATTAGGTTGTTTTGGTTTAACTGAGCCTAACCATGGTTCTGATCCAGGTGGAATGACCACTAATTTTAAACCTGCTGGCGATGGCAAACACGTTATTTTAAACGGTGCTAAAATGTGGATTTCAAATTCACCATTTGCTGATATTGCAGTGGTTTGGGCTAAAAATGAAAACGGAAAGATAAAAGGAATAATTGTAGAACGTGGTATGGAAGGCTTTACCACTCCAGAAACACATAATAAATGGAGCTTACGTGCTAGCGCCACTGGCGAGTTAGTGTTTAACGATGTATTGGTTCCAGTTGAAAATATTTTACCAGGTGTTGAAGGTTTAAAAGGTCCATTAACTTGCTTAAACAGTGCTCGTTACGGAATTAGCTGGGGTGCTTTAGGTGCAGCTATGGATTGTTACGATACAGCATTGCGTTACAGCAAGGAGCGTATTCAGTTTGGTAAACCTATTGCTGGATTCCAATTACAACAAAAAAAGTTAGCTGAAATGATAACCGAAATTACTAAAGCACAACTGTTAACTTGGCGCTTAGGTGTTTTAATGAACGAAGGCCGCGCTACACCTGCTCAAATTAGTATGGCAAAACGTAATAATGTTGATTTAGCATTGAACGTAGCACGCAATGCACGCCAAATGTTAGGTGGAATGGGCATTACTGGCGAGTATCCAATTATGCGCCACATGATGAACTTAGAATCGGTAGTAACTTACGAAGGAACCCACGATATTCATTTATTAATTACCGGATTAGATATTACTGGCGAAAATGCTTTTGCATAACTAGAAATAAAGTGACTAAAAAAGCCGTATCAAATTTTTGATACGGCTTTTTTATTTCTTGATTAAAACAAGGTTTTTTTCTTTTAGGTGCCAAAGATAGGCTAACTATCGTTTTGTGTCATTCTGCAAGAATCTCCTTAATACACTTGATTGTTGGCTTTAAAAGTGCTTTTAATGGAAAGAAAACCATAAGGAAAGGAGATGCTTACAGCATGACTATCCTTCTGTGTCATTCAGTAGGAATCCCCTTAATACACTTGATTGTTGGCTATTATAGAATTGCATACTTTTTTAGTTTTGGATTTACTGATTTGATTAAAGCTAGTTTATTGTCTCTTGACAATGATTTTAATTCTTTTTCTCTATTAATAGTTTCATTAATATTTTGAAAAACTTCAAAATAAATCAATTCATAACAAAAATATTTGCCAGCAAAAGTTTCAGGTTTCCCTTTATTACTATGATGTTCAGAAATTCTTTTTTCTAATGAATTGGTTACGCCAACATAAAAAACGGTTCTTCTAGGATTAGAAGTTATATAAACATAATTGTTTAAATCAAAATTATTCATAACAAAATAACTTAAACAAATATAGATTTATGTTAATGGAAAGCAAACCCTAAGGAAAGGAGATTCCTACTGAATGACCCAACGCAAAAGTCAAAGTCATTCTGGAAGAATCCCATTATTACACTTGATTTTTGGCTATTATAGCTTAACACTATATTTTGATAATACAAATAATTATGCAAAAAAATAGGTTGTTTCAAAATTTGAAACAACCTATTTTTTGATTCGATCTTTCTAATAATGATTGCTTAGCAATATTCTTCAAAAGCTGCTTTTAAATTTTCGGCAATCATTTCAGCGCTGCGGCCTTCAATATTGTGGCGCTCAATAAAATGAACCAACTCACCATTTTTGTATAAACCAATTGATGGAGACGATGGTGGGTAAGGAGCTATAAACTCTCTGGCTTTAGCTACTGCTTCTACTTCTTGTCCGGCAAATACAGTTAATAATTCGTTTGGCACTTTGGTAGCTTCTTTAACAGCTTTCATAATTCCTGGGCGGGCAGTACCTGCTGCGCAACCGCATACCGAATTGAAAACCATTAATTTTGTCCCTTCGTTATTGTTCATTGCTGCAGCTACTTCATCAGCTGTCATCAGCGATTTAAAACCAACTTCAACCAATTGTTGACGCATTGGTGCTACTAACATTTCTGGATATGGCATAATATTTATATTTTTTAAGTATGTTTTGAGATTACAATTTTACAAAAATGTTTCCAAAAAATGTATTAAGCCTAAATGTCATAAAAAATATTTAAAACAAATTGCCGTTTAACTGTTGTAATATTTAATAATCAATTTTTTAAAATGCTTGATTATTCTATTTTTGCATAAAATATTAAAGCAATATACAAACAAAATAATATGTCAGAAACAAAATCAGTAGCTCCTTATAAAGTTAAGGACATTAGCTTAGCAGAGTGGGGAAGAAAAGAAATTAGATTAGCCGAAGCAGAAATGCCAGGTTTAATGAGTATCAGAAAAGAATATGGTCCGCAACAACCTTTAAAAGGTGCGCGTATAGCAGGTTGTTTACACATGACAATTCAAACTGCGGTTTTAATTGAAACTTTAAAAGCTTTAGGTGCTGAAGTAACTTGGAGTTCATGTAATATTTTCTCAACACAAGATCACGCTGCTGCTGCAATAGCTGCTGCTGGTATTCCGGTTTACGCTTGGAAAGGTCAAAACGAAGAAGAGTTTGATTGGTGTATTGAGCAAACTTTATTTGCTTTTGAAGGTGGTAAACCTTTAAATATGATTTTAGATGACGGTGGCGATTTAACTAATATGGTTTTTGACCGTTACCCTGAATTAGCAAAAGACATCAAAGGTTTATCGGAAGAAACTACTACTGGTGTTCATCGTTTATACGAGCGTATGAAAAAAGGTACGTTATTAGTTCCTGCTATTAACGTAAACGATTCAGTAACAAAATCGAAATTTGATAACAAATACGGCTGTAAAGAATCATTAGTTGATGCTATTCGTAGAGCAACTGATATTATGATGGCTGGTAAAGTAGCTGTGGTAGCTGGTTATGGTGATGTAGGAAAAGGTTCAGCAGAATCGTTACGTGGTGCTGGTGCACGCGTTTTGGTTACCGAAATTGATCCAATTTGTGCTTTACAAGCTGCAATGGATGGTTTTGAAGTAGTTACTATGGAAGATGCTTGCTCAAGAGCTAATATTTTTGTAACGGCTACTGGTAATGTTAAAATTATTACTGACCGTCATTTCAAAGCAATGCGCGATAAATCTATCGTTTGTAACATTGGACATTTTGACAATGAAATTGACATGGCTTGGATGAACAACAATTACGGTTCTACTAAATTTACTGTTAAACCTCAAGTTGATGTTTACAATGTAGATGGAAACGAAATCATTATTTTAGCTGAAGGTCGTTTAGTTAATTTAGGTTGTGCTATGGGTCACCCAAGTTTTGTAATGAGTAATTCTTTCTCAAACCAAACTTTGGCTCAAATTGAATTATGGAACCACAGCGATAAATACGAAAATAAAGTATATGTGTTGCCTAAACATTTAGATGAAAAAGTAGCATTTTTACATTTAGAGCATATTGGTGCTAAACTTACCATTTTAGATGGTGAACAAGCTGATTATATTGGCGTAAAAGTAGAAGGACCTTTCAAAGCAGAAATGTACAGATACTAATATTTTTTAGTAATAAAATTAAAAGCCAATCCTATTTAGGGTTGGCTTTTTTATTGCATATTAGTAAATAAAAACCCATCTAATCCCCAAAAGTTATATTTTATGGAGATTATAATCCCCAAAAAGAATATATTTTAGAGGTTATAATCCCCAATAGTTAGGTAATTTGGTGTTTATTTATATTTTTGTATTAAAAAAGTGGGAATGTTATGATAACTAGAACTATTTATCAATCAATAAAAGAATCAATGTTTAAAGGCAAAGCAATAATACTTTATGGAAGCAGACAAGTTGGTAAAACTACCATTACACAACAATTGGCTTCTGAGTTTGCAGGAGAACATTTATTTTTAGATTGCGATGAACCTGATGAAAGAGCGATGTTGGAAAATGTAACTTCTACACAGTTGAAAAATTTAATTGGAAACAAAAAAATTTTATTCATTGATGAAGCACAACGCGTTAAAAATATTGGTGTAACGCTTAAATTATTGGTTGATAAAGTAAAAGAGGTACAAGTGGTGGCAACAGGCTCTTCAGTTTTGGATATGGCAAGTGAAATAAACGAACCTTTAACAGGCAGAAAGTACGAATATAATGTGCATCCATTTACAGTAGAAGAGCTAAGTAAAGCAAGTAGTTGGCATAACGAGGCTAGAAATTTAGAGCAAAGATTGGTTTTTGGGTTTTACCCAGACGTAACCAATAATGCAATAGAAGCAGAAAGATTATTGCGTTCATTGGCAAATAGTTATTTGTATAAAGATTTATTGAGTTTTGAGGAAATTAGAAAGCCAGATTTACTTCATAAATTATTACAAGCGTTGGCTTTTCAGGTGGGAAGCGAAGTGTCGTACAATGAATTGGCACGAACATTAAGCGTTGACAAAGCTACAATTATTAAGTACATTGATTTGCTAGAAAAGGTTTTTATTATATTTAAAGTAAGTCCATACAGCAGAAATTTAAGAAGTGAAATAACCACAACTAGAAAAATTTATTTTTGGGATAATGGTGTGCGCAATGCAGTAATTAGTAACTTTACAAATATTAATAATAGAACCGATGTTGGTGCACTTTGGGAAAATTTTATGATTAGTGAGCGAATTAAGCAATGTAATAACCATATGAAATACGCAAAACATTATTTTTGGAGAACTAAAATTCAACAAGAAATAGATTTAATTGAAGAGGAAAATTTAGAATTAAGTATTTTTGAATTTAAATGGAATCCAAAAGCTAAAGCTCATATACCAACTACATTTACCAATACCTATGCTGTTAAACATAAAGCAATTGTTAGCAGCCAAAATTATCAGGACTTTATAAAACTATAATTTATTAACCATGAAAAATATAAAACTTATTTTTAATCTGATTATCTCAATAACTGCTTGCTTAAGCGCAGGTATTTTAGGTGCATTAACTACCAGCCCTAATACCCAATGGTTTCAAAGTTTAAACAAACCATTTTTTCAGCCACCTAATTGGCTTTTTGGCCCAGTTTGGACTGTTTTATACATACTTATGGGCGTTTCAATTTGGCTAATAAGTAGACAAGGTTTTAAAACTAAAATAGCCAAGCAAGCGCTTTATTTATTTATAACCCAATTAGTATTAAACTCTTTGTGGAGTTTGGTTTATTTTGGCTTGCAACAAATATTGGGAGCATTTATACTCATTATTTTTATTTGGATATTTATTTTGCTAACCATAATTTGGTTTAATAAAATAAATAAAGTGGCGGGTTTGTTGTTGGTGCCTTATATTTTATGGGTAAGTTTTGCTACAGTTTTAAATGCAGCTTTGTGGCTTTTAAATTAAAAGGCTTCGTTCATGGTAAAATACATTCCTTGTATTCCATTTTCACCTCGGCCATAATCAATCCTAATATTTACCCTATCTCTACGAATGGCCATTATTCTTAAACCAGCACCATAGTTTGGTTTTACGTTTTCAAACAATAATGAACTTTGGTGGGCTACGTTTCCAAATCCACCAAAAACGGTCATAGAAATTGGTCCCCAAACTTGTTTCCTTAACTCAGCCTGAAAAGCCATGGCATGATTATCTCTGAATCGCCCATTGTAATAACCACGCATAAATGCATCGCTGCCTATGGTGGCTAGTTGTTTAAATGGAATATTTCCTTCGTTAAAGTTCCCAAATGCTTGCAGGGCTAAAATATTGTATTTCCAAAGCTTGATGTATTGGCGAGCATCAATGGTAAGGTTATTAAATTGGAATTGGCTGCCTAAAAACGGTTGGTTAAATAAAGTAGTAATATCAATAAAATGGCCTTTGGTGGGAAAATAAATTTTATCTCTATTATCAAAACTAACCACTGCTCCTATACCTGATGTAAAACTATTGTTGACTCCATTTAGGTTATCGTTGGTAAAAACTGAGTCGCCTTTAAAATTACTTAAGTAATTAAAATCGGTTTGTAAGCCTAAATAAATGCCTTTAAATACTTGTTTGGTGGCACGTAACTGAAGCCTGTTTTGCGAAAAATCGTATAACGATTTTGGGTTATTGCTTTCATTACCAAGTCCCCAATAATACTCGTTAAAGTATTTGTATAAGTAAATTACCTTTAAATTATATTGGTTGTTCTTGGTAAAAATATCAATAAAGGGCCTAATGCTATATTGATTAAGTTGGGTATATTGTGTGTTGAAACGAATAAGCGAAGGACGTGTAATGGTGTCATTGGCTTGTCTATACAAGTAAACCAAACTTAGACCAATTTGCCAACCAGTTTCAGGATAAACACCCCAAATAGGCACGGCAAAAAAGGAATTTTTTTTAGGTTTAGCAGAGTCGCCTTCTATTTTATCATAAATTTTATTAATAAACTTTTCGAGCTTTTGTTGGCAAAAAGCTAATGATGAAAAGTTTAATGATAACAGTATGAATAAAAAAGTTCTTAATTGCATTGAATGGTGCAAGTTTATACAATTTAGTGCAATAACATATTTTTAGTTTTAAATAAAGCTTTCATTAGCTGTGAAAGCTTTATTTATTTAATTTTTTATCACTTTAACTGACCTGCTTTGACCAATATTATTAGCTAAAGTAGCCATATAGAATCCAGGTTTTAAAGTTGATAAATCTTCAGTTATTATATTGTTATAGCCAATATTAGTTTGAAAATTTTGTACATAAACTTCTTTACCTATTGCATCTGTAATAATCAATTTAGTACTTTCTTTAGTAGCACTAGTAAAGCTAATTTCTAAATTAGTATTGAATGGATTTGGATTAAAGGAGATATGTGAAAAACTGCTGATTGCAACATTATTAATACCAACAGTTGTAATATTTACCGCTAAATTGGTAGAATCTGATAGGTTATAACCGTTTGTAATTTTAGCAGATATGTTCCCTATTCCACTGTTACTCCAAATTACGCTCACCACATTGGTTCCTTGTCCGCTTTGGATAACTCCATTTTGAATACTCCAGTTATAAACAACATTGGATTGACTTAATACTGAATAAGAATATGGATTGATGGTAGAAGTTGGGTTTATATTTCCTAATATGTTTCCAATAGTTGGATGAGCATTTACAAAAATGTTTTTATTAATGGTGTCATAACAATTACCCGCATTATTACTAATTAGTTGAACTGTTTTTGTCCCAAAACTTGAATATGTTTTAAAAGGATTTGATATTGTTGCAGAAGTTGAATCTCCAAAGTTCCATAACTGACTATTTGAGTTAGTAGAAGTATTTGTGAAAACAAAGTTATTACCAACAAAATTTTGAGTGTCGTTGTTAATGGTAAAGTTGGCTATGGAATTGGCATTTACTACTATGTTTTTAGTAACTGAATCCTTACAATTATTATTATCAGAAACAATTAATTTTACTGCTTTATTCCCTGCGCTAGCATAGCCATAAGAAGGCGAAACAATATTACTTGAGTCTCCATTACCAAATTTCCATAAATAATTAAACCCAATTGTACTCTGGTTAGTAAAAATAAAATTATTGTTTTTTAAACATTGAGCCGATTTGTTAATGGTAAAATTGGCACTTGGTTTTAATAAAACAATAACTGTTTTTGTAACTGAATCTTTGCAACCATCCTTACTAATTGCAAGCAATTTTATAGGATAAGAATTAACATTTAAATAGGTTTTATTTGGATTCGCAAAAGTAGATGTATCGTTGACTTCAGTTCCAAAGTTCCATATCCGTGTTAAATTTCCATTTTTGCTTGTTGTAGTGTCAGTAAATAAAAAGTTATTACCATTTAAACATTGAATTAGGTTATTAATTGTAAAACCTGCATTAGGTCTAAAGTTAACTATAATAACTTTAGTTAATGAATCTTTACAATTATTACTACTAGTGGCAATTAATTTTGCAATAAAGTTGCCTGTATCAGCAATGGTTTTTATTGGATTTGTTAAATTAGAGCTCGTGTAGTCACTAAATTTCCAGTTGTAACTCAAGTTCCCTGAGTTTATGTATGACGTATTAGACAATATAAACGAAGTATTTGAATTGCTTAAACAAAATAATGTTGGTGCTGCAAAATTAACAATAGGTTTAGCATTAACAATTATAGCTTTTGCAACAGAATCTTTACAGCCATTGTTACTTATTGAAACTAATTTGACAGAATAAATATTCGCTGTTGAATAAATTTTACTTGGATTTACTAACAAAGAAGTATCATTAACACCACTACCAAAATTCCATTTTCTTGTTAAATTACCAGAGGTTATTGTGGAAGTATCGTTAAAAGAAAAGTTGTTTCCATTTTCACATTGACTAGGATTATTAATGCTAAAACCAGCATATGGTTTTGAACTAATCACAATGGTTTTTGTTATTGAATCTTTACAATTATTATTACTGGTAGCAATTAATTTAACCCAAAAGCTTCCAGTATCACTTACTGTTTTAATTGGATTAAATGCACTAGAATTAGTATTATCATTGAACTGCCAATAATAATTTAAGCTTCCTGAGTTTATTGAAGAAATATTGGTTAAATTAAATGAATTAGCTGTGTTGTTAATACAAACTTGGGTAGGTGCTAAAAAATTAACAGTTGGTTTAGGGTTAACAACAATAGTTTTAGTGATTGAATCTTTACAACCAATATTGTAAACTATTAGTTTTATTGAGTAGGTATTTGCAGTGGAATAAATTTTATTGGGACTTATTAACAAGGAAGTATCATTAATTCCACCACCAAAATTCCATTTTCTTGCTAAATTACCTGAAGAAACAGAAGAGGTGTCAATAAAATTAAAGTTATTTCCATTTACACATTGAGTGGAATTATTAATGCTAAAACCAATATTTGGCTTTAAATCAACTATAATAGCTTTTGTTATCGAATCAATGCAATTATTATTGCTAATTGCAACTAATTTAACTAAATAAGTACTAGCAACTGAATAACTTTTGCTAATATTAACCAAGGTAGATGTATCATTATTACCATTACCCAAATTCCATTTTCTAATAGTTGTACCATATAATACATTTGAAGTATCAGTAAATTCAAAATTATTTCCTTCAATACATTGGGCAACATTATTAATGGTAAATCCAACATTAGGTTTTTGATTCACTATTACTGTTTTTGATATCGAATCTTTACATCCATAGTTGCTTGTGGTTATTAATTTTACTGAGTAGCTCGTTGCATTATCATAAACTTTATTTACTACAATTAAAGTTGACGTATCATTGTTCCCATTTCCAAAGTTCCATTTTCTAGAAAAAGTACCATAACTTATATTGGTAGTATCAGTAAATAGATAATTATTTTCATTTACACATTGTATCGTTTTATTAATGCTGAAATTTGATTTTGGTTTTGGGTAAACTGTTACTATTTTTGAAGTTGTGTCCTTACAGCCATAATTGCTAGTTGAAATCAATTTCACTAAATAGGTGTTAGAGCTATTATAGGTAAAATTAGGATTTATTTGGTATGAATAATCATTATTTGTAGTTCCAAAATTCCATTCTCTAGTTATTGTTCCTGAAGAAATAGTAGAAGTATCGGAAAATATAAAATTTGCACCTTGACATTGAGAGGGATTATTAATTATAAAACCACTTTTGGGCTTTGGATTTACTCTTACCAAAATAGCTGCTGAAGTATCAGTATATATTCCTGAAACTACACACCTCCTGTACCAAGTACTTTGGGTTAAAGATAGTGGTTTATAATTCTTTGAATTGCTTGCAGTAATTGCGGAGAATCCAGAAATTGGACTTGTTGTGCTTTTTAACCAAGTGTAATTATAAATTCCGTTACCTCCAATTGGGGTATTACCAATTAAACTATCAGCATTATTTCCAAAGCAAATAGTTTGATTTTCTGTAGCAATAAAATTAAAAATGCCATAATTTACTTTTCGTATCCTGTCATTATACAAATCAGCGATAAACAAGTTACTTGCTCCATATATGGCTAATCCTTCGATACGAGAAAAACTAGCAGCACTTACAGAGCCACCGTCTCCAGAAAAACCGAATGTTCCATTACCAGCAATGGTTGATATTAAACCTGTGCTTGCTGTTACTTTTCTTACGTAATTAATAGTTGAAATATATAAATTATTTAATGGGTCAATGGT
Organism: Bacteroidota bacterium; assembly: GCA_027484685.1. Lineage (GTDB taxonomy): Bacteria > Bacteroidota > Bacteroidia > UKL13-3 > UKL13-3 > JAAFJM01. The sequence continues at coordinate 20,077 of JAIXSO010000006.1, forward strand.
TAAGGTTGTAATGTTGTTTAATAACGCAGAAGTTGCAGCTATACCATCATTCTCAGAACCATTTGGATTACCTGCCACAGTTGATATAATTCCAGTATTAGCAGCTATTTTCCGAATTCTAATTCCCCCATCAATAAAGTATATATTGCCTGAGCGATCTATAGCTAAATCCTTTGGATAATTTAAAGTTGCTAATGATGCTAAATTTCCATCACCCCCATAACCAGCAGTTCCATTACCAGCTATAGTATTAATTATACCAGTGCTTGCGGTTATTTTACGTATCATGTGATTGTTACCATCTGCAATATATATATTATCCAAACTGTCAATTGCAATTCCACTAGGATTGTTTAAAGTCGATGTCGGTGAAGGTACTCCATCTCCATAATAACCTGATCCACCAGTGCCATAATAACCATTCCCTGCTATGGTCGAAATGATGCCAGTACTTGAACTTATTTTCCTTATTCTATGAAGTTGATCTACTATATATATATTTCTTGATCTATCAATAGCGATACAATTAGGACTATTCAATTTAGCAGCATTTGCACTGCCACCATCACCTGAGAAACCTGCACTCTCAGTGCCTGCTATTGTTGTTATAATACCCGTGCCTGAATTTACTTTACGAATTTTATGATTGTAGGTGTCAGCAATATATAAATTAGCTGAAGCATCAACACAAATATCATTCGATCCATACAATATAGCAGCTGTGGCAGCAACACTATCTCCTGCAAAACCTGTAAAACCGTTTCCAGCAATGGTAGAAATTAGTCCATTATTTGCATTTATTTTTCTAATTCTATTATTACCTCTATCATTAATATATAAATTACCTACTTTGTCAAAAGTAATTTTGGTTGGATTACTCAATGAAGCATTGATTGCACTACCCCCATCTCCTTCATAACTTGGGTAATAACCACCACTTATATTAGAAATAATACCATTATTAACATTTACTTTTTGTATTCTGTTAAAATCAGAAATATACAAGTTTCCTAAAGAGTCAAAGGCTATACCGCTAGGATAATTTAAATTAGCACTAATTGCAGGTACATTACCAAAACCAAAACCCGCAATACCATTACCCGCTATTGTTGAAATTAAACCATTATTAGCATTTACTTTTCTTATTCTATGATTGTTACAGTCTGAGATATATAAATTTCCCTGAGCATCAAACGCAATTCCATTTGGGGAATTTAAATTTGTTGAAGTAGCAATTACACTATCACCACCAAAACCATTTATGCCATTACCCGCTACAGTAGAAATAATACCTGTACTTATTGTTATTTTTCTAATTCTATGATTATTTCCATCAGCAATATATAAATTCCCCAATGTATCAAAAGCTAAATCAGTTGCACTTATGCTAGCAGCTGTGGCAGCCCCACCATCTCCTCCAAAACCGTATGTTCCATTGCCAGCTATAATTGATAAAATACCAGTGTTTAGATTTAGTTTTCTAATTGTTCTTCCGTAATTTTCTGTAAAATAAAGATTTCCAGAACCGTCTAGTTTTACACAATATGGTTTAGTAATAGTTGCCGTAATGGCAACTACATTATTGGAGCCTGAATAATAACTATTCCCTCCTTGTCCAATTCCAAAAGCGTTTCCAACACCAGCAATTGTGGTTATTATACCGGTATTAATATTTACTTTTTTAATTTTATGATTAAAAAAATCGGCAATATAAATATTGCCTAAGCTGTCAATTGCCACTCCTTCTGGTCTATATATTGGCGTGTTAATTGCTAGTCTTCCATCACTATAACTGCCTGCAACAGTATTTACTATTTGAGCTTGGTTTGTAAGGTAAAATATTGTGCTAAAGATAATTAATAAAGAAAATTTCATTTGTGTATATTTTGTTTTGTGACTTAATGTTAAATTTAACCCAAAAGTTAATCTTTTTTAGTGTATAGTTTTTAATTATTTTTAATTATTTTTAAACGGTTACTCCACACATTATTATTAAAAAAACAAATAAAATAAATTCCTGTGTTTAATTGATCCATTTCATTTATTGTAATCATATTATTTCCAATATTACTTTGAATAGTTTTAGTAAAAACTTCTTTTCCTAATTCATCAATAATTATCAATTTAGTTGCTTCATTTGACCAGCTAAAAAAATTTATTTCTATTTCTTTACTAAATGGAATTGGTTTAAGAACAATGTTAGTTATCGTATTGTTTATGGCTTCATTTATACCCAAAGCAGGGTTTACTGTTAAGGTAAAATTTGTAGTTGTACTTCCTCCATCATTAGATCCTGTAATAGTAAATACTGTTTTTGGTAAGGTAACTATTGGAATACCGCTTATTAATCCAGTTAAGGTATTTAAAATTACTCCACTAGGAAGAGCAGGTAAAATACTAAAATTAGTTATTGAATCTCCTAAATATGTTGTTGTACTATAAATGTTTGTATTACTGCGGTTTGCTATTATGGTTGAATCATTATATTTCAAGTTAGTGGGTGCAGCGCTGTTTACTGTTAATGTAAAATTAGTGGTGGTGCTCCCTCCATTGTTAAATCCTGTTATTGTATAAGTAGTTTGTGGAGAGTTAACCTTTGGTATACCACTTATTAAACCGGTTAAAGTATCCAAGCTAACTCCAATCGGTAGAGCAGGATTGATGCTAAAATTGGTTATTGAATCTCCTAAATACGTTACAGAATTATTAATGTGGGTATTGTTTCGGCTTGCTATTATAACTGAATTGTTGTATTTTAAATTAGTGGGTGCTAAACTATTTACTGTTAATACAAAATTTGTAGTTATACTCCCTCCACTATTATTGCCTGTTATTGTATATATAGTTTGCGATAAAATAGACATTGGAATACCTCCTATTAAACCTGTTAAAGTGTTCAAAGTAACTCCAATTGGTAAAGCAGGTGTTATGCTAAAACTAGTTATTGAATCTCCTGAATATATTGCGACACTGTTTAGGTTGTTAATGGTTCTGGTTGAAACAACAACATTTGGAGAGTATATCAAATCACTTGGCGGAATTAAGTTTCTATTTAAATTAATCGTGTATGTCTTTGTTATATAACCATTTTGTGCAATTACTTTCACATCGATCGTATTATTTCCAATATTTAATATTAAAGGGGAAGATGTATTTCCACTATTTATTGGTTCATATATTCCTCCATTTATCCTTATTTGAATGGTAGCATTAGAATCTGATTTTGTAGGCGTAACAGTAATGCTAGTATTTGAATTACTAACACTTGAAGAATAATTTGTTAAAGAGGAATTGAAAATAGGAAATAATGTTCCGTTACTAATTATCAATCCACTTAAATTAGCATCAGTTGAAAATGAAGGACTAAATACCCAAACTGCTCCATTGTTATTATTGTCATTAATTCCTCCTTCCATAACAGTATTTGCATCTGCTGAAATACTAACTGACCAACCTTGATTTATAGTTGTTCCTATACTTCCCGATCCTACTAGTCTGTTACTTTGTTGGCTCCAAACACTTCCTAATTTTTTATATACCCATATTGCGCCTTGAGAATTATTATCATAATACCCACCAACAATTGCGGTACTTCCTTCGGCTGATATACTTACTGAGATACCTTGACGAGCTGCTCCAATACTTCCAGTGCCTACTAGAGCAGGTCCTTGTTGACTCCAAATTCCACCAATACGCCTATAGATCCAAGCTGCTCCTTGATTATTATTATAACCATAATCACCCAAAATAGCGGTATTTCCATCAGCAGAAATATCAACACAATCATAACTTGAACCTATTACATTTCCTTGTTGAATCCATCCTGCTCCGTTACGGGTGTAAAATACTGCTCCAGAATTACAACTAACAAATGTATTTCCATCAGCAGATATACTTACATCATTTCCTCCTCCAGATAACTTATTGCCTTGTTGGCTCCAAATTCCAGCATTTCGAGTGTAAATCCAAGTGGCTCCCAAACCTCCATTATCATTTGAACCACCAACAATAGCCGTGTTACCATCAGCAGATATACTTACAGATCCGCCTTGTGCGGCCGCTCCAACAGCTCCAGTACCTACTAGTTTACTACCTTGTTGAATCCAAATTCCACCAATTCTTATAAAAATCCAAGCTGCACCTTGATTGCTATTATCATTTGTTCCTCCAATAATAACAGTATTTCCATCTGCCGAAATGTCAACAGAAGTACCCTGATAAACAGATGTTGTACTAACACTACCTGTACCAACTAATTTGGGGCCTTGCTGAGTCCACACCCCTCCAATTTTTGTAAATATCCAAGCTGCACCAAGATGCCAATTATCCATCATACCGCTTATAATAGCAGTATTTCCATCAGCTGATAAACTTATCGAACTTCCCTGCCATGCAGAAGATGTACCTCCAGTTCCTACCAATTTTGAACCATGTTGTACAAAAGGAGGGATATTGCCTAGTATTGTTAAATTTTTTTCACTGGTTACGTTACCGCTGCTATTTTTTAAATAAATAATACCTGATAGTGTCTCAGGCATTACCATTACTTGTAAGCTGGTGCTAGTTGCCGAAATTTTTATGGCCAAAATCCCACCAATTGTTATGGAATCTAAGTTATTTAAATTAGTTCCAGTTATAGTTATTAATGATCCAATATAACCAGAGCTTGGAGAAAACGAACTTATTGTTGGAACTTGGGCTAATAATAAATTGGTGCTTAATAATAATGATATAAAAGGTATTGCAATTTTGTGCAAAAATTTCATGGCTGTAAATTGATGTTTTTGATTAATCAATAATTTACAAATGAAATAAAATACTTTGAATTATAATGTTAAGTTAAGAAGTTTTTTATTTTTGAAAGAAGTTTAAGGCCGTTTTGGTGATTAATTCTTCTTATTTATCTTACAGCCACTTTAATTTTGGAATCAACTTATAAAATCTATACCCAAAATTAAAACCAACGCTTGTTGATTGATTTGCAATAAAATTAGGGTAGCCAAAACTATTTAAGGCGCCATCGTATATTACAAATACATTCCAAAAGTACTTATTTCCATTTCTTCCAATTGAAAGTTTGGCGTGGGTATCAAACTCGTAACTTAACCCTGTTTGCTCTTTAAGTTTACTATTAATTTTATATGCTGCCACTCCAAGTCCTAAAAATGCTGATGGTGAAATAAACCAAGTACCTCCTTTAAAACAAAAATTATAAGCGTATCCTGGTCTAAAGTTTAAATGCCAAAGTCTTAAATAATTCATGCCTGTTAATTCACCATAATTTTTTGCATTATCAATATTAGCTGGAATTACCGATGAGTCTGCTCTCATTGACCTAAAACCTAAACCACACATGATCAAAATAGAACCAGATGATTTTCGCTGAAATTCAGCCATAGAAAGCGCACTGCGGTAGGAGAATTTTTTATAATTTATATTGTAAAATAAATTTAAACCATGTGCTTGAATATTGGCATCGGGCCTAATAGATAAATTGGTGTCTGCTCCTAATGTTCGGTACGCTCCTAAAAACGAACGCGAATAAACTTCGCCACCGCCCCACGATTGATAATAGCTAAAAGAAAAATCGTAATAATTGGTTCGGCCAAACTTTCGCTCATTACCACTGGTGCGAGGCACCTGAACTCCAAAAGCCACAGTTACATATTTTAAACCAAGGCTCACACCTGTTTGTAAACTAATATTAGGCGAAAGTTTAATCAATTCAGTTGAATTCGAAAATCGAGGTGGATTGATGAAAAAATCAAATTTATTTAACCAAGTATTAAACTGAATATTATACGGGCGTTCAAACTGAACTATATAGTTGGTATCTTTTTGAGCAAAACAAGGTTTAAAAAACACCAATAGAAACAATGAAAAAATGCGCAGTTTCAAATCGAAACTGCACATTTTTAGGGTGTTTTTTTTTATAATTCTCTTCACTGAATTGCTGTATAATTTTTTTTTTTAAATGCTATGGCAATAAACGTCCGTACATTCTAGGGAATGGAATACTTTCGCGAACATGTGGTAATTTACAAATCCACGTTACCAAACGCTCCAAACCTAAACCAAAACCTGCATGAGGCACACTTCCATACCTGCGTAAATCTAAATACCACTCAAAGGCTTCCATTGGAAGTTCGTGTTCGTTAATTTTACCAATTAATAAATCAGTATCAGTTTCACGTTCACCACCACCAACTATTTCACCATAACCTTCAGGTGCTAATACATCAACCCCACGAGCAAAGTTGGCGTTTTCAGGGTCGCGTTTTAAATAAAATGCTTTTACTGCATGTGGCCAATTGTAAACCATAACAGGTACATCAAACAAACGTGTTAAAACAGTTTCATCACTTCCTCCAAAATCGTTTCCGTATTCAAAGTTTCTGGCCGATTCTAACCAACCTGGAATATTGCGTTCTTGCTCCTCAAGATCTTTTAACTCTTGTTTTAATTTATCAATTTTTGCTTGGTTAAAACCAATTTCTCCTTTTTTCATTCCAGGAGTTTTAATTTTTGCCTCGCGCTCAGCTATTTCAGCATTTACTTCTACTATTTTAGCTTGTACTTGAGCCAATTCATCTTCTAACGATTTAATAGAGTTTTGTCCGTTTACATCTTGCTCACCTTTAATAATACGCACTGCTTCATCGTAAGTTAAACGAGGGAAAGGCCTAACAATTTGTTCTAAAACAGTGGTGTCTCTTCCTACCATTTCTAGTTCAGCTTTGCAATTTGCCAATACATTTGAAACCACAAAACGCAAGAAATTTTCAATAACATCCATGTTTTGGAAAATATCGTAAAACACCATTTCAGGCTCTATCATCCAAAACTCCGATAAATGCCTACGTGTTTTTGATTTTTCAGCTCTAAAAGTTGGTCCAAATGTGTAAATTTTACCCATTGCAAAAGCCATTGCCTCGCCATAAAGTTGCCCACTTTGACTTAAATAAGCAGTATCGCCATAAAATTCGGTTTCAAATAAATTGGTTGTTCCTTCGCATGCATTACCTGTAAATAAAGGTGCATCCATTTGAACAAAACCTTCGTTTTGGAAAAACTGATGGATTGAGAAAATAATTTGATTTCTAATTTTCATAATAGCCCACTGACGTTGGCTACGTAACCATAAATGGCGTTTGTCCATTAAAAAATCAACCCCATGTTCTTTTTTTGAAATTGGGTATTCATCGGCTACCGAAATTACTTTTACATTACTTGCTTGAATTTCGTATCCACCAATTTGTTTTTCATCTTTTCTAACGCTACCAGTTATTTCAATTGAGGTTTCAATTGAAATTTTTTTACATTCGTTAAACACCTCTTCGCTCACGCTGTCGGCACTAACCACGCATTGGCACCATCCTGTACCATCGCGTAAAATTATAAAATAAATTCCTTTACTATCTCTGCGGTTGCTTGCCCAACCTTTTAGTGTAACTTCTTTTCCTTCGTAATCTTTTAAGTCTTTAATTAAAAATGCTTGCATGTATCAATAAGTCTCTTTAGTATAATTAGGTACAAAAGTAATTTATTTTAAGCTATTAGCCATAAAGTTTACATTTAGTTTTAGTAGTTTGTGTAATTTCTTGTCATACTTCAATAATTTGTAATTAATAGCCAAACCATTGTTTTAATCAAAAAAATTAGTTTATTGCTTTTTGTAATTTATTAAAAATAAGCATTTAAAGGGTGCTTTTAACCAAACGTATTTAAAAACATTTACCAATGAAAAAAATTATTTTGTCAGCTTTAGCTGCGTTTTTTGTATCTATTGCTGGCTTTGCCCAAGAAATAGACAGCACCCAAATTTGGGCCGATTTAGTAGAATCTAACTTAAAGTACGAAACTGGAGTTATTGATTTAAAAGATGGAAATGCAAAACTTACAGTTCCACGAGGCTTTAAATTTTTAGACAAAGAACAAAGTATTTATGTTCTTACCGAACTTTGGGGAAACCCAGTAGATAGTAGTACCCTAGGAATGTTAGTTCCCGAAAATAGAGGTGTAGTTGGTGCAAAAAGTTGGGCTTTTACCATTAGTTACGATGCAATGGGTTATGTAAAAGATGACGATGCAGATGATATTGATTACAGTGAATTGTTAAAAGAACAACAAAAAGAATTTGAAGAAGCTAATCCTGAAAGAGTTAAAGCGGGTTATCAACCAATTCAATTTGTGGGCTGGGCATCAACTCCTTTTTACGATAAAAACAAAAAAGTATTGCATTGGGCTAAGGAATTAAAATTTGGAACCGATAGCTTGAGTACTTTAAATTACAACTTACGTGTTTTAGGTCGTAAAGGTATTTTTATGTTAAATGCAGTTGCTTCCATGGATGAATTGAATGAAGTTAAATCGTCAATTGATAAAGTAATTACCAGTGTAGTGTTTAATGAAGGTAGCAGGTATGCTGATTTTGATTCAAATATTGATGAAGTAGCAGCTTGGACCATTGGAGGATTAGTAGCAGGTAAAATTTTGGCTAAAGTTGGAATTTTTGCGGTGTTGGCAAAGTTTGGTAAAGTTATTATTTTGGGTTTAATAGCTGCTGGTGGATTTATTTGGAAATTAATTACGGGTAGACGTAAAAAGAATGAAGATGAAAATAATGATTCTTCAAGCAATATGGAAGACGCAAAAGTAATTGAATAATAATTTTAAATTATTTCTTAAAAAGAGCCTTCGGGCTCTTTTTTTATGTTTATTTTACCATAATCTAACTGTATTTTACATCAATAAACTCTATGTTTGAGATAAAAAATTTTATGGACAGAAAAGAATTTTTATCGCAAGTTGGCTTTGGTGTAGCCACATTATTAGTTCCCGTTTGCATTGGTGGTGTTTCAAGTTGCTCTAAAGAAAGTACAACTCCTTCAACTCCTAGTAACGTTGATTTTACCTTAGATGTAAGCACAGGCGCTCTGGCCGCTAATGGTGGTTATTTGGTAAGTAATGGTGTAATTGTTGCTCGCACCAATTTAGGCTTTTTCCTAGCAGTTTCAGCTGCTTGCACACACGAAGGAACCAATGTTTATTACAGTTCAAGTAATAATAATTTTATTTGCCCAAATCATGGTGCAAAATTTAATAGTACAGGTGCAGTTACACAAGGGCCTGCTTCCAAAAGTTTAACGCAATATCAAACTGCGCTGAGTGGAACAAAACTGCGTGTTTTTTCTTAGCAGTTAAACACAATATTATTTCTGAATAATATTAAATTATTAAATAACTTTAGTTAGCAATTTTCGGCACGGTATTTATTTTGTGGCTTTGTATTTTATTTTAGACAATTAATTGATAATGTGGTGAATTGATAAGGCTTGTAAGCCTTATCAACACTGCATTTTTTTTTGTGTAAAAAACCTTATTCACAGGCTAAGTTATAACATACAAGGCACTTACCAAGCCTCCCCAAAAAATGTGTGCATATTCTAACTTGATTTAGCGTTTATATCCTTGCATTTTTGATTGACTATTTATCGCCATTATTTAAAAGTTGGTTTTAAATAAAAAGTATCATCAAGTCTGTATTAAAGTAAGCCATTAAACCATGACTAAATCAACCAAAAAGAACAACCTAGAAAAAGGGTTAACCATTAGCCGCCATTTTACCAAAGAAGGTGTAAGTCCATTTGATATGTTTGAATACGATTACCGAACTTCGGTAATTAAGAATACCAACGGAAGTGTGGTATTTGAATTAAAGAATGTAGAAGTACCAAAATCGTGGAGTCAAGTAGCCACCGATGTGTTAGCACAAAAGTATTTTAGAAAAGCTGGTGTTCCTCAACCTGATGGTAGTTTAGGACAAGAAACAAGCATTAAACAAGTGGCACACAGAATGGCTCATTGTTGGATGAAATGGGGCGAAGATTATGGTTACTTTAACTCTCGTAACGATGCGCAAGTATTTTACGAAGAAATGGTGTTTATGATTATTGGTCAATATGCAGCGCCAAACTCACCTCAATGGTTTAATACTGGTTTGCATAGTTCGTATGGAATTACTGGTAAGCCTCAAGGACATTATTTTGTAAACCCAAAAACGGGTCAATTAGAAAAATCAACTTCGGCTTACGAGCGTCCACAACCTCATGCTTGTTTTATACTTTCGGTTGATGATGATTTGGTAAACGATGGTGGTATCATGGATTTATGGGTACGTGAAGCACGTATATTCAAATATGGTTCTGGTGTTGGAACCAATTATTCCAAAATTAGAGGAGCTATGGAAAAATTAAGTGGCGGTGGAACTTCATCGGGCTTAATGAGTTTTTTGAAAATTGGTGATAGAGCTGCGGGTGCCATTAAATCAGGTGGAACCACGCGCAGAGCCGCTAAAATGGTCTGTTTAGATTTAGATCATCCAGAAATAGTCGAATTTATAAATTGGAAAAAAGACGAAGAACGTAAAGTGGCTGCCTTAATTGCCGCAGGTTATGCAAGCGATTATGAAGGCGAAGCTTATGCAACTGTTTCTGGTCAAAATTCAAATAATTCAGTGCGTATTCCTCATGAATTTTTTACTGCTTTAAACGAAGGTAAAAATTGGGATTTAAAAGCACGTACCAATGGCAAAACCATTAAGAGCATTCCTGCAAACGATATGTGGGATATGATAGCCGATGCAGCTTGGGCTTGTGCCGATCCTGGAGTGCAGTACGATTCAACTATTAATGAGTGGCATACTTGCCCTGAAGGTGGTAGAATCAATGCATCAAATCCATGTTCGGAATACATGTTTTTAGATAATACCGCTTGTAATTTGGCTTCGCTTAATTTAATGAAATATTTTGATGCCAATACTTTAACATTTGATGTAAAAGGTTTTGAACACAGCAGCCGTTTATGGACTATGGTGTTAGAAATTTCGGTATTAATGGCTCAGTTTCCTTCAAAAGAAGTAGCACAACTTTCGTACGATTATAGAACTTTAGGTTTGGGTTATGCCAATTTAGGTTCTATGTTAATGATAGCTGGCATTCCTTACGATTCGCCAAAAGCATTTGCCATTTGCGGAGCAATAACTGCAATTTTAAATGGAGTTGCTTACCAAACTTCGGCTGAAATGGCTAAGTATTTAGGTACATTTAGCCGTTACCAAGAAAATAAAGAATACATGTTGCGTGTAATGCGTAACCATCGTTATGCGGCCTATAATGCTACCGATGCTTACGAAGGACTTTCGGTTAAACCAGTAGGTATTGATCCAAAATATTGCCCTGATTATTTATTAACTGCCGCCACCAGTGCTTGGGATAAAGCAGTGCAAATGGGCGAACAATATGGTTACCGCAATGCGCAAGCTACTGTAATTGCTCCAACTGGAACCATTGGTTTGGTAATGGATTGCGATACTACTGGAATTGAACCAGATTTTGCTTTGGTTAAATTTAAGAAATTATCTGGTGGTGGTTATTTTAAAATTATCAATTCGGGCGTACCTGCTGCCTTAAAAAATTTAGGTTATAACCAAACTGAAATTGATGCCATAGAGAAATATGCCATTGGTCATGCTACTTTAAAAGGTGCGCCTCATATCAATCCTGAAAGTTTAAAATTTCGCGGTTTTACCGATGAGGAAATTGAAAAATTAGACAAAGCAGCCGCAGGCGCTTTTGAAATTGGTTTTGCATTTAACCAATGGACTTTAGGCGAAGAGTGCTTGCAGCGTTTAGGTTATAAACCCGAAGATTATAATAGCCATTCATTTAATTTATTGCGCAAGTTAGGTTTTACTAAAACCGAAATAGAAGAAGCCAACGATTATATATGCGGCACCATGACCGTAGAAGGTGCGCCTTGTTTAAAAGACGAACATTTACCAGTATTTGATTGTGCCAATAAATGTGGCAATAAAGGCGAACGTTATATTGCAGCAACTGGTCATATTAGAATGATGGCTGCTGCGCAACCATTTTTAAGTGGAGCTATTTCAAAAACCATTAATTTACCAAACGAAGCTACTATAGAAAACATCAAAGAATGTTATTACATGAGCTGGAGTTTAGGTTTAAAAGCCAATGCCCTTTACCGTGATGGATGTAAATTAAGCCAACCGCTTTCTAATAAATCGGATGTGAAGGATGAAGAAGAAATTCAAGAAACGGTAGAAGCTATTTTAGGCGAAGATGCACACAAACCAGTTGGGGAGTTAAGTCCTGAGCAAGTGTTAGAAGCAGCTACAGCCATTTTAAATAGAACTCACGATACAGCCTTTAAACATAAATTGGCAGGTGTAGTAGCTCGTAAAACTTTACCTGGCAAACGTGGTGGATTTACGCAAAAAGCTTCTGTTGGCGGACAAACCATTTTTGTGCGCACTGGTGAATACGAGGATGGAACTTTGGGTGAAATATTTGTAGATTTACATAAAGAAGGAGCCACTTTGCGCAGCTTAATGAACTGTTTTTCTATTGCAGTTTCGTTAGGATTACAATATGGGGTACCTTTAGAAGAGTATGTAGATAAATTTACTTTTACCCGCTTTGAGCCTGCTGGAATGGTTACTGGCCACGATAATATTAAAAATGCTACTTCAATTATTGATTACATGTTCCGCATGTTGGGTTTTGAATATTTGGGTAGAGAAGATTTTATACAAGTGCCACCCACAGAAAGTCAGCGCAGTATGTTAGCCATTAACCAGCACCGCCATGTAATTCATGGTTCAAGTATGGTAAAATCAGAAAGCTTTAGTAATATTGTGGCTGAAAATTCGGTTCAAAATACGACCATTGGTTTTCATAAAATAGAAAAAACAGCTTTGGCGCCTCAGCCGGTTGCTGTTAACCAAACCATGGAAGCGCAATTAGACCAAGTGAACGAAATGAATAAACGCATGGGCGATAGTCCTGCTTGTCCAACTTGTGGCCATATTACCATTCGCAGTGGTGCATGTTATAAATGCTTAAATTGCGGCACACAAACTGGATGCAGTTAATTTGTGATTTTTGAATTATGAATTTTGATTCAATGTCTCCGGACATTGAGCGAAGTCCGAAAGTTTTCGGACGAAATGATACTAATTTTGTTTAGAATGTCTCCGGACATTGAGCGGAGCCGAAATGGCACTAATCTGATCACTAATGTTCGAGCGTTTCGACTCCGTTCAACGAAACGGATATTATTCAACCAAATACGCCACAATTAACTAGCCCGATGTGGGGGCAATTTTATATATAAATTTAAAATCCTTGCTTGCATAAAGCAGGGATTTTTTTATTCCAAATTTTGAAGTTGTTTTTACAGTTAAAAAATAGAATGTTTGTTTAACATAAATTCTTTAGTTTGAGTAAAAATTATGAAAACAAAATTACCCTCAATTCTATATTTGGTATTGCTAAGCATTTTAATAAATGCGTGTAATAAAGATAATTGTGACAATTCGACTGTTAATAAATATGTTGACCAAAGCTACGTACCATACATTATACCATATAGTGATACTAGCACCCGCTTATTTTTAAAAAATGGAACCGATACCTTACTTTTTAAAAGCCAAGGTTTAAAAGAAAGTACAGAATTTTATCAAGAAAGTGCTATAAATGGATACTGTAGAAAATATTGCATGCAAAAGTTGAGTTTAAAATTAGCTGCAAGTGATACTGATTATTTTCTATTAAATTATTATCGTGATTGGCAAAATGGTTTATACAACGATTATGAAATTATCAGTGGTAATAATTATTCAAAAAGTAAGTATTACTCATCTGATGACTTTGTTAATTATTTCCCAACAGTTCAAACAGCAGTAATTTTGAATAACAACTATGACTCAATTAAAAGTTTAACCCAAATTATGCATTAACATTTAATAATTTCCATAATTATTAATAAATACAGAACTTTGTGAAGATAAAAATTTTCACCATATGGGTGCAATCGATAACATTGAATTTAGCGAC
>JAIXSO010000051.1 GCA_027484685.1 Bacteroidota bacterium
AAAATTAAATTTATCAATGAACTAGATAATGAACTACTAAAACAAATAATAATTGAATGTAATGGAGACCCTAATTTATTTATCAAAAAATATCAAATCTAATGTTTCGTACAGCTATGTTTTGAAAACCGCACTTAGTATTACTAGCATTTGTAATGCGAAAAAAATAATTCCTTTAATAGCTGATTCAGATTGCAAATCCGAACTAGCGGAGGTTAAATTGATGGTTTAGAAGTATACTCTATTCCAATTTTACAAAAATTTATTATTGCGTTATTTCTATTTTTTCAGTTTTTGTCTCCAAACGATTTCTCTGTCAATATACTTTTGCATATTGTCGCCAAATGAATTTTTTAAAAGGTCTGCGACCATATTAAATTGTGATTCGGTCAATGCTTTAGCTTTTAAAATATCAATAGCCATAGAATTTGCCATTGATTTGTCGGAGTCAGTTTTAATAATGTCAAAAAGATAGAGGATTTGTTCTTCTGATAAGGATGACTGTGTTTGCAAGTAATTTTTAAAAGTTGAGTAGCGATAATGTTCAGTGTTTTGGTCATCACTATTTTCGAATATTTCTAATTGTTTATTTAAATACTCAATTGTCAAAACGCCAAAGTCCAACCAAAAGGTCGTATAACCAATTTTAGCAAGTTTGTCTTTAAGTTCTTTTTCTGTCATAGTGGTCTGTCTAAAATAGCATATTACGATTTGTGGGTTTAAGAAGTTAGCGATTTTCACATTCCTGAAAGTTTTCTGGATATTTTAACCACTGAAATGCCGGTTTTGGGCAGGTGCTGTTACAAGACGTTTTTCCTTTCTCCACCTTGGTCTTTTAGATTATTTGTTATGTTATTTTTTATGTCTTTATAGTTGTAAATGAAAAATTCGGATAAAATGATTTTACGGCCGTTTTTGGTTAAAATTTGTGTTTCTTCAAAGTTTCCAAGTCTTGATGATTCTATTTGAGTTTTAAAACTAACTAAGTCATTTTTAGACATATTTCTTTTACCTAAAAATATGTTTTGAATAATAATTTGTTTGTCTGTTATTTCAATAAATATCAATTTTCTTAATGTCTCAAATTTAATAAGCCAAACAAGAGTTACGGAAAATAAGATTGTCATAAAATAGTCTATCCATCTTAGTTTTAAAAGGTCAATAGGATAATTGTCAATAATAATTTTAGCCGAAACTATTATTAAATAAATTGCCAATATTGGAAATAAATAAGCTTTATATGTAAGTTTTGATTTCACTTTTTAACCGTTGTCTTTTTTTAATACCTATAACGTTTTACAAATTTGCTGTTGTAAGCAGTAAGCGCCATGAAGATTCGTAATGCTAATTTTTCCTAAGTTAATAATTTATGTCTCGATAATTGTTTTCAAAGTCGCGCCAAACAATTTCTTCTGCTATAGCACGAAAAGAGTTGTTTATTAATTGAGAGTCTGTGAATAGAAAGAGTTCTTTGAATTTTTGAACTTCAGGTCTTTTCAGTTGCATAGCCATGTCAGTTCCATAAGTCCCTGCGGAGTCTCTTATCTCAATGGTAACAATTTTTTCGTCATTATGATTGTCAATAAAAGCAGCAACATTTGTTAATTCTAAAACTTTGTCTGTCTGGGTGCTATTTGCTTTTTTAAAAAATAACTTAAGAGTTTGTCCCGTTAGTCTTTTATGAGTCAAGTAAAATTCTTGTATATCGATTGTTATTGCCATTTTTGTCTGACTTCTTTACGCTTATTATTTGTAACATTTTTGGGCTTGGCGAAAGTGATTATTTTTAACAAAATTTTTCATGCGTAGTACAAATTTTCTTTAACCACAAAACTGTCTTAGGGACACATAACCGCCATTTTTGCCAAGCCCATGCTAGTAGATTGCATTCTTTTATCCTTTAAAATCAAAGTCTTTAATTTTTATTTTACACATTTCGCCCGTCTTCAAGTTATGCCAAACAATTCCTTCAATTCCTGTATCGTTTCCAAACTTTGTTTTTTGTTCTGGAAGCCATTTTTTTAAACCTTCAAAGTCTGTTGGTACGTTGTCAAATTTTACCTTTTCACGCTGGTCTGCAAGAGAAAAAATGAATAAAGTATGTCCAACTAAATTTAATGGATTTCCTTGTATTTTTTCTCCTAATGCTTCTGCACTCCATTCTCCGTCTGGTACTGTTGAGAAGTCGGTGTTATTTACTGCGTCAAAAATATAACCATCAGCATTGTCTGTTTCAATTGCATCAACATACCAAGGGTCAACTATTCCTTTCGCTTTTTGATTTTTGTCTGGATTTCTTCGTTTTTCAACTCTTACCACAATGTGGTTTCTAACAGTTACACGCACATTTGTACCGTCTAACTTTTCTGTTGCAATTGAGTTGTCAAAGTCAAAATGTTCAACAACTAATTTCTCGTTTACTTTTCGATTGGTTTCCCAATTTCTATCAAAAATTGTAGGTATTTTTTCCATTTTATTTAATTTTTTTCATACGTGTTGAATATTGGTGTATGTTTAATTTTTTGTTTCATAAATGATTTGCTGCAAGTCGTTAGGTATCTGCATAGGTTTCAAAGGTGGCACATTTGCACCGCCAGTATTACCAACTGGTATTTCTCCAACAAAAGATTTTACTCCACCAAAAACCAGTCTGGGAATTTGTCCAAGAACTTCGGCCATGTTTTTTGTACGAATACCAAAGCCTAACATTTTGAAATGAACAAAAGTGTGAGCCAAAGGATATGGTTGTCCTAAAATATGCGCCCGTTCAAGGTGCCGCCACGATACCTGAAAGTGTTGCGACCTAAAAGCAACAGCAGCCTCTGTTAGTTCTTTCTCAAAGTAAGGAACAAGTTTGTTTGGCATTGTTGTGTTAATTTTCATTTTCTTTTATCTTTTTTGCTGAAGTTAATTTTAAGTAAAATGTTTGATGGTTGCATTGTTACCTAATGGTTGCTTATAACTTATTTATATTGGTACTATTAGGTTGATGCCTTTAAAAATTTTATTTCTTTAAATTATTTTCATAAATGCTTATCCATTCTTCCATGCTCATTTTAGTCATCAGTTCGCCAATCAATTCATAAGGTATATCGTCCATCTTTTTAAAGCGAATACAACTTTTGCCCATATCTAGTTTTTGCTTGGTATGTTTTGGGTATTCAGCCACAAACCAATCATGTAATTCGGGTTTGCTATATATACCCATGTGGTAAAAATTAATGGAGTTTTTTTGAGAAGCTAAACCTGCAAAAGGCAATGGTTCAACAGGTTTACAATGGTAACCTGCCGGATATATAGTATGCGGAATTATATAACCCAATCCGCCATAACTAATGCCTGCTTCAAATCCTTTAGGTAAATTATTTACTATTACATCGTGCAGTTTATTAAATGGTTCAGCCCTATCTGGTGGTAGGCTAATCAAAATGTCGTTTACAGTTTTTCCGGTAGCTTTCATGTATTATTTTGTTGTTTTTAGGTTCAATAATTGTTTGATAGAAATTAAGTGCCCCAATAGCACAATGGGTACAATAAAGGTAGGCAACCAACTGAATGGAAAATATAAAATGGCTATATTAGGTTGGTCAAAAGCAAATTTTTGAACAGGAGTTGGTGCCGAAAATAAAGCATTTAACACAATATTGATTAAAAGCCCCAGGCAAATAAAATTCCAAATTAACAGCAATGGTCGGTTTACGCCTGTTTTTTTAAATCCTAAATAAGCTATGATAGGGGAGGTTATACCTGCTAGTATATCAAAATTTCTGCCTTCAAAAGTCATCAATTCTGGAATGGTTTTATTAATAAACAACCAAAACAAAACCACTTCAACAGGCACTCTTACTGTATTTAAATACGTTAGGTTTTTTAAGGGTAAACTAGCCATAAACTGCTTGCCTTTTGTAGTAATAAACAAGAGTAATATGGCAAAAAAAGTAGGTAAAATTCCTAATACAATTATTTTAGGAGGAAATGAATAAGTATTGGTATCATATACATTTTGTAAAGTCAAAACAGCTTGAATAATTAACCAACCAATTAAACCTAAAGCTATAAAATTGGCTTTTTTTCTGGTTTCTTCTTGGCTTGCATTTTTAATGGCATTAACAAACAAAAGCAAAGTTGTAATTGTGGTTAATGCAAATATTATTGAAATATAATGGGGTAAATTGGCTAACATTTTTGGGTTATTATAGGTGAAATTTAATATTTGGACATTAAGCTATCAGCAGTAAAAATAAGTTTCTTCTGTTGGTTTATTTGTTCTTTAAAGTCGTTTAAGCTTGGTTTGTTATTGTTTTGGAATTGCTCAATTAATGGCAAGGTTAACATTACTTTTAAAGCAATGTAATGCTCGTTAAGCGTTCCTTCATTTTTCGATATTTGTTTTAAAATAGCTTCTATATCAGCACTTTTTTTAGCATATTTAGCGCTACTTTTAGCAATAATTGTTAGCATTTTATTTTTTAGCAAACTATCTTTTATGGCAGCAGTTTTATAATTTACAGTGCTATAATAACTCGTTGATTTACCGTTGTATTTTTGAAATATTTCGTTCAAATTCCTAGATTTTGAATCAACAGCACTTATATCTTCTTCTAATTGTTTTAGTGCAGGGTCTTTATCTACTAATTCAGCGTATAAATCTTCCATTAAATCTTCAGATGCGCGAACATAACTTTTTATGTTAATCTTATCATCTTGCAAAGCTTTTGGCGTTTCTTGTTTTGGTGTTTCGTTATTATTTGGCGAGTTGTTACACGAAATAATTAATACCAAAGCAATTACTAAAAAGAGGATTGTTTTATGCATTGTTTTATGTGGTCTTAGTTTTATACAATATTATTTATTTAGTATAAAAAACCCAATTAAAAAAGTGCGAAGTTCGGAATGTTGATTGCGGAGTAAATTCCTTTAACTAGATTATACGGATTTCAAATCAGAACCAGCGGATAAATTGTGAATGATGAATTGCCATATGGCTTTAGCCTGTGGAATTAAAAATGCGAATGGTATAAAAGGAGTACAAATCCTTTAACTAGATGATTGGAATTGTAAATCAATCAGCAGACTTTAGCCAAATTCTTCTTTATTTTAACCAATGGCTTTAATGTTTGGCTAAAGCCAAATGGTGTTTTATTTAACCCACGCCCTAAAGGGCGAGGCAATAGATGCTTTCTATCAATAATTTTTCAAACCGATGCCATCGCTTTAAGCGATGGCATCGGTAATGCAAACGTCATGCCTCGCATCTCCTTGGTCTGGCAACTAAGTTAGCTAATGGCTTATAATCATTTAAAGCCAAGAAGATGCTTTCAGCATGACCGATTGGGTAGTTATTGAATGTGGAGTTTGGAAGTGTTAAGTTGAAATGTTGATTGCGAAGTAAAATGCCAATCATAAAAGCCTATTGGCTTTAGCCAATTAAAAATAAAATGCCTATAAATCAATTACCGTTGGTTTCAACCAACGGAAAAGAAAATCAATTACCGTTGTCCCGAAAGCTTTCGGGATTAACCAACGGTAAAAGTAAATACAAATCCTTTAAATAGATTATTCTGATTGAAAATCCGAACCTACAGATTATGCAACGAACAACAAACAGCAATCAACGAACAAAAATTAGATATTCTGAATAGTTACCCTTCTTTTTTCTTTTAATTCTTTAAAGTGAGTTGGTGTTAAGCCTGTCTCTTTTTTAAATTGGGTTGATAAATGAGCTACACTGCTATAATGCAATTTATGAGCTATTTCTGAAAGGGTATCCTCACCAAAAATAATTAATTCTTTAATGCGTTCAATTTTTAGTGCAATGATAAATTGTGCTATGGTGGTGGCTTCTACCTCCGAAAAAAAATTAGCCAAATAAGTATAATTATGGTTTAACTCATTACTTAGCAAAACCGAAAAATTTACATTTGGCTTTTCATCCGAATTGTAAACATAATCAATGGCTACTTTCCTAATTTTTTCAATTAAAATACCTTTCTTTTTTTCTAAAAGTTCTAAGCCTACTTTTTTAATTTTATTGTTGAGTTGTTGTTTCTTTAAATCAGAAACATCTTCTTTTGTTTCTATTTCGCCTAATTCTACCTTTATTGGGGCTATGTTAAGTTCTTCCAAAGCTTCTTTCACAAATGCTTTGCAGCTTTCACAAGCCATATTTTTTATGTAAATTTTCATAAATTGTTTTGGAACAATAAAAGTACCCAGCGAAGAATCCGCAAGTCTATAAACTTTAAATGTACTGATATTATTTTGAGGGGGGATTTTCTTTCGGATTAAGTTGAATTGATTAACTTATGCATTCCGATTTTGACAAATGTAACCTATTTAATCACATTAGCATTATAAATAAAATATTTATTAAATTTAATGAACTTAACGCTAAAGAATTCAAAAAGTGCGAAGTTCGGAATGTTGATTGCGAAGTAAAAATCAATCTTAAAATCCCATTGGCTTTAGCCAATTAAAAAACAAATTGCCTTTAAATCAATTACCGTTGTCCCGAATGCTTTCGGGATCAACCAATTAAAAAAAGTGC
>JAIXSO010000031.1 GCA_027484685.1 Bacteroidota bacterium
TTAAATTTATCAATGAACTAGATAATGAATTACTAAAACAAATAATTATTGAGTGTAATGGAGACCCTAAAATATTTATGCAGAAATATCAAACTTAATGTTTCGTACAACCGTGTTTTTGAAACCTGTCAGGTCTGTTCAAGGGTAAACTTTGACAAAGTATAATCAATGCGAGAACGCCTTTATCAAAAAACCAAACAATAAAACATAAAAAAAAGACTTGCCGATTAAAGCAAGTCTTTCTTTGTTATTATTGAAAATATTGTATTACAACACGCCAATTTCGCTTAATACATTGTTCATATTGCGAACTGCATCTGCGCTTTTGTTGAATAATTCTTGCTCTTCAGCATTTAATTTATAATCAACTATGGTTTCCCAACCATTTTTACCAATAGTAACAGGAACACCTAAACAAATATCTTTTTGTCCGTATTCACCATCTAAAGATACGCAGCAAGGCATTACACGTTTTTGATCACGAACAATGCTTTCAACTAATAGAGCACTAGCAGCACCTGGAGCATACCAAGCCGAAGTACCTAATAATTTGGTTAAAGTAGCTCCACCAACCATAGTAGCATCGCTAATTTCTTTTAATTGCTCAGCACTTAAAGTATTTGAAACTGGCACACCATTTAAAGTAGCTAAACGGGTTAAAGGAATCATAGTAGTATCGCCATGACCACCAATAACTGTTCCTTGAATATCGGCAGTTGGTTGGTTTAAAGCTAAACCTAAATAACCTTTAAAACGAGCGCTATCTAACAAACCACCCATACCAATAATTCTGTTTTTAGGTAAACCAGTAGCTTTTAAAGCTAAATAAGTCATAGTATCCATTGGGTTAGAAACTACCACAATGATTGCATTTGGCGAATGTTTTAATACATTTTCAGCAACTGTTTTTACAATATTTGCATTGGTACCAATTAACTCTTCGCGGGTCATACCTGGTTTACGAGGAATACCTGAAGTAATAACTACCACATCTGAATTAGCAGTTTTGCTGTAATCGTTTGTAGTTCCGCTTACGCGTGTTTTCATGCCTAATAACGAAGTAGTTTGGTAAATGTCTAAAGCTTTACCTTCAGCAAAACCTTCTTTAACATCTAATAAAACTACCTCATCGGCCAATTGGCGATAAGCAATAACATCGGCTGTGGTTGCACCCACTGCACCTGCTCCAATAACTGATACTTTTGTCATGTTGTGTATGTATGAATTTAAATTTTTGAGAATTAACCAGTTTTAAAAACTGCACTGCGAAAATAAAACGATAACACACCAATAAAAATGATTGTTTGCAGTTTTCGGCAAAGCTTATCAATTGCCTTTATTATATATTAAAACTAAAGACCAAGCTAAAAGCGAACCAACAATCAAACAACTTATAAATAACTGATATATAATTACTTGCAAAAATATATGCAATTTCATAAAACAAATAAAAAGGTAGTTTCAATATACTTATTTAGCAAAAAATTGAGTTAATAGTTCTACATTGAGCATTTTATAAAACTATTTTAAATTCTTTAGGCTCCATTGTAGCAGAGTGTTTTTATTTGGGAGTAAACCAACTGCTACCATATTATTTTTAGGTACACATTATTTAAAAAAATTAAATAAGTGATACCAATACTTTATTAGATTTTACATAAAACCACCTATTATAACAAAAAGTTATACCATTTTGATTTACGAAATAGGCAATGGGTTGGGTGTAAATCTTAGATGGTATTATGCCGCAAAAAATAAATTGGACTAAATAACACATCAAAGCGATATTATTTCATCAGGTGAAAGTAGTTATAGTAATCTAATGCAGAAAAAACCAGATTTTAACTAACTCTAAAACGTTCAAAAGATTGCCAATATTTGTCTTTATAAATATCATACGATAATTCGTATTTATTGGCATTATCCATTTGTGTTTGATAAAAAACTTTGGATGGTTTTCTAAAATCCTTACACGCAAAATAAATCTCGCGTTCGTTATTAGCAGTTTGCCTACCTATGTATAAATAACCGTCTTTATCTTGTAATTGCTCCAGTATTTTTTCTTCAATTTCATCTAAATTTTGGAAATCATCTTCATATGGCATACCATTATTATCATTGCCATCATATTGAAAAGTAATTACTGCAATCCAAGGATGAGAAGCTTTTCTATCCCATTTTAAAAGTTGAGTATTTATAACAGCTATCAAATTGTTACCACTTTCTAATTCAGCCTCCAAAATGGAGTATTCATCATCGGGTGAATAATAACCAAAACCTAGGTATTTTTCAATAAATTCTTTTTGTCGCCAAGTCAAAAAATCTTTGAGTTTTGCAATTGGAACCAACTCCTTTTCTGCTTCATTTTTACTGATAAATTGGAGATTATCAATATTATTTAAAAAGTCAATTTCGCCCAAATAATTATCTAAAAAAATATAAATGCCATTTCCTATTTCTTGCTTGTTATCTTCAGTGCGGTCGTTATGGATTACACAAATATCAATTTCATCAGGATAATGAGGGTTTTCATTGGCGTAAAAAAACAAATTACTGCTATCAAATCTATACCCATTCATATTAATTCCAATGTCTTCAATATCGGTTGCGGGTTTAAATGCAGTAAATTTCCAACCATTAATGTTAGGTGCTGCTGCTACAAGTTCTTCCACAAAAACCATGTTTTTAGGGTTGCCATCAGCAGTTAAAATTAATTCAACGGTATTATCGTCACACATACCTGTTAAATAAAAATAGCCTTCTTTTAACTCAGCAAGTTTTGGCGAAAGTTTATCAAAAAATTCTTTTTCAATATGTGTATGAGCTTTAACCACACTAAAAAACTCCTTTTCATTGTCTTTAAACCAATTCCAAAAATCGCTATAACTTTTAATGGGTGTCTCTTTTTTGCCGAATATATTTTTTAAAAAACTCATGTATTTGTTAATTTAATTTATATAGTATAAGGTTATAAATAATAGAAAATTTCTGATTACAACTTGGCAGTAAACATGATAATAAATGGTAATAAAAAAAAGTAAAAAATTTTATATGAATAATTTTTACCATCCATACAAATACTGTTTGATTCCATTTTCGCATTTTGAAAAATATTTTTTTAGCGCAAACACCATTAAATGCCTATAGATGATTAAAGTTTATGATTAAATTATATACACCTAAAATTATTTAATTAACAGAAAACCAAATCTATCAAACAAATAATATTTGTAATAACCGAAACTGTTTATTTCAAACTTAAGTTGAATTGAATAAAAAAAATTTCATTCCAAATTTTAAACCGTTTGTGCACTTAAACAATACACTTTGTTCCTTATTTGCAAAAAAATTATACTCTTTTGTTTTTTTCGAGCATCGAATAAGAAATAAAAAGTATGAAAAAGAAAACTACATCAATTAAGAAAAGACTAATTAAAAGTGCTTTTCTGTGTTTGGTTTTGATGCTCATTTTTGCTAGAGCGCAAGCGCAAAACCCAGGAAATTGTTTAAATTTTAGTGGCACTAATAGCCATGTAAAACTGCCCAATGGAAGTATCAATACCAAGCTTACCGGAGGTAAAGTAACCATCGAATCATGGATTTTGTTAAACTCGTACAAGCCATTAGCTACCATTTGTAAAAACTGGGGTAATACGCCAATAAATGGTGCATTCCACTTTGGAATGGATGGCACAGGTAACAAAGTTGGGATTGCTATTACCCAAGATAACAACAGCACCCAACCATACGTAATTTCTAATGATTCTTTACAATTAAACAAATGGTATCATGTGGCCTTTAGTGCAGATGGAAGCAACCTCAGTTTGTACATTAATGGTAAATTACAAGGTTCTACCCCATATAATGGAACCTTATTAACTACTAATCAGTACACTTATATAGGCGTAAAGCCTGATGGTGCTGGAGCTGCAGTGCCACCTTCGTCACAATTTGCAGGTTATTTAAACGGAAGTTTAGATGAATTGAGAATTTGGAATGTAGGAAGAACACAAGCGCAAATTAGAGCATCAATGTTAGATACCATTTCGCGAAATACTGCTGGCTTAATAGCATATTATAACTTTAATCAAGGTGTAAATGGCGGAAATAATGCTGCTATTACCACTTTAAATGATTTAACAAGCAATGCAACAAACGGACAGTTATCGGGCATAAGTTTAACAGGAGCTAGTAATAATTGGATAGAAAGTTACGCTATGGCTGTGCCACCGGTTTTAACTCCAACCAATATTGGTGGATTTACATTTACTGCCAATTGGTCAAATCCAGTTGTGGGAGTTGTTGATACATTTTTATTAGAAGTATCAACTAATAGTTTATTTACTAATAATGTTGGTGGCTCACCATTTAAATTTGCTAATAACGTTAATTCAAAAGTTTTAGTAGGTTTAACCAATGCAACTAAATTTTATTACAGAGTAAGTGCAAGCAAAAATAGTGTAATTAATCAAGGCTTACCGTTTTTCCTTGATTCAGCAACAACCGCAACGGTATCAACTATGATTGCTGGTGATACAAGCGTGAAATTAACCACAAGAGGAAATAATATTGTAATAGATAATTCATTAACAATTACGGCTTCCAATACCATATCAGGAGCCAATGTAACCTTCACTTCAGGCAAACAAACTGGCGATACTTTATGGTACTCAGGCACACTTCCTGCGGGAGTAACTGCTAGTTACAATGCAACCACAGGCATATTAGCTTTTACTGGAAATGCTACTGCAGCTCAATATCAAACTTTATTAAGAACTGTTACTTTTAAATCTATTTCTTCAACTAATTTTACAGTTAGGAATATTGCATTTACATTAGGAAGAGCTATTCCTTTTAATGGTCATTATTACGAATTTGTGGCAGCTAGTAATATAAGTTTTACCAATGCAAAAACAGCGGCTAGCGCTCGAAACTATTTTGGTTTACAAGGCTATTTGGCAACAGTTACTTCATCGGCAGAAAACAATTACATTGCTTCAAAACTAACTGTTGATGCTTGGATGGGTGCCTCAGATGAGTTTTCACAAATTAATGCAGCAAAAGGAACTACTGCGTTTGCTAATCAAGCAGCTTCAGAAGGAAAATGGCATTGGGTTACTGGCCCTGAAAAAGGCATACAATTTAGTAACGGTAACTCTCCAAATGCTGTTGCTGTTGGTGGTAGTTTTATTAATTGGAACAATAACCAACCAGATAATTTTTTAAATTTAGAACATTATGGTCAATTTTATGGAAGTTCGGTTCCTGCAGGCCGTTGGAACGATTTAGCTTTAACCGACTTACTTGCAGGATATATGTGCGAATATGGAGGAATGGCAGGCGACCCAACAGTGGTACTTTCATATAACCGTAACATACAATTAACTGCTGGAGAGGCACCTCAAACAATTACTGGTTTACAACTTTGGCTAGATGCTTCTGATGTTAACAATAATGGAGCTAATCCAAGTAATAATACCGCTATTACCACTTGGAAAGATCGTTCAGGTGCTGGCAATGATGCAGTAGTTCTTTCTGGACAAAATGCAGGTGTATTAACTACTAATCAAATAAACGGCAAAGCAACTATTAAATTTACCAGAACATCATCAACTGTAGGTTCGGTTTATAATGTTCCAAACGTAGATATTAGAGCTCAAAATATGCCTAAAACTACCATCTTTACTGTTTATAAGCAAGGCGCTCAAACTACTCCTCCTGCTGACCAAGCTATTTGGGGCTGCGATAATGGTGCATGGGACAGATTTTTCTTTTCAAGTTTCCCTTCGTACAATGCAGGTGGAAATAACCCAAATAATGGTGGTGTTTCGCAAGGTACTTATGCAAATGTTGTTCCTAATGCTGGTTTATTAAACAAAACTCAATTATTAACCGCTGTTTACGATAATCAAACTGCATCGGGTTCAGGAGTTTATTTTAACGGCCAAAATATTGCAACATTTACAGATGTTACCACTTTAAATGCAGCACAAACAACCTTAAGAATTGGCTTTGATGGAGACGACAATTGCTACAATGGCGATATAGCCGAAATGATTGTTTACAATAGAAAATTAACTGATTGTGAAATATTGAGCATTAACAAATATCTTGGTAATAAATATGGTGTAACCTTTGCATCGGTTAGTATTGATACTTCTGGCCCTACTAACTTTAGATTAGGGGATAGTGTTATACTTTCTTCAAGTATTACGGCTAGTTCATACCAATGGTTAAAAAATGGTTCAATTATTTCTGGAGCTAATTCAAAAAATTACACTGCAAAGCAATCGGGTAACTACCAAGTAGTTGTTACTAATTTATGTAATGATACTTCAGCAGTGAAACAAGTGGTAGTTATACCAACTCCAATAGTAAAAACTACATCTATTACTAATATCAAATCAACAAGTGCTAATCTAAGTGGTAATGTTATTGATACAGGTTCAACAGCTGTTACTGAGCGCGGAGTTGTTTATGCTACAACTAATAATCCAACTACTGCTAACAATAAAGTTATAATTGGTGCGGGCTTAGGTGCTTATTCACAAAACATCACAGGTTTATTACCTGCCACTATTTACCATGTGCGAGCTTATGCCATTAACAATGTTGGCACAAGTTATGGTGCTGATAGTATCTTTACCACTTTATCTGCTGCCGCTCCTTCGGTAAAAACTGAAAGTATTTCATCAATTGGTGCTACTAACGCTACCTTAAGTGGAAATGTTACCGATTCAGGCACATTTGCTGTAACGGAACGTGGTGTAGTTTACGCTACAACTGTTAACCCAACTACTGCTAATACCAAAGTTGCTTTGGGTTTTGGTTTAGGAAACTTCTCTCAAAATGTAACAGGGTTATCACCTGCCACTACATACCATGTTCGCGCTTATGCCATTAACAGTGTTGGCACAAGTTATGGTGCTGATAGTGTGTTTACCACTTTATCTGCTTTTGCTCCTTTGGTATCAACAGGTAGTATTTCATCAATAGGTATTACCAATGCTACTTTAGGTGGTAACGTTACCGATTCAGGCACAACAGCTGTAACTGATCGAGGAGTAGTTTATGCTACAACCATTAACCCAACTACTGCTAATATAAAGGTTGCTATGGGTTCTGGTTTTGGTTCTTTCTCTCAAAATGTTACTGGTTTATTACCAGCCACTACTTATCATGTGCGTGCTTATGCCATTAATAGTGTTGGTACAAATTATGGCGCTGATAGTGTATTTACCACCTTACCTGCTCCAACTGTAGCAAATGTTATTACTGGTAATGTTACCAATATTTCTAACACTTCGGCTAATCTTTCGGGTAATGTTATTGCCGATGGCGGTGCTTCAGTTACTGAACGTGGTGTTGTTTTAGCTACAACAGCTAACCCTACTACGGCCAATATCAAAATAGCTTTGGGTTCAGGTTTAGGTAATTTCTCGCAAAATGTAACAGCTTTAATTCCTAATACTACTTATCATTACAGAGCTTATGCTATCAATAGTGTTGGTACTAGTTATGGTGTTGATAGTGTATTTACTACTTTACCTAACCCTGAGTTTAATAAAAATATTACCAATGCTTTCTCCCCTGATGGCGATGGTACAAATGATACTTGGGTAATTGATAATGCTGATATGTTAGATGGACATGAAATTACTGTTTATAATATTTTTGGTCAAGAAGTATTTAGCCAAACTGGTTATAATACTCCTTGGGATGGTAAAAAAGATGGAAACCTTGTTCCTTCTGGCGAATACTATTACCATATTAAAGGCAGTAAAATCAACATCAAAGGAGCATTACTAATTAAAAATAATCAATAATTTAAACCTATTTATTACAAAATCATGAAAAAGATAAATTTTCTATTGATATTGACATTGGTAATGAAGATATCAGCTATAGCACAACAACCAATTCCATATAATTTATATACACAAAACTCATTTTTATTGAATCCAGCTGCCATGGTGGAGGATAATTGTTTCCATGCTTTCATCAATCGCCAAAGCAAGTGGTCGGATGTAAACTCACTCAATGTAAATACTTTTGGTGCACATGGCAATGTAGCCAAAAATTCATACATAGGTGGTATGATAGTTGGCGATAACCGCGCTATGGTAAGTTATTTAACAGGTAACTTAATGTATGCTCATAAAATAATTTTTAAACAAAATAATTTTCTTGCATTAGGCCTTGGAGTTGGATTTGCTAACAACTCGCTGAACACAGAAATGGTAAACACCCAAGTAAAAAACGATCCGTCATTTAATGTATTTAACACCACTCGATTAGATGTAGGTTTTGGTGCTACTTATTATTTAAATAAATGGCGTTTTGGTATTTCAAATCCTCATATTTTTGACCAATTTGGCGATTTTTCTAATCAATACAATGCCAACTTGGGTTATAGCTTTAATACTAAAAATAACGATTGGAGATTTACTCCTTCTGTTATGTTACGTAACTATAAAAATGTAGGTATTTTATACGATTTAATGGGAATGGCTACTTGGAAAGAAAAAGTAACTGGAC
This sequence comes from Bacteroidota bacterium, assembly GCA_027484685.1. Lineage (GTDB taxonomy): Bacteria > Bacteroidota > Bacteroidia > UKL13-3 > UKL13-3 > JAAFJM01. The sequence continues at coordinate 8,539 of JAIXSO010000031.1, forward strand.
AGGTTGGCTATCGTACTGATAAAAGTATTATTGCTGGAGTTGGTTTAAATTGGAAAATGCTTACCATAGCCTATGCTTACCAATACCATGTGGGCGAAGCTTACAATGCTTTTTCGGCTAATGGAACCCAAGAAATCCAATTGGCTATTAAGTTGTGTAAAAAAGATAAACCTTTAGCTGAAGAGAAAAAACCAATTGTGGACGAAAACGCAGATAAAGTAGCAGCTACCGTAATAATGCTTGACGAAAAATATGGCAATCCTGTAGCTGGTAATATTGTAGTTAAAAAAGGTAAAACCGAAGTATATACAGGTAAAGGCGATGCAAGTGGTATTACCAATATTTATTTAGCACCTAACAAGTATGAAATGCTAGTAACCGCAGCAGGTTACTTGCCTCAACTTGAAAATGTAGATTTAAGTAATGAAGCCAAAGGTTCAAAATACGAAATTAAACTAAAACCAGTTAAACTTGAAAAAGGTTTGGTGTTTAAATTTAAGTCTATCAATTTTGAAACTGGTTCCGATAAACTTAAAACTTCATCGTACCAAATATTAGATAAAATAGCTGATATCATGCTTGAAAATCCTAATATGGTTATTGAAATTGCAGGCTATACCGACAATGTTGGTGATGATGCTAAAAACAAAGTATTATCTGAAAAACGTGCACAATCGGTATTGGCTTACTTAACAGCTAAAGGTGTTAAGCAAGGCCAAATGAAAGCAGTGGGTTATGGCGAAGCAAACCCTATTGCTACCAACGATACCGAAGAAGGAAGGTTACAAAACCGCAGGGTTATGTTTACCGTTATTGAATTCTAATCTATCACTTTAATAACTCTTTTTTCAAAGCCCAATCGAAAAACTTCGGTTGGGCTTTTTTATGGATTATAGATATGTTTGTGCAACATGAAAACCTTAAAATTCAGTTTCACAATACTTACATTTTTTATACTTACAGTGTTAACTCAAATTGGCGGTATTGTTTTTCTAATATCCATTTATACAAACAAATGGATAGACAAGTACGTAGCCCACAAATTTTTGAAAACTACTTATCAATTCATTTATTTTACCATACTTTATTGCACCACCACATTTTTTATAGTTCCTATAATTGCCAAGCCATTTGGGCGTGTGCAATTACCTATTAAAGAAACAAATAACCTTCAACCTTTAAACATATTAACTTGTTTGCTTAATCGAAATTATGTAAGACCCGAATTACAAGAAGCTGCGTTTGATATTGCAAATAAAATGAATGCTACTTTTGAAGATTCCAAAGTTAATTATTTGGATGCTAACTTCCCCTTCATCAATAAATTTCCTCTGCTACCCCATTTGAGCCATAACGATGGTAAAAAACTAGACATTTCATTTTGTTATATAGATAACAAACTAAATTTACCAACCAGTGAAGCTCCTTCATTTATAGGTTATGGCATTTGCGAAGAACCACTACCGCACGAAAAAAATACTGCTGAATTTTGCTCAGAAAATGGTTATTGGCAATATAGCTTTTTAACCAAAGTTGTTTCACAACAAAACAAACCTTACTTTAACTTTGATAGCATAAGAACAAGGGCATTAATGAACATGATTACTGAAAATAACTATGTAGAAAAAGTATTTATTGAACCACATTTAAAAACTCGATTAAACTTAACTTCAAACAAAATACGTTTTCACGGTTGCCAAGCTGTAAGGCACGATGATCATATACATTTACAAGTAAAATAAAACTTTTATTGCCCTTGTCGAGCACAACCACCTCGGGTTATATTTCCTTCTTGTAATACTACATCTGAATGTAAAAACTGTGCTGCTGCTCTTGAATCTTTTACTTTTCCTGCACTGCGTGTCATCATCTCTGCTTCAAAATTTTCCAATACACGATTACGTAGTCCATCCGCTCTCCAATTGATAGTTGGCTTGCAACCTTCTGTTATGGCTCTGGCTAATACCAATGCATCGAGCAAAGCTTGGTTAGCACCTTGTCCTTTAAACGGACTCATAGGATGAGCAGCATCGCCAATTAAAGTAACTGAACCTGCACGAGAAAGCATTTCGGGTTGCAGTAACTCCCTATCATAAACGGGATAGCCCGAAACTTGTGTAGCTTGAGTAGCAGCTACTATTTGTGGCACAGGTGAATGCCATTTAGTAATTCTTACTGCCTCCTCTTTTAATGCTTGCGCACCATTTGCACTTAATATTTTGGCCTCTTCTTCCTCCATAGGAAAACTCAATTGCCACATCACAGAATCAGCAGTGTAAGGCATCATGTAAATGCGTTCACTGCCGTTAGCAGTTTGAAAAACGGTAGCAGAGTCTAGCAAAGTACTTTCAATTCCTTGAAGTGCACTGAGCGGGCAAATACCCAATATAACCATACAACCTAAATATTGTAATGGTGTTGCTTCATCGCCAATAATAAATTTACGAACTGTGCTTCTAATGCCATCAGCACCTACCACCAAATCCGCTATTACATTTTTTTCCGTTCCATTTTCGTTAAAACTTAAGTTTACCTTATTATCATCTAACTTATTTATGCCTGTAAGTTGATGTCCCCATTTTATCATTTCAGGACCTCCTAGTTGGTTTATCAAAGCGTGGCGCAACTCTTGGCGAGCAATATGAATATTATGTATATTACTTTTGCGTGGCAGTGCATAAGGATTTAACTCCAACCACTTACGCATTCCCCATTCTCCAATAATTTTTCCTTCAGTATTAAAAACCACGTGTTTGGTAGAAACTACACCTTGGTTTAAAGATAAAATTCCAAGTCCTGCAATGGCTTTACTAGCTTGTTGCAAAGTAAGTCCATAGCCTTGCGAACGAGCATCAAAACTAGTATCACGCTCAAAAATGGTAAACGGAATACCACGATGTAAACACGCTATAGCTAATGCCACACCGCCAATACCTCCTCCAATTATAGCCACATGAGGGTAATCAATTTCGTTAGGTTTGGGCGGATTAGCAGATAGCAACAATCCTTTTCCTTGGCATTTGGGGCAATTTTCTAAATGCGATTTATAAATAACAGCAAAGTCAATTTCAGCAAGTTTTGAAGTGGAGTAATAATCTTTTTTAGGAGTTACTTTAACAAGTCGGTTTTGTTTTCCTTTACCTTCACATTCGTTACAAATTGTCCAATTACTAGCTTGCACTTCCTCCATTGCTGTTTAACTTTTTTGCTTTTAAAGTCTGCAAATATAAAAGTTGTTAGAAGTAAATTACCATTACGGCAAAAATCAGTGTCAAACAAAACGTTTGTCAGACTATAAAATATTGCCTATAAGTTAAAAATATTGGTATTCGTAAACCTGATTAGTTTTAACCTCGCCTTTTGCATTTGTAATTTTATAGCTTTCAGTTAAACCGTTAATTTTATAGGTTAAATAGTAAGTTCTTTTCAATTTCCCCTTGAAAAAATATTGGCATGTTACAACTTTTCTATCCTTATAAACTGAAACATAACGTACAGTTTCTTTATCATTTTTATTATAATATACCATTTCAAGTTCTAAACTATCTTTAGAGTATTTACCTATTCTTCTTGAGGTATGACCTTTGTTATCATAACCTTCAAAAATTTCAAAGTATGAACTATCAGGATTGTATGTTCTTTTTTTACAAATATTTTGCTGGGTAACTTTTTTCTCAATCACACCCGTAGGCTCACATACATAGCTATAAATCTTTACTAATTTGTTCTTTTTATTATAATGTCGAGTTTCTTTTTTACTTCCGTTATCATAATAATCAAATTCCATTCTATACTGCTGCTTGCCTTTTTTATTTAGGCTAATACCAGACGAAACTTTATTTAGATTATTATAAGTGTATTTATAAGTTAAATACAATTTACTTGAGCCATTAAAATATTGTGTTTCAGTTACTTTATTAATATTATTAAAAATATTTACAGTAGTAAAAGTATCTCTAATATAAGCGTACTCCAATTTATCATATCTAACTGTATCTATTAAATGATAAGTTCGAGTTAATTCAATCTTACCTTTTTTATTAATTCTTTGGTAAAAATACCCAATACCATTTTTATTCAGTCTATATATTCCTTTTGTTTTTAATTGGTTATTGTTTTTATCAAAATTTATGGTGATAACTTCTTTAACATTTTGATTTTTGTATTTATTTTCTACTGTTAATAAACCTAAATTATTCTCATAACTATTATAATCGTTAAAATCAATATAAGAGCGGAACTGAGCATTGGCAACAATACTTAACAAAAAAGCAGTAGATAATAAAACTAGTTTTTTCATAATTAATGATTTAAAAAGTAATAACGAATATATTATAAAAAATATTATAAAACATTTATCCAAGAAAAAAGGCCACCTTTTACGGGCGACCTTTAAACAAACCTATTATTTACTTACTAGTTAATTGTTAATCTTAGAAACTTTAACAATTTTACTATCAGTTCCTTGAACAATTCTAACAAAATACATACCTGCAGGTATTTTATCTAAATTGGTTATGGTATAAATTGAATTACCACTTAATGTTCCTAATGTTTCAGTGTAAACTGTTTTACCGTTCATATCAACAACCTCTACTTTTGTATCAGCAGTATTATTAGTTGAAACGGTTACATTGATAGTTCCATTAAATGGATTTGGATAGATTGATGCATCAAAAGCAGTTGTTTCTTGATTCATTGATACACTAATTACCTTACTGTAATTAATAGAACCATCAAAATCAACTTGGCGTAAACGATAATAAATAGTTTTAACTTCGTTTTGAGTAGCAAAACCTAATGCTTCGTTATCAAAAATTTGATATTGATTTACTACATTGCTAGAACCAGCACCTTTTACTCTATCTCCAATAGCTTCAAACATTTTATTATTTGCACTGCGTTCAATCACAAAATAATAATTGTTTATTTCGCTTGCAGTAGCCCAATTTAATTGAACATTTTCGTTAATACGTTTGCCATTAAAGCTGATCAATTCAACTGGTAACGTTCCGCCACTTCCTACACCAAATGCACTAAACGAAGTAATACCTGAGCGTGTTTGAGTATAAGGATTTGAACCGGAAGCTGCACTTGCCACAGTGCTCATCCAAGTTGTTCCATTATAGAAAGCTACATAAGAATTAGCACGTGCAAATCCGCTTAATTCATCAGCAGCATTCCACTGAACTGTAACAGTGGCATTACTACCTCCATTAACCAACTCATTAACAGCCCATGTACGATTAACAGCATTGCTTGTAATAGCAGTTCCTGTTAAACCATTGCTATTTACTCCATTAATTACTCTCACACTAAATTGATCTTGAGTACCAGTATTAGTAATGGTTATTGGAGTAAATGAAGTTGAATTGATACCAATTGGGAATCTAACAGAACCTGTTCGACCAGCAGCTCCAATATTAGCTATATTAACTGTACCTGTTCCATTGGTTATAATATGTCGAGTAGCAGAATCTCTAAAGAAAACAGAATTAGAACCACTCATGTTTAAGTTATTATTTCCTAAGAATAATGGACCTGAGTTAAAGTTTAAAGTATCTGTTAAAGTAATATTACCACTTAATTGTACTCCTAATGGATTACCAATAAATACTCTTGCATAGGTATTTGCAGGAATAGTTTGAATTGCTGTTGTACCTAAGAAACCAATATATCCGTTGGTGTGATTTAAAGTACCCACTTTGGTAAATGTTCCTGCAATTCCTAATTGAGAATTGGCATTATTAATAGTTAATGTAGCACCACCATTAATAGCTAAATGGTTAATAAATCTGTTTCCATCAATTACAATTGGCTGATTGGTTGTTGGTACAATTACTACACTATCAGTAATAGTTGGTACACGTCCGCAACCCCAGTTAGTAGCTATTTCCCAAGCACCGCTTGTTGTACCTGTCCATGTATTGGTATTAGTAATACTTACCAATATTGCAGCCGTTGTATCTGCATTACAAACTCCCGAGGTTACTCTTCTTCTAAACCATGTGTTTTGTGTTAAAGCACTTGGTGAATAGTTTTGAGCATTATTAGTTCCGCTTGCTGCCGCAAAACCTGATGTGGCACTAGTTGTTGAACTTAACCAAGTATATGTATAAGTACTTCCATTTCCTCCAGTGGCAACACTTGCGGTTATTTGCGCTGGCGTTGAGCCTGAACAAATGGTTTGTGGTGTTCCTGTTATGGTGTTATTGGCAACAGCGTTATTAATTGTGATTTGAATTGCTGCTGTGGTATCTGCATTACAAACTCCCGAGGTTACTCTTCTTCTAAACCATGTGTTTTGTGTTAACGCAACTGGTGTATAGTTTTGAGCATTGTTAGTTCCACTTGCTGCTGCAAAACCTGATGTAGCACTAGTAGTTGAACTTAACCATCCATAAGTATAAGTAATTCCATCACCACCTGTGGCTACACTTGCTGTTATTTGAGCAGGGGTTGATCCTGAACAAATGGTTTGTGGTGTTCCTGTTATGGTGTTATTAGCAACAGCATTATTAATAGTTATTTGAATAGCTAATGTGGTATCGGCATTACAAACTCCCGAGGTTGCTCTTCTTCTAAACCATGTAGTAGATGTTAAAGTTCCTGGTGTATAGTTTTGAGCATTGTTAGTTCCACTTGCTGCCGCAAAACCTGATGTGGCACTAGTAGTTGAACTTAACCAGCCATAAGTGTAAGTACTTCCATTACCACCTGTGGCAGCATTAGCATTTATTACTGAAGGTACTGATCCTGAACAAATGGTTTGAGGTAAGGTTGTTATTGAATTGTTTGCTACAGGATTATTTATAGTAATTAAAATTGCAACTGAAGTATCCGCATTACAAGCACCAGATGAAACAATTCTTCTAAACCATGTATTAGAGATTAAACTACTTGGTGTATAGTTTTGTGCATTACTAGTTCCAGCTGCTAAATCAAAACCAGAAGTACTACTTAATGTAGAACTTATCCATTGGTATGAATAAGTTGAACCATTTCCACCAGTAGGAGTTGATGCGGTAATAGCACTAAGTGTAGAACTTGAACATACAGTTTGCGATAATGAAGTAATGTTATTATTAAAAATTGTATCATTTACATTTACAACCACTTGCGCTCTTGGAGAAACACAACCTAAAGTTTGATTGCTATCTGCAACATAAAAGCTAGTAGCTCCTGTAGTTGTAGTTAAAGGAGTTGGAGCAGTTAAGTTGCCCGCCCCACCAGCAGCACTAGTGTACCATAATAGTGTATTTACTCCTGTTGCTGATAAATTAGTAGCCGCACTATTTTTACAATAATTGATTGGAGAAGTTGCAGTTGGCGCAGCAATTGGAGTTGGTGTAAATTCAATGGCTCCTATATCTGGTGTTGAACTTCTGCTTAATCCATTTAAGTCATTGGTAACATCAGTTAAAAGAATTCCATTATTATTTATAAAACATGACCTAGGGGTAAGGTTACTAGTGGTATCAATAAAACTAGGATTTAAAGTAAATGAATTGGCATGAATACTAGTCGCTGTTTGTAATGCCGAGAGTGTTGCATAATCAGTAGTACTTACAGCAGCAAGCACCCCATTTGCACCAGAGGCAAATAATACATTATTACTTGCTGCACTAACAGTACCAGAATTTAAATAAAGTGTATATGCTTTAGAGCCTGTAAAACCAGTTTGGGTATTTCTTAAAATATTATTTACAATTTCAACTCCAGTAGCTCCAAAATTTGCAATACAAGCAGTATATTGAACAGAGGCAGTATTAAAAGAAACACTATCAATTGATATCGTGTTATTATATACTTTCACGCCTGAAGCAGCCGCCAATCTGATACCAAAGGTATTATCAGTTAGTGTTGTTAAATTATATGAACTTGAATTGATATTGTAAATAGCATTGTTTTTTATAGTAATGTTTGTACCTGCTAATATACTGATACCATACGTACCATAAAGACCAGTATTGGTTGATCTGTTTCCAAAAATTCTATTTTGTTCAATTACAACATTTGAAGAGCCTGTATTTACCACAACACTACTATTATTAATGCTCAAATTAGTTATTAGATTTTTAAATACATTATTCCTAACAAACGAATTAGAGGTAAAAAACAATTGAATTCCTGAAAAAGTTAAATACTTAGAGGCTAAATCTTCCCCAAATACATTATTGGTAAAAAATAAGCTATCGTAATTAACCGTAACCGTTCCTGCTCCAACAACAACGCCATTATAAGCCTTTTTAAATTCACAGCTATCCACAAAAATTTTCCTATGACCATTGTTTTGAATATGTATATTATTTACCAATGTACCTCCACTTAAGTTGGTGCTGCCACTTTCAAACACGGTATTTCTTATACTTATATTTTGACAACCATTGCTGGTAGAGGCTTGATTTGAGATGAGCATTGCAATTGATGTAGTAGTTGCATTATTGTTTTGAAACAACAAGTATTTACCACTACCACCACTTCTGCCATCAATAGTTACGTTATCTGCACCCAATAAGCCTAATAAAATGGTTGAGGTGGTAGATACAGTGCGTAAAACTGGCGCATCTGGAACTATGGTTAATTGATGGGGGGCATTAAACTCAAGTAAACCTATAGCTCCAGTTTCTGTGCTAATATCGCTTATTACTTGAGCAGTTATATTACCATTTACAAATTTATTATTCATATCATCGAACAAACCACCTGCATTGGTAAATGACGAATAGGTGCCACCTGTTCCAACCGTTACCACTCCGGACAAACTTCCTACAATTCTATAAAAACTAGTTAAACCAGTTATTGGGAAATTAGCTGCTCCTAAAACAGTAGTAGTAGGCGTAAGTGCTAAGGTTCCATTACTTATTCCAATATTACTATAAATCGAACTATCCATAGCGACAATAAAATATTGAATGGTATCGCCAGCAGAAACACTGCCACCATTTAAAATGGCATAATTAATATTGAATGTAAATAAGGAGCCAACATTGGTTGCACCCACATATTTCCAGCCATTATCAGCACTGGTATTGCCATTAAATGCATTATTATCTGTAGTTTTCTTATAGTACAATTGTGGACCGTTGGTAGTAACCCTAACACCACTTCCGTCTGAAATAGTAGCTGTAACAGTTCTATCAATAGCAACAGGCACATTACCGTATGCCGCAAATGATAAAGTTGGTGGAGCTAAATCTAAATACACCCCATCAAACTCATCTGCTCCTAAATCAGGTGCAAATCCTGCACCATTTACTGAACCTATTGGTCCTGGACGGGTTTGGTTATCAAAATCGGTATTAATGCCTGCAATGGTTGCACCATTGGACTCCAACTGAGTTGGAGTAGTACCCATATTTAAATGCAGGTCACCCAAAGCCGTATTAACAAAAGTGGTAGTAACACCAGAAAAAGAATTGGCATCTCCAGCAGAAATGGTTCTCCAGCCTGCCAAAGTTTGAGCACTTGTCCAAAAACCAACGGTTGCTGGATTTGCATTTAATATATTATTGTTTGATGCACCGGCAGCCCAACCTACAGCAGAAGTAGTAGTTGCATTAAAATAGTTACCAATGGCATAATGTCCACCAGTTCCACCAGTTCTAGTATTGTTGAATATATTATTTCTAATATTCATAACAACCTGATTTACCACTGTGGTTGCAAAGTTACCCCTATGAAAACCAAAACTTGAGATAGCCCCGGAAGTAACCGTGCCTTCAATATGTATGGTATTATGGTAAATATTCACATTGGGATTAGGTGAAGAACCATGGTTACCCCAGATACCAATAAAGCTAGTATTGGTAGTTTGTCCACTTCCCAATGAAATCATGTTGTTTATAACATTTGTGTTTGCCGAAGTCGTACCGCTTCGTAGCATAATTCCAGAAGCAGTTCCAGGGGTTGTTAATGTAACCGAAGTACTTGCATTGGTAATATTATAAATAGTGTTGCTCGTAACATCTATTGATGAATTAGCAACAGATATACCAGCAATATTAGTTCCTGATGTAGTAGTATTTGTTAATGATAAACTATGTATCGTATTCTTATTAATTATTGAACCTACAGTTCCTCCATTCGAATATATACCAACACCTGCTAATGCTGCATTGGCAACAGTTACATTTGAGCTTGCACTAGTAATATTTCGTATGGTATTGTTTGTAATCAAATATGTTCCATTAGTTATTTCAATTGTTCTAAAAGAAGCACCCGTTCCTGTTGAATTCACACTTGCGTTTTGAACAATATTAGGTAGTAAAGCGGAGCCAATAGTTACAGTACCAGATGCTGCATTTGCAATACCTCTGAAAAGGGCAGTACCAGATGCTGCTGAGAATGTTGTGCCCACATTAGATAAATTAGTACCTGTAAGCAAATTACCCATCCTTAAGTTCGGATTGGTGGTATTACCAATGTTATTTCCTACAATAGTAAAAGTACCCGTTCCTGCTGTACTAATACCCGTTACACCACCACAAAAGGTGGCAGTGGAGCCCATTGCATCAATAGCCCCAACGGAATTATTTTGAATAACTACCGTATTGGCACTTGAAGCAAAAATACCAACTACAGCACCCCCTGTAGTTCCAGTAGCTATATAAATGGAACCAGTACCAGTAGTAGAACCTATGGTATTGCCCGTTACTGTTCCAATATTTGCATTACCTGCTGTAACAGATATCCCACCTAAAACACCACTTGTAGTTGTTGCACCACTTGAAGTATATAAAGCAAAACCAGCTATGGTATTACCTTGAATAGATGAAGCTGCTCCACCAGCCAAAAAGGCGCAATTGATAGCAACATACCTGGTTGCATTATTCGTTCCAGTAACCGTATATGAACCTGGAAAGCCCGCTAAAGCCACTGAATTACCAATCATATTTGTAGTTCCAGTGCCACTAGCATTGGCATATCCTATTACATTACCTGTAATGGTATAAGCACTTCCAGAATTAACAAAAATACCGTTATGTATATTTCCAGTAGTATATGTTCTTGTAGCGGTTTGATATAGCTTATTGTTGCTAATAGTCCAATTTGAATTGCCAGTGTTAACATTGATACCACTTGTAACCACTGTAGCACTAAAGTAATCAAAAATATTGTTGCCAGTTACTGTATTCGCATTGTTTTCAATGAGTGCACTTGTACCTAAAGAGTAAATACAATTGACAGGAAAGTTACTTCCCGCCACACCAATATTATTATTGCTAATGGTGTTACTATCGTTACCATTTATGTTCCCAGTAGAAAAAAATACGTTCCCAAATGATGTAGTAGAACCTGTAATGGTACAATTGGTAACTGTATTTACCGATGCATCATTTATAAACCGAATACAGCTAGAAGCACCTGTAGCTGTATTACTTATTATTAAACCATTACCACCCGTGTTTAATCCATTAATAGTAACATTTCTTGCACCATTTAAATCAATTAAATGTCCTGTAATGGCACCTGAAATAGTTCTAACAGCACCGCCAGTTGGCGATATGGAAATGCTAGAATAAGATGCGAAACCACTTCCGCTTGCAAGGAGCACAGCCGAAACCGTTTCAGTGGTATTGGCTGAAATACTAATTGAGATTACTCCTGTATGCAAACCACTATCGACCGCAGCTAGTGCAAGGGCAAGGGTGGTGTAAGAAGCCGAAGTAATACTTCCTGAGCTACTTGTTAATGAAATTTGTGCTTTTGTATTATTTAAATACATTATTGAAACAATCAATAAACAAGCTTTAATTAAATGTGTTGTAAATTTATTTGCCATATAATTTTTTATTTATTTAAAAGAAAAATATCAAGCATTGAATTCCAATTAACTTGACTTAATTAAATTTTTGGTACTAAATAAAAATTAACAGGGTGGCTTTATGAGTAATAACTTAAATGCTTTGCTCAGAGAGGTATTTTTATAGTAAAATACAATTTTTGGTTTTTCGTTTGAAGATTCTGCGAATTGATTGTGAACAACCAAATTATTATAGAAATTATTGCAATCTTTTACAAAATTTATTGATTGATTTGGCGGAAGATTGTTAGGTATAAATCGTTTTGAATAAAACACGACTTCACCATTATCCACCTGCATTTTTAAAAATACAGACGAAATTGCTTTAAAAACCAATGTAAAATAGGGCCTTTCGGCTATTTTGGAACCAATTCTATTAAAAAACGCCCCATTTAAAACACTGATAATTAGTACATATGAAATTAATGTTTGTAAATGTTTTTTCAATATGCTAAAATCTATTACAGCATATTTCTAAAAAAAAACTTAATAATAAAAGAGACTTAAAGAATTATAATCTGATTACTTATTCGGCAAAATACCTACATAAGCGGCAAAATATCCAAATAAACAGCTTTTAAGTAGTTAATATTTTTTAATAGTAATATAAATTACTAAAAATTAGCATTTCTAAAAATTGACAAAAATCTTAAAAGCAAAAATTTGTGATAAAAATATTACAAACCATGCTGATAATATTCACAGTTTTAGTTGAAATTTTATAATAAAAACTTGCAATTTATATTAGCGTAGCTAAAAGAAAATTAAGTATTAGCTCGGGTTCTCTTCTTACTATGATATTCAAAAAATAACTTCAAAATTATTACCAAGGCAATAAACAATACAAGCCAAGTTGCTCTTGAGTTATACCTTGCTGATATTGTTGAAAGTACAGCTGTAATCATTGCATTTAAAAACACAAATGCAAATACTAAAATACTTACCACCGAGGTTACTGTAACACCAAACTTAATTATATATAATATTATTAAGCAAATACTAAATATTAACAATAAATTCTGAATATATGATGAGTGCTGATAATCATAACTTTGTTTATTAGCAAATTGCCTTGCATGCGTATAGGCGAACAAATCGTTAGAAAGTCTAATTTTTATTTGATTATACGGTGGTGACTGTTCATCGTATTTTACTAAATACTCCTCACCAAAATTATTAAATGTAAGCTGAACAAAAGTCTCAATTACACCTTGATATATGAATGGTAAGCAATATTGCTTATTAGTGAGTATATCATGAATAATAAAATCATATTCTTGCTTATTGGCAGCCCAACCACCTGTTTTGTAAAGAACACTGTTAGCACCCCAAAGAAAATCACCGCCTACAGCAGGTAAACTATCTTTGTATTTATAAATATTTAAGTTTTGGGCATTGGCACTAGTATTCAAATAATTAACCAAAACACCATTATCAATCATTTTGGCTAATAAAAACACATGTGACGATTTATTGGAATGAAATCCAAAACCAAATAGTGAGTTAATAAATGGTAATAAAACCCAACAAAATAATGTTATTGATGTGAGTACAATTAACCTAATTCTATTAAGTATTTCTTTTTCTTTTACAAAATAATAAAACACCCAAAGCACTACCAATAACATACTTAAAGTAGCTAAATTTGAAAGATGAGTAAATATTATGAAAATGTAAGAAATATAAAGCAGAACCCATTTAATTTTACTCATTGGTTTACTAAAAAGTATCAAGCAAAACAATAATAACGACATTGGTGTAAAAATATCGGGAATAGCTAAGCTTGTAAAATAAGGTACTGCCGAAAATGTGGTTAACAAACTTACCACAACGGTAAAAATATATGGCTCATACTTTTTATTAGCTACCAATAATTGCACCATTGCATACAATATATTTGCCACAATAAAACTCTGTACAAATAAACTAAGCCAAAGACTAGAACCCAAACTAGTATGACGTAAAAATATACCATAAAATATGGGTCTATCAATGGGAACGGTACCTGAAAATCCACTACTTATGTAAGTTCCAGTATCGGAAAAAACAATAGGAAAACCATTATAAAAAGCAGGGAATAAAAACAAGAAACTTGCTATTACTACCAGCATCCATTTAGTTTGTTTCATACAAAAAAGTAATGTATACTATCCTAAATCACCTAGCTGAGGACGAATAACAATTTCCTCCACAACAGTATTGCCCGAAAGGCAAAAAACATTCCAAATAGTTTCTGCAACATCTTTCGGTTTAATAAATCTGCTAGCAGGTAAATCAGTTCCGCTCCAACTATCTGTTAAAGTAGCACCAGGCATAACTGCAGTTACTTTAACATTGTGGTCTTTTAACTCCTCGCGCAATACTTTGGTCATACCAAGCATAGCATATTTGCTTATACAATAACTACCTCCATTAGGATAAGCTTTGATACTTGCAGTACTACAAATATTAAATACATAGCCGTATTTTCTATTCTTCATACTTGGCAATATCTCACGTGTTAAATGATAAGCACTTGCCAAGTTTGTATTTATTTGCTTTTCAAATGAGCCATCATCTTCGCCCAAAATAGTACCCGGAATAAATACGCCAGCATTATTTATTAAAATATCAATTTTATCAAATTCGGTTAGCACATCGCTAGCAAAAGCTTGAACCGCCACCTTATCACTTACATCAACCGAAGCAAATAAAAAACGTTGGTTTTCGTATTTATTCCAAAGTTCAGCTTTAAACTCGTTTAATTCTTTTTCGTTGCGAGCGCAACCTGCAATATTAAATCCTTCTTCGGCAAAAAGTTCGGCCAATGCCTTACCTATTCCTTTTGTTACACCTGTTATTAAAACCGTTTTACTCACGTTATTTATAGTTAAAATTTTGTTACTTTATAATTGAATGTTTTATTGCCAATGGCAATATTCATAATATATAATCCTTTAGTTAAAACCGAAGGTTCAATTGAAAAATCATTGATTTGATGAGTAGCAGTAAATACCGTTTTACCTTGCAAATCAACAAACGAAACATCGAACTTTTGGTTGCTTGGCAGCTGCACTGTTAAATTTTCATTACCTAAAGCAAATCCTTCAGAATTTAAAATTTTGATGAATGACTTATCCATTATTTCATCAACCGAAACAGAATTGATAATTTTTCGGTTAAAAAAAGAATTTTTTATAGGACCATAATGGTATTTATTATATAAAATACTATCTGCTTGAATAAACAATTGTGCAAACTGAGGAATAGTCATATTGGTTTGATAAGAAGCCATGGCGGTAAGTAATAATGAAACAGTAGTATCTATTCCTATTTGCTCTGCAAAATCGGTTACAGCACCGCTCCAAATTGCGCTTAATGAGTAACGTTCCATTACAAAATCATCAACATAATTTTTGTTGTTTAAGGTGGTTCGACCATTCCAAGTTTGGTTACCATCCCAATTAAAAACTTTGCGCCAATTATAATCACTTAATTTACGTGAGTATAAAACAGCCATAATATCGCAGTTTCCTTCATCTATTCCAATACGCTCTTCACCATCAATGGTATTTGGCGCAATATAAAATCCAATGGCATGCGTATATTCATGTGTTATCACATCAGCGTCTTCGGCATCAGGTATACCGCCTATACCAAGTAACACATAAGGATTTTCAGTAGAAAATTCAAACCTAGAATTTTCACCAAAATCACCTAAAGGGTCAACCCAAAGCTGTTTCTTTAAATTATTAAAACCTAAACTTTGTATATACATTTGATATTGATGTATATGAAACAAAGCCATTTCCTGCTTAAAAATATCGGTATTACGAGTAACCACCAAACTATCTTTAGTACTAATAGAAAAAGGAGCAGCCTTTGGACCCATTATATCTTTTACCAAAACATAATTATTTTCAGCAATAAAATTTCCAATGCTATCTAATTTCAAGTTTAGCATAAGAATTTTTCGTTCATTATTAAGCGATGGTGTATCTTGTTTGTTATAATTTAAGTAAGGAGCCACATACTCGCTGCGGGCTGTAGTTAAGGGGTCAGGATTAAATATTTTTACCAAAGCATTGGTATCTTTTCCTGCTTTTAAACTTTTTATATTTTCAAAAAGCAATTGATTATCCAAATCAAAATATTGTTCTTTATTACCTACAATTTGTTTATTGGCAACTACTAATTTAGTACCATCAAATGCCCAAATTTGATTAGTACTAATAGCCGATGTAGGCAAGTTTATATTACGCAAATCAACTAAATCGTTAACAATATTGATTACCTGTCCGTTATTATTGATGGTAATTTTTATATTTGATTGATAGATATTTGAGCCCAAATAAGTTTGCGAAAATTGATAATGCGTACCAATTAAACTTTGATAAGTATGAACCAATTTTAAATCAACATTGCTTAGTTTTAGTTCAGTTAAATTATCTAGTAAATATTGTTTAGCTAATTGGCTTAAATCTATATTTTGCTTTGCTAATAAAGTCTTACTACTAGGCAAAACCGAAACATTAGCCATTATCAATTTGGCCTTTTTATTTTTAAAATAATTAACAAACTCAGTATTTTGAGCCTGCACCAATTGACCAATTAATAAAGCTAAAACAATGGCTAGTTTTTTCATAATGTTTGTATAAATTTTATTTCAGTGATACCAGCATCTTTCAATTGCTTCTTTATATCATCTGCTTTTAGTTTTCTTACTTCAAATATAAAAGAGTTTGTATTTAAATAATCATTAGGATACACCTTAATGCCATTATTTTTACCAACCTTATACAATTGATTGTGCAAATGAAAATCAGCTTCCACTTGATATTGCTCAATCACTTGTTTTTCAACCACATTTGCATTTAGCAAGGCAGCAACTCCAGCTTCATGATAAGCATTAATTAAACCAGGTACTCCTAATAGTTTTCCACCAAAATACCTAACCACCACTACCATTACATTGGTTAAATCTTTTTGCAAAATAGCTCTTAAAATAGGTTTTCCAGCAGTATTAGCAGGCTCTCTGTCATCGGAGCTTTTTTGAAACTCTTTACCTGCGCCAATTATCATAGCCCAGCAATGGTGATTGGCTTGTGGATGTTCTTTTTTAAGTTGTTTTACAATTTCTTTTCCTTCATCCTCCGTTTTTATTGGATACGCAAAACCTAAAAACTTACTGCCTTTGTCCTTAAACTCGCCTGTAGCAGGTTGGGTTATGGTTAAATAAGTATCGGTAAATAACATAAATGATTTTTAAAATTGTATAGAAATTAAAGCAATGGCAATCAAAGATAATGTTAGGCCGATTATGTTTTTAGTATTGAGTTGTTCTTTAAAAAACAATACCGAAACCAAAGTACTTGCCGCCACAATGCCAATATTATTAATTGGAAAAATGGTAGCGCTAGCAGTAGGAAAATAGCTCAAAGTTTTTACTAAAAACAACATGCTGAAATAATTAGGAATACCTAAAAATATACCCCAATACACATTTTTAAACGCCACTTTTTCGTTTTTAAAAATTACCAAATAGGTTAAAAAAACAGCACCTAAAACAAATGCAATACTAAAAACTGTAGTGATAACATAAGCCTCGCTAACAGCCGGTATAAAACGTTTTTGAATTAAATTTAGAGTAGTATCAATAATGCCACTACCAATAAAAACAATGGCTGGCAAAATCCAAATATTTTTTGTTTTAGTTGAACCATCATTATGTTTTTGACTGATGAAATAAACTGCTAATAATGACAATGCAATACCCGAAATTTGAAAAACAGTTAAACTTTCGCTAAAAAACAACAATGCAAAAACAATAGGAACTACCACCGAAAGTTTGGCAGAAACCATGCTCACCGAAACTCCCATTTTCTGACTGGTTTCGCCAATGGCAAAAAATATACTTATGAAAAGAAAACCTAATAATAGCGTGTATGGAAACCAAGGTTGATTATAAAAATCGGTAGTAATTACGGGCGTTTCGTTTGTAATTAAATTGCCTAAAATGGCACAGGTTATATAATTAAAAATAATGCCCTGTAATGTATTTACACCTACACGTTCAAAAATTTTAAAAAAACTAACCGTAATGGTGGAAGCAATAATGCTTAAAATTAAAAATATCATTTAGTAATTTGAATAATTAGTGAGTAGCTAGAAGAACTTGCATGTTAATGCCATCTATATCTTCTTGCTGTATTTTATTACCATAAATTAAAGGTGCTTTTATACCATCGTTTATGGTTTTAGGCGATGAAAACACAATGGCTTCATCCCAAATTTTACTTGCTATTACTGCATTTAAAAACTGTGAACCACCTTCTATAATTAAGCTTTGAATGTTGAGCTTATATAAATGAGTTAACATTTCGTCCAGCCAATTTTTACTAAAATCAAGCTGAATAAAAGTTAAATTCACTTCACTTGGTTTTTGTTTTTGTGTAAATACGACTGTTGGTGTGCTTTTATCAAATAATTTTAAATCAGCTGGCAAACGCAGATTTTTATCTAATAAAACCCTTACTGGATTTCTTCCTGGCCATTCTCGCGCATTTAAAGCTGGATTATCAAATAAAGCGGTATTGGTAGCCACCATAATGGCATCTTCTTGTGTGCGCCATTTATGAACCAATTTTTGAACTATCCTATCGGTAATATGCCTTTGATTTTCGAAATCCTCAGCACTTAGCTTAGTAGCATCAGGAGCAATATATCCGTTCCAAGTTTGGGCCCATTTTAAAATTACATAAGGCTTTTGTTGGGTAACAAATTTTATAAAACGTCTGTTTAAAAATTTACATTCATTTTCTAATACACCTAATGTAACTTCAATTCCCGCATCTTGTAGTTTTTTTATACCATTACCCGCCACCTTTTCGTAAGGGTCAACCATGCCAACTACCACACTTTTTAACTGATAGGTTACCAATAAATCGGCACAAGGCGGTGTTTTCCCAAAATGATTGCAAGGTTCTAAGTTTACATATAAAGTAGCGTCTTTTAGTAAACTTTTATCTTTAACCGACTGAATAGCATTTACCTCGGCATGAGCTTGCCCAAATTGTTGGTGCCAACCTTCGCCAATAATGGTTTGATTATGAACAATTACGCAGCCCACCAAAGGATTGGGCGATACTGAACCAGCACCATTTAGCGCTAATTCAATACAACGCTGCATATACATTTCGTGTGTTTTCAAATGAGGCGCAAAATAAGTAATACCAACAAGATATTAGAACGGTGTGGTAAAATTGTGTACAGCGAGTTTTCATTTATCAAATAAATGGTAAATCAAAGTGGAAATTACTTTTATTTATTTCACCTAAGAATTTTAACTCTTACCAACTTTATTAACTCATGAACCCAATCACTTATCAACTTTATTAACTACTAACTTTATCCACCTAACTCAAAGTAAAAAACTCAGTTTTTTCGGTAGTATGAGAGCGTAAAATACCTGCACTCACTAAGTTAATCAACATTTTTTGAGCTCGCCAACGGCCTATATTGAGCAATTTTGATACTTCCTTTAAAGTAATTTTATTATTGGTATTTAAATATTGTAACAAACCTTGCTCGTGCTTACTATAGGCTATAAAAGTATTGGTATTATTGGTTTGTCGTTTTAAAACATCTAATACAATTTTACTAGCCAATAAAGTTTTATCAGCTACGCGAATGTGAGCCCACCATTTTCCATCTTCATCTTTGGCATAATAAGGCTTGTCGTTTCCTTCAGGAATAACACATTCAATAACAGTTTTACCGCCTATCTCCCACTCTATTAGCTGTATTTTTATTTCGGGTTTGCAGTAAAAACTAGCCGCCAAATCAAGCATGTATTTTTCATCTTCGCTTTTTACTCCAGAAATGGTTTTATTATCATTAACTCCAACTAATAAAGTTCCGCCTTTGTGGTTAGCAAAAGCTGCCATGGTTTTAGCTATTTTATTGGCCGAAGAAATGGTTTTTTTAAAATCCAATTGCTCTCCCTCGCCCTTACTTATTAGCTGCATTACATGCGGAAACGATATGTTTTTATGAAAACTCAAGACGAAAATTTTACTTAACTAATACCTTTATTCAAGTATAATTTAAAACATTATGCAAACAAATAAGTTTTAATGAAAAATGAGCTATTTAAAATTTAAATATTTGATTTATTTACTAATAAAATATTTGTATTAAAAATTAGCAATTAAATTAGTAAATATCATTTCAAACTCTACATTTGACATAACAATATAAAAAACCATTCAATCAATTATGGATACTTCATTTGAAATTATTGAAAAAGAAGCAATCGAGGCACTAAAATTTCCGCACGAAGAAGTTTTAAAAGATGCTGAGAAAATTAAAGAAAGAACCGATAACTTAAACAAAGCACTTTCGTTGGGAAATTTAGAGCATTTTAAAATAAAAATATATTTTGAAGACAATACCAAAAAGCGCATGGTTGATACCACTGTTTGGGGCTTAACAGAAGAAAGAGTTATTTTAAAACAAGGAGTAGTAATTCCAATAAAAAGAATTCATAAATTAGAATTATAAAACAGTAAAAGGAGGTTGAAGTATTAATATTTCAACCTCCTTTTTTATGGTTTAAGTAACTAGTTTTCAAATAGAATTTTTTTTTGAATCTAAAATGAAAATAGAGTTTGCAACTCGATATTACTATATTTATTTTTAAAACTAATGTTTTTAACAACCCGTGTCAGAGACACTTCATTTCATTGTAAATCCATAGAGCGCTTCGCTAACTCTAAGGATAGTGGGTTGCTAAATTCTTTTGTGAAAAATAATTACTAATTCACAAAACCAACTCCACATTTGGATCCCAAAAGTGTTTATCAAAATTTTGAATTTGGTTATTTTCAATTGTAAAACCTTCGGCTTCTAACAATTCTTGCATGGTGTTTCCGCCAAAATGGTGTTTACCAGTTAGTAAACCATTTCTATTTACCACTCTATGAGCTGGAATTGGTGGAATTACTTGGTGGCTTGCATTCATGGCATAACCTACCATGCGGCTACTTTTGGCGCTACCTAAATATTTAGCAATTGCTCCATAACTTGTTGCTTTTCCGTAGGGAATTTGCCTAACTACATCAAACACATTTTGAAAAAAAGTGTATTTATCCATTCAAAAAAATTATATCAATTTTTGGAAAGCCTTAATCCATCTATCAGGAATTTCATCGGCTAAAGCAGTTTGGTAATCGCTGTAATTGCAAGGCACCATAAACGAACCTTTGTTATTGCTTCTATCCTTTGGATATGGCACTTCCATCCACCACCTATCGCTCAACAAGTTTTTGTAAAAAGTAATATCGTAAGTTCCTTGAATGCTGGTATAATAAACCATGTAATCGTTACTTTCTTTGGTTGGATATTCAGTTTTTCTGCTACCTAATCCATCCATAAAATACCATAACATTTGTGCCACTAGCTGACTGGTTAAGTTATTTAAATCGTTTTTAGGATTTACATTATAAATGCCAAAACTTTTTAAGTCGTTGCTCATACCAGCATATCGCGCTATTTGGCAAGCCTCTTCGCCCAAAAATCCGTTAGCCGAAGGTGTATTTTGCCCATGTGCATCTGCTGCTTTTATAGCCGACATATTAAAAGCCATCATATCTGCATTGCGGCAAAAAGGTTCAATGTCTTTTATTTTATTTCTAAAAATTCCTAAACGCAGCATATCAAAATTCATGCGTTCAAAAGCATCATAACTTTCTGGCTCTACAAAATAACTTTGATGCCCAATGTGGGCCACGTTGAATAAATAATTTTTAGGATGCGCAATTATTCGGCTTAAATAACCTGAATTTAACTCATTATCATCATCAAATTTTAAAGCCACCCTAGCATCGGTCAAAAGTACATTCATATTAAAATGGGTACTTTCGTAAGCAGCGTATTGTTGGTAAATAAAATCTTCGCTTGCGCCAATTACCAAACACAACACTTTTTGTTTTAAAAGCGCTTCAATGGTTTGCCTTACCGCAAAATAAGTATCGTTAATGGTATTTCCGGCTTCAATGTTTCCTAAATCAACCAAACGCACATCGGCCCTATGTTTAATTAATTGGTAAAATTCTTTTCTAATTTGATTAGCAGCCAAAGCCGAACCTTCAAATTGAGGATTTAACCTATCATCGCAAACGCCCAAAATAGCTATTTGAAATTGGCTTAAATTTTCGAAATTATAAGTAAATGAAGTATGATTATAAATGCTTTTAGTGCTGCAATTAGCTGCTAAAAACTGAACTATTTCAGAAGGGATTGGTTTTAAAAATTCCATGGTTTTATTTTTAAGAACTACATTTTATTTTAAATAAAAGTTTATTTAATGGTAGCTATTTGCTTCAAAACTCATTAATTTGTTGGCATATAAAATAAACATATCCACAAACAGTGATTTTAGTAACCGGTTCAACAGGATTTTTAGGTGCTCATATAGCTTGTTATTTGCTACAGCATCAAAAAAAAATAAAGCTAATAAAGCGTAAATCAGCTAGTTTGGCTGAGTTTGAAAAAATATTTAATTACTATTTCAAGCATTTTAGTACTGATGCAAAAAACGCATTGTTCCAATCAATTAATTGGGCAGAAGCCGACATTTTAGATATTCCGCAACTTGAAGAAGCTTTTTCTGGAGTTACAGAAATATATCATTGCGCTGCTATGGTAAGTTTTGCAGCAGCCGACAAAGAAAAAATGGATAAAACCAATGTAGAAGGCACAGCCAATATGGTAAACCTTGCATTGCAAAATAAAGTTGAAAAGTTTTGTTTTATAAGTTCCATAGCCGCGATTGGCCGAAGTATAAGTGGAGCTACCATTGATGAAAACTGCAAATGGGAAAACAGCAATTTAAACAGCAATTATGCCATCAGTAAATACAAAGCCGAAATGGAAGTATGGCGTGCTAAGGAAGAAGGGCTAAATGTTTGTGTAGTAAATCCTGGCGTAATTTTAGGTTATGGCGATTTTACCAAAGGCTCAATTGTATTGTTTAATTCTGTTTATAAAGGAATGCCATTTTACACCACTGGCGTTAATGGTTATATTGATGTGCAAGATATTACCAAGGTTTGTTATCAATTAATGGAACAAAATATTTTTGGACAACGTTATATTTTGGTGAGCGAAAGTGTTAGTATTAGGCACTTATTTTTCACTATGGCTAAATACTTACAAGTGAAACCTGCTAAATTTAAAATCACCCCATTTTTAAGCGAAATAGCTTGGCGAGTATTTGCCATAGTACGTTTTTTAAAACTATCTAACTTCAGTTTAACTAAAGAAACTGCTAGGGCTTCGCAAAAGGAGTATTATTACAACAATAGTAAAATCATACAAACGCTTCAATTTCAGTTTAAGCCTGTGGAGCAAACAGTGAAAGAAGTTTGTACACAATTTTTAATTGATTTAGAACCATAAAAACTTAGTATTTTTTGTTTTTGTACCACATAGAACATAGAAACAAAGTTTATAACTATGTTTCTATGTTCTATGTGGTTTAGTATTCTGCCAAAGTTGAATATATACAATTTTCTTAGATGATATAACACAAAGAGGCTGCCTTTTTTAAGGACAGCCTCTTTACATTTACTTAGTTTTTTTAGCTTCAAACTTATCAAGCTCCATTAAAAAATCGCTATACGAATTCATAAAATAAATATAAGCATCGTAAGGACTTTCATAAGGACTAAAATATTTATGAACATCGCCATCGCTCCAAAACTTGGTACACATATAGTAAAAATGATCGCTGGTTAGCATTTTTTGCCAAGTATCTATAATGGCTTTATCGGCAGTAGCATAAACTCTTTTTTCTATTGAATAAATTTTTGCTATGCTTTCATCTTGCATTGGGTTTCCAAGCCAAGCTGATAAATCGCGTTCCATATCGGCCCAACTGGTTAAATCATGCGCATCATACTCATCTCTAACTGGGTAAGCCGCCACTGTTTCCGAAGGTGTTTTAAAAGTAAAATCTTTGTGTTTTAAAATATACTCAGGCATGTGCCACATAAAATCAAAAATACCAGTTTCGGCCCATTGGTGTTCGCCAAAAGTTTCGTAATCCATAAACAAGTTAATGGTTTCGCCATGCCCTGCAACAGCATGACACCAACTAGCAAATTTATCGGCTGTTAAAGGCCAACTTTCCCAGCCTCGGTTACTAAATCTAAAAGCTATATCATCGCTAAGTTGATAATTTTTAAGCAACGATTTTATTTTGGTAACATTTGGCGCTTTGTACAAATAGTTAGGTGTTCTACCTTTTAAAAGTCTATCAACTCCTTCGCAAATAATGCCTTCGTAACCTAAATCTTCAATGAATTTGGCTAATTCATTATTATACTGCAATTCAGTATTCCTAAATACTTTAGGCGTATAATTAAAATGCTTTTTTAGCAATGCTTTGTGTTTTTCAACTTGCTTTACAAACTCATCTTTACTAAAAATATAAGCCAACGAGTGGTAATAAGTTTCGCTAATAAACTCCACACAGCCTGTAGCTGCAAGATCTTTAAAACTTTGCAATACATCAGGTCGCCAAGTTTCAAATTGCTCCAAAGCCACACCACTAATGGCATAACTAATTTTAAATTCGCCTTTGTGCTTTTTTATTAAATCAAGCATTAATTTATTAGTAGGCAAATAGCAGCGTTCGCTTACCTTATCTAACACTTGTCTGTTTTTTTCATCATCGTAATAATGATGGTTATTGCCAATATCAAAGAAAGTATATTCTTTTAAACGATATGGCTGATGTACTTGAAAATAAAAACAAATTGATGGCATAGGAGTATATTTTTGATTTATGATTGGTGAAATTGTTTAATTGTTGTATTGCTGAATTGTTGTATGGTTGAATTGCTACTCTATTAACTCTATTAACTCTATTAACTCTATTAACTCTATTAACTTTATTAACTTTATTAACTTTATTAACAAACCAACTCTATTAACTCATAACAGACTCATACACTTCCATTACTTTTAAGGCTGTATTTTCCCAAGTGATGTGTTTCAGGTCTTCGTTTGCTTTATCTACCATTTCGGTACTTAATCCTTTGTAATCAAGCGAAGCTATCATGTATTGAGCCAATTTATGCGTATCCCAAAAGTCTATTTTTAAAGCACTGCTTAGCACCTCTCCTGCTCCACTTGTTTTACTCATAATTACAGGTAATCCATATTGAACAGCCTCTACCGCGCTAAGGCCAAAAGGCTCGCTCATACTTGGCATACAATACACATCGCTTATGGCTAATAATTCATTTAACTTTTGTTTATTTAAAAAACCAGTAAAGTAAAATTTATCACCTAAACCAAATGAAGCAATTTTTTCAATCAATGGTTTGTGTAAATCGCCACTGCCAGCCATTACAAATTTTACATTTTTATGGTGTTGTAATACAATGCGAGCAGCCTCAACAAAAAACTCAGGGCCTTTTTGCATGGTTATTCGTCCAAAGAAAATAATTAATTTATCCTTATGCGGACTATCTTTTACAGTATGTTTTACCGTTTCAACGCCATTATGAATGGCTGTAATTTTATATTCAGGTATGCCATAATGCTTATTGCAAATACTGCCAGTGTAATGACTTACAGGAATAACTTTATCAGCCAATTGCATGGCACGTTTTTCCAAGTCGTAAACCCAATTTCTGCTATCGGCACCCGAGCGATCATATTCTGTTGAATGCACATGCAAAACCATTGGTTTACCTGTGAGCATTTTTAATTCAATGGCAGGTAAAAAAGTCATCCAATCGTGTGCATGAATTACATCAAACTCTTGGGTAAGTGCATATTGAACCGAAATACGCGAAAACTCAATGGCTTTTTTTATTACATCACCAGCATATAACGCATCTATTTCAAAAGGTTCAATATTATTGTTATAAACTTCGTAAAATTTTTGGTTAATTGATTCGTGGTTATCAATTTTAGCATACGGATTTACACCAGCGTTAACCTGATGTGAGTTTAAACCATGGTCTCCATGTTTGCTTCTCTTACTAAAAATTTCGCGCAATTGTTCTCTGCTGAAAGCATTTAACCCTATCAATTCAATATTAGGAATTTTAAAATCGGGAACACTTTTGGGAATAATCATTTTTACATCAGCCAAAGGCGAAAGCGCCTTGCATAATCCTAAGCAGGCTACACCCAAGCCGCCACTAATTACTGGGGGAAACTCCCAGCCAAACATCAATACTTTAGGTCGTTTTTGCATGTAAATTAATTAATTCAATATTTTAAAATTCTACTTAGCAATATATTTAATTATGTTTCAAACAACAAAATGTTTTGATATTATTTTTAAATTAAACAACTGATTATTAAATCTTGATAACTTTTTTAGTTATTTTTTCAATTATTTATTTTATTGTGTTGTTTTTAAAATACTACATTCAAACCAATGCTTACACAGACAAAATACTCCAGCAAATTTTATCCGGACGCCATAATAGATGTAAAAAAAGAAGGTAATTTTTTTATTTTCACCACTAGCGAAACCATTTTAGAGGCCAGGGTAATGACCGATAAAATCATCAGATTTAGATATGCAGCTGATGGTTTTTTTCAAAAAGATTTTAGTTATGCTGTTAGCAAATATTTTGACGAAAAGTTAGTAGAACTTCATTTTTATGAAGATGACGGTTTTTATTATATCCAAACACAATCAATTACTGCCAAAATAAGCAAGGAAAACATGAAAATTACCATGCTTGACAGGCAAAATAATATTATTAGTGAAGATGAAGCAGGTTTTCATTGGCAACATTATTTGGTAAAAGGTGGTAAAATAAATTATTGCAGCAAAAAAATTCAGCCAGACGAGTACTTTTATGGTATGGGCGATAAGCCAACCGAAATGAACTTACGTGGTAAATATTTTGAAAACTATGGTATGGATACTTATGGTTTTCAAAAAGACCAAGACCCATTGTATAAAAATATTCCGTTTTTTATGGGTGTGCATAGCAAAGGCGAAATTGGATATGGTATTTTTTACGACAACTCTTTCCGTACCATTTTTGATTTTGGAAAAGGAAATCCTGATATATTAAGCTTTTATGCGCGAGGTGGCGAAATGAATTATTACTTTATTTACGGACCAGATTTATTAAAAGTAGTAGAACAATATGCTAGTTTAACTGGAACGCCCGAACTACCGCCAATGTGGAGTTTAGGTTACCATCAATGTAAATGGAGTTACTACCCCGAAAGTAAAGTACGTGAAATCACCTCTGAATTTAGGAAACGAAAAATTCCATGCGATGCCATTTATTTAGACATTGATTACATGGAAGGTTTCCGTTGTTTTACTTGGAGCAAGGAATATTTTCCTGACCCTAAAAAAATGATCAGTGAACTTTCGGCAGATGGATTTAAAACGGTAGTAATTATTGACCCAGGAATAAAAATAGATAAAGATTACTGGGTTTGGCAGGAAGCCATTGCTAAAGATTATTTTTGTAAAAGAGCAGATGGCACTTTAATGGAAGGCGATGTTTGGCCGGGTAAATGTCATTTCCCCGATTTTACCAATCCAGAAGTGCGTGAATGGTGGAGTGGTTTATTTAAAGGTTTAATTGAAGCGGGCGTGCGCGGAGTTTGGAACGATATGAACGAACCTGCTGTTTTTGAAATTGGCACTTTCCCTGAGGATGTGCGCCATGATTACGATGGAAACCCATGTAGCCACAGAAAAGCGCATAATGTATATGGTATGCAAATGGCCAGAGCTACTCAAAAAGGTATTAAACGCTATTTACAACCTTTGCGTCCGTTTGTAATTACTCGTTCAGGATACAGTGGTTTGCAACGTTATTCAAGTGTATGGACAGGAGATAACATTGCTACTTGGGAGCATTTATGGATAGCTAGTCAACAATGCTTACGATTAAATATTTCGGGTGTATCTTTTTGCGGAAGCGATGTAGGCGGATTTATAGGCGAACCTGATGGTGAATTGTATACACGTTGGGTTCAATTAGCTGCTTTCCATCCGTTTTTCAGAACACATAGTGCTGGTAACGAAACTAAGTTTGACCAAGAACCTTGGAGTTTTGGAACCAAATACGAATACATTGTAAAAAAATTCATTCATTTACGTTACCAATTATTGCCTTACATGTACACTGCATTTTGGCAAAACAGTAAGTTTGGAACTCCTATTTTACGTCCGTTGGCATTTATTGACCAAACCGACACAGAAACCCTTTACCGTAACGATGAGTTTGCAGTTGGTGACCATATTTTGGTTTGCCCTGTAATGCGCCCTGGAATTACCGAACGCACTGTTTATTTACCAAGAGGACGTTGGTTTAATATTTGGAACGACCATGAATATATTGGTGGAAAAGAACATTTAATTGGTTGCCCACTTGATAGAATGCCTGTATTTATTAAAGCTGGTGCAGTTATTCCACAATGGCCAAAACAACAATATGTAGGCGAGTTAGATGTTTTAGAAACCACTTTACATGTTTATTTCAATAAGGAAAAAGAAGTAATTAGTTACCTTTACGAAGATGCAGGCGACAATTACGGCTACCGCATGGGATTATATAACCTACATAAATTTTATGTAAAAGGAAACAGTAAAAATTTAATCCTTTCTCATATTTTAGAAGGTGCTTTTGAAAGCAATAAAACGTTTAAAGTAGTAGTTCATGGGTTACCATTTACTTGCACTGAGTTTGTGGTAGATGGAAAAAGCCATAAAGTAACTGAAAAGAACTTGGCCGTTGGCACTGTTAAATTTAAAGTAGATAGAGATTTTAAACGCATTATTTTGAGATAGTTTTAGGTTGTTAGTTGTCAGTTGATGGTTGTCAGTTGATAGCTAATGGACCATAAACCATGGTTGATAGCAGATGTTTTTTCGGCCTAAGCGTGATGTCATTGATTGGTTCAATTAATAACCTCATGATTAATTTGAATCTTGAATTAAACTTTGTCAAAGTTTAAAACTTTGACAAAGTTTTCCCGCACTTTTTTTTATAATAGATTATGTAAATTTAAACGCCTTATATTAAATAAATTTCAACTTTGCAATATTATTTTAGCAAGGAAAAGACTCGAAAAAGTTAAATGCTTATAGAAAATATAACCATACAAAAAATCAATGCCAATCATTATTAACCATAAACTTAACCAACAGGAATTACAAAGTTGGGTGATAAAAATAAATGAAGGCAAATCTTCTTTTTTACTTAACCAATATACACATATAGAAGCAGCAGTAAAAAACGATGTAATTGTGTTAAAAAATATTGCCTATATAGCTAAAGGAAAACTAACAGACGACAATAACCTAGTATTTGATATAAAACTAAAGCCTATATTTAAACTAATAGCAGCACTTTTTATACTTATGCTATTAGCTTTTCTAATTTCAGACCAAGTAACCGTAAACAGTATAAACAATCCAAGCATTTTAAATAGAATTGCATTTGTTTCGGTAGGTTTGATATTAGGAGCATTTATAGCAATGATATTGATAAAAATAAAACGCAGCTTTATTGAATTGATAAAAAAAGAACTATCCTAAAGTTTGATATAAAAATGAGACTTATAACTAGCTATTATTTAATCATAAAATAGTCGGCAAATAAATAAATCAGCGAATAACCATTTGACAAACTACATGAAAGAATTTTTAAACTTAAACCAACAAAAAATAATTTTTTGGACTAAAATTTTATTCATTTCTATTGGGTTGCTAGGACTATTATTTTCTGTTGTAGTTGCATTCACTAATAACTTGGAAAGTGGACTTGAGTGCATGTTATATTCAATACTCTTTAATATTTGTTTCGTAGTTATTATAGTTCTGTTAGCTATTGTTTTAGACTATTTTTTTATATTTAAAAAAAGACTTGATTACTTAAATAATCAATACTTGCAAAACTTCTTTATAAAAAATCAATTTACTATTGTAATAATTAACAGTGAAAATAAACACAAGCTAACGCATTACGAAATGCAAGGTAAAATAGGAGAATTTACGGTAAGAACTTATACTGTACCTTATCATTTTAATAGACTTTTCTTTAATTTTAAAGTGGATATTATTCCAATTGAAAAAGAACGTTATAAATCTCTGGCTAAAATATTTAAAGACTTAAATGCCATATTTGAATTTGAAGGAATATTGGTAGAAATTGAAATAAATAAAACCCTATCTGAAGAAAGTATAACCAAAAAACTTTATGCCTTTGCAGATGTGTTGAGAAAAGAAAACATTAAGCCAACCTTTGAATAACAAGGCTTTCAATTAGCAATAATTGAATGATTTTTTATATTTGAAATAGCATAAAACTAAGGTTATTCTACAAACTAATTTCAAGCAAAAATTAAGTAATAAAGGCACAATGAGCAAAACCAAAATAAATTCAATAATAAAAATTCAAATCTTGTATACTTTTATTACCACTTTTTGTATTTATATGTTTTTTGCACTTCTTGATAACGATTTTGGTTTTGATGGAATTTTAGGTCTTATGTTTTTTCAACCAATTATAGCATTCTTATTATCGGGCTTAACCATTTTAATTTGTTTAATTATTGGTCTTCCAATTAGACTTTACAGCAAGCTTAATTCTTGGTGGACAAAAAACTTTTACATTTCAATTATTGGAGTAATTATTGGACTCATGATGATTTTACTAGCTTTGCTACCAGCCTTCAACGAAACTGTAACATATAACCTTAACGAACAACCAACCTCCAAACAAATACCAAACCTAACACTTTCATGTATTGGTTGGTTATTAACCGCTTTTTCAATTTTGCATTCTTATACGCCCCCGTTATTGATAAAAAAAATTAAAAATATTATCATAACTCGATAGTATATTACTTTTGAGTCTATAAAAAGCCTTTAGCTAATAACCCAAACCTTGTTGCTAAATAATAGGGTTATCTTTTTAAAGGAAACAAACCAATGTATAACTTAAAATTGAATTTTGATGAATAACCCAAGCAGCTTTTGTTACTCTTGATAAAACACAGAAATTATCTGAATGGATAAAACAACTGAAAGAAGAAGGTATTTGGGAAAAACTCAAAATAAAATAACCACAATTCAAAAAAATCTATTAAAATATTTAGTTAGTGATTCTTGATTATTCAGTTGCTGTTGCAATTTTGGTTGGTGCAACTGTGCCAGAATATGATTTAGCATACACGTAAGTAAACTCTGCTCCAAAAAACATAATAATAGAGGAATAAGAAACCCATAATAAAATTAATATAACCGAACCAGCAGCGCCATAAACCGAGGCTGGATTTGCTTTTCCAAAATAATAAGCAAGCGCAGTTTTTCCAATGGTAAATAATATACCGGTTATTAATGAACCTAACCAAACCTGCTTCCATTTTATTTCAGCATCTGGTAAAACTTTAAACATCAATGCAAACAAAAATGAAATTACTGCAAGCGATAATAAAAAATTAATGATGCTAAAAACTGAAATCATAAAAGGTGAAGTATCCACTTTTATCCAATTGCTCATGGCAGCTATGGCGGTAGAGATAACCAATGAAATAGTTAACAAAAAAGCAATAGCCAATATTAATCCAAACGAAAATAACCTTGCTTTTAAAATAGGTAAAATACCTTTTTGAGACACTGTTTTAACTTGCCAAATTACATTGAGTGTTTTTTGTAATTCAACAAAAACACCTGTAGCGCCAATTAATAGAATAATTACACCCACTATAGAGCCCCAAAGTGTAGCTTTTGATTCGTTGGCTTTTTCTAATATTTGGCTAATTTGATCGGCAGTGCTTGCCCCCATGCTTTTCGATATTTCATGAATGAGATCATTATTTACGGTTTCATTACCGAAAAAATAGCCCATAATGGTAACTATTAAAAGCAACAAACCTGGAATGCTAAAAATGGCGTAGTAGGCTATAATTGCGCTTTCTCTAAATGGATCTATATTGATCCAAGCTTCAAAACTATCTTTAAAAAGTTTACCCAAATGTTTAAGTTTAAATGCCATTATTTAACCTTGGTATTCTTTTTATTTAACTTAATACCTGCCTTGGTAATTTTTTTAGGTGAACCTGCTATTTGATTAGGATCATTCGCATTGGGTTTTTCTCCATTAAAATCTTGATATGTTTTTTTCTCTAACAAGTTAATGGTTTCAATGGTATTTATGGTTTTCAAAGTCTTCTTTTTCATTTTGATGTATTGTTAAATTTATAAGTTATTAATTTAGTTGGTTTTACTTTTTTAGTATTTCCTACTATTTTTCTTCCTATAACATACCGAGCTATTAAGGAACCCACCACTAAAATGAGCAACAAATGAATGAAAACACCCGCGCCAAAAAAGAAAAAGCCAAAAGCCCAAATAACCAATAAAACTTTTGCTGAAATATGTAAAAATTGTGTTGCCATGTTGTTCTTGTTTGCTCCAAAAGTGGCTTAAATAAACATATAACTTATTACATAATTATTTAAAGTGTTGCATAAATCACACGTTAAAGGAGGTATCAATTGAGAAAATTAACTATTATAAATTAAAAGAAATATATTTGGAAATAATAATTCGTAGTAAATATTTACCGAGTGGTAATAATAAATCAATGAGACTATTATCAATTGTATTTGCTTTTCTAATTTGGGGACAACCCATTCTAGGACAGACTAAAGATTCGACAAACTACTTAATCAATAGACTTTACTTGAAAATTAAATCATCTCGTTATGTTCAATCTAAATATATTGGTTGTTATGGTTACCTATCAGAAACTTATCAAAATGTTGACTCACTTAAAGCAGCAATAGGTTTAGAATCTTTTACCGATTATTTTAATGATTCATCTGTTAATTTGAAATATTATGCTTTTATTGAAATATTAGCCGTGGATGACAACCTAGCATTTGAAAAACTAAAAAGCATATCACAAAACTTTGATTCGATAAACTTTGATTTTGCAGGTCAGTTTCGAGGTGAAATATCTTTAAAAGAGCTACTAATTTGGGAGTATCTTAGCTATATAAAAGCGAAGTACTATTTGGGTGGTAATTGCTTATATCATGGCCGAGTTTATTTGTTTGATAAAAAGAATAAACGGGTATGGCGACAAAAGAAAAAAAAGACATACAATTTTTTAACAAAGAATGGAATACCAAAAGAATGGATTGAAAATAACTACCATTGAAAGTACCTTGTTTTCTAAAAGTTGGGTATTTCTGTTAGCGGAAACTTTTTGGCTCTATCAAATTTTAAAGGTTGCTTAACAAATTTCTATCCCAAACCCTCCAATAAACCAAACATTCAAACATTAGTCAAATTTCAAAAAATATTTACTGTATTCAAGAAACCTAAATATATGAAATGCATAATGAAAATAAACCTTTTTTATAACAAAAAAATGAAGCAATTTTTTAGTATAAATCAATCCTATAAGTTTTTCAAATTTTCTATTTTGGTAATGCTATTAAGCTGTAATTCATTAGAAAATAAAGTCCAAAATAAACAGGTTTTAGTTGACTACTTTAACTCAAAAGGAAGATATGAGAGATTTACTAACTGTAACCTTAATTTTGGAGAAAGTTTAAATTCAAAAATTCAAGGCCTTCTTTTATTAGATTCAAATTCTAAAATAAAGTATTATAGAAATTGCGCCTTTTCAAAAATAAGTGGTAATGACACCATTAATTATTTTATTTATGGCACCTCCGTTTCTGATTCATTTGTCTCTCAATTAAGAATACGATCCTTAAAAAACAAAATCCTTACAGATGATCAGCTCATATTTGACTTTAATAAAAAAAGCAACCTTAGTTTTGATTATTGGGTTGATGATAACATGATAAGATTCTATTCAAGGATGGAAAATGGTAAAGCACATTACTCCGAATTTCAGTTAAACGAAGGTCTGATTACTAATATTTCCTTCATTCCAGATAGCATATATAGAAGGTTAGACTATATTCCAGAGGCAGGACAAAAAGTAAGAATTTTTGATGATTTTAGTTCAAAAAAAGTTGAAATAAACGGAATTAAATCAAGTATGACGGGAATAATTACCAACTTGTATGGAAGTAAATGCGGCTTTTACATGATAATCCATTTAGATAAAAATGATTTAGTAAGTGATTCATTTGTGGCCACTTCCAATGTAATTAACAATCACACAGAGTTGTTTAAACTTAATAATGATCAAACAGAAGAAAGAACTAATCTTTGCATTACTAATGGCAGTTGGCCTATAGAAGAACCTGTTTTAATAAAAGATAAAGTTTATATCGAATTTAAATAAAAATATCATTCGTTGAGAAGTATGACTATTTTGTGGCTTGGGAAAATATATTCTTCTAAGTACTTTTGTTACAATGAATACCTAAGTTTCGATTCCTTCATTTACTAAAACACTCAAATAAAACTATGCAGTTAACATGTAAAAACAATTTTGTTAAATGGAAAACAATTTTGAATATCCTAACAATTTTACTATTTGTTTCCCTAACAACAGAAGCCTTTGCTAAGGGTTGTGCCGGAACATACTTCATTAAAGGTATAGCCTATTCATTTGACAAAACAGTTTTAAAAAATGCTACTTTCACTGTAAAATTTGGCACTAAGATTAAAACTATTTCAACAGACAGCAACGGACATTATGAAATTGAATTGAGCTGGGAAAGTCCATGTCCATCAGGAAGATCAAAAGAACAGCAAAAAAAAGATAGTGAAAAATCAAATCCAGCATTTATCTACATCAATTTTGCCAATAAAGAAATAAAGTTAGAAAATAATTGGAAAAAATATGCTGAATGCCATCCCCACTCAAAAGACGCTATCACTTGCAAAAAAGATTTATATTTCACTAACGATTAACTAATTCTTACGTTAGTGAGTTTGTAAAAAGCCTATTTCGAAAACCAGAAAAGGTTGCCATTTGGCAACCTTTTTTATTGTTATACTGATTGTTTATACAGTTTATTTAAGTTTAGCATCATGTCGTCAGTCATTTTTTGTAAGTCAAAATCTGGCTGCCAGCCCCAATGTGCTCTTGCTTCTGCATCGTTAATGCTTTTTGGCCAACTATCGGCTATGGCTTGTCTAAAGTCTGGTGCAAAATCAATGGCAAAACTAGGTATGTGTTTTTGAATAGATGCTGCAATTTCCAATGGATTAAAGCTCATACCTGCTATATTATAACTACTTCTAATTTTAACTTGCTCTGCAGGCGCTTCCATTAAGTTAATAGTTGCTTTTAAAGCATCAGGCATATACATCATAGGTAAGGTAGTATGCTCATTTAAAAAACAAGTGTATTTGCCATTTTTTATGGCTTCGTGGTAAATATGTACTGCATAATCGGTAGTTCCTCCACCCGGTGCCGATTTATGGCCAATTAAACCAGGGTAACGAATGCTACGAACATCTACATTGTATTTTTGGAAATAATATTCGCAAAAACGCTCTCCAGCTTGTTTGCTTATACCATAAATGGTATTGGGCTCCATTACAGTGTATTGTGGAGTTAATATACTTGGCGTAGTTGGCCCAAATACAGCTATTGAACTTGGCCAATACACTTTTTTAATCAATCCTTCTTTGGCTGCATCCAAAATATGAAACAAACCTTGCATGTTTAAATCCCATGCAAACTTCGGATTTTTTTCGGCAGTAGCGCTTAGTAAAGCCGCTAACAAATAAACTTGCGTTACATTGTATTTTTTTATGATGGCATAAACACCATCGCGATCCATGATATCAATAATTTCGAAAGGACCAGGTGTAATTTCAGGTTTTTTCAAATCGCTACAAACCACTTTGTCTGTTCCGTAAATGGCACGAAGCGACTCGGCCAATTCTGTTCCAATTTGCCCGTTTGAGCCAATAATAAGTATCGTATCTGTTTTCATTTTTTATGTATTACTAAGCTTGTGAGTGTTTATTATTTAACTAAAAATTTGGTTTTAATCGTTTGGTTATTGGTATTTACCACCAAAATTTACTTGCCATTGGTATATATAAATTATCAAAAATCCCTACCCTATTTGTATTGCCATTAGCTGCTTTTAAGCCACTTACAAGCAGTACAAAACTTAATAAGTATAAAAATTTCCTCATTTAATATATAATTTAGATTGGCAAATTAAAAAAATGTTTCAATTTTTGATTAGAAAGATTTATTTGCAACTTTAAATCACAAAATAATGAAGAAAATAATCACCATAGCTTTACTACTTTTTATAAGTTTTAGTGCATCGGCACAGTTTGGATTTTTCAAGAAAAAATCTGACGTTGAGAAGTTTAAAAACACAAAAGTTGTAGTTGTGCTTTTTATGGATAGTGCCTACAATGCATCGGTAGAAATTGCCATGTTACGCTACTGGAAATTCAACGAGTTTGAAGTGGCTTTTGACAATGAGTTAACTAAATACAAGAAAAAAGATGTAGCTTATTTGGTATTTAGTAAATCAAAAGGAAGCAAAAACAAAGCGCGTTTGGCTAGCTGCGAAGAAGACTTTAACGGCCTTGTATTAATGAATAAATTTAAACGCAAAGCTTTGCCTGAAGATATTTTGGCACAAGCATTTTGTAGCAACGATATTGATACAGCAGATTGGAACTTTGAAATGCAACGTGCAGTTCAAATGATGAACAATTACTTAGAATATGCCATTAAAGTAGATAGAGATGGCGATTTATCAGCTTCAAAAATGATGGTTGATTATCCTTCGGACAAAAACCAATTACTTGATAAAAAACTTTTGGTAGAAGATAAAACCTTAGATTTAAAAGGCAAAAAAAGTGCTAATGATTTATTTGATGGAGAGGTAGAGGAAGTAGAAAGAGAAGTAATTTACCGTTCTATAGTTGACCAAGACAATGCTTTACTTTATGCACTTTGTGTGAAAGATGAAAAATATTGCAATAAATTAGTAATTAGCGCTCAAAACAGCGAAATTATGTACTACGATTCATCGGCTCCTGATAAATGTAAATTAAACAACAAAGATTTAGAAGCTTTAAATGCCTTGAAAAAAGACATTATGAAAAAAAATAGTAAGAACTAGTTTTTTTAAAAATTTATAGAAGCCATTTTAAAAGTAGTTTGCTTTTAAAATGGCTTTTTTTATGCTCATTATTTTCCATTTATGAATTAAACAGTTT
This sequence comes from Bacteroidota bacterium, assembly GCA_027484685.1. Classification (GTDB taxonomy): domain Bacteria; phylum Bacteroidota; class Bacteroidia; order UKL13-3; family UKL13-3; genus JAAFJM01. Next base: position 45,525 of record JAIXSO010000031.1, read on the forward strand.
CAAAATGAAACAAAATATAAAATCTATAAAATGCAATTAAATGCAAATCAAATAGTTATGTTTTGGCCCTATTCATGCATATTGGTTATAGAACAAAAACAACAGTATGAAACTAATTCTTAAATATATAGCAACCTTGGTTACATCATCGCTACTATTTGTAGCAGGCGATGTGGCAGTAAAAGGTGCTTGGCTTAACAAAATAGGAAATACCGATTTTATGTTTTCACATAAACTTGGAGTAGAGGAATCAGAAAACAGAAACCTATTTGTAAGCGTAGTGCCAGACAACAATATTAGCATCAATAAAAATTTATTAGAAGGATTACAAATTCAACTAATGAACGATGAATATACCGAAGTACAAAGTGCAGTGGTAAAAAATGGAATTGCCATTTTTGACTTAAGTAAAGTTAAAAGTAGCTACAGGAACTTGATTTTGATATCGCCAATAACTAGTAACGAAATGGCAATTACTTCCGATTTGAAGTATGTTGACCTGAAACTAGATGTAAGTGAGATAAACATAAATCAAAAAGCAAACAAAGAAAAATAGTTTTTCATGTTTAATAGTTCAATTAAGGCTCTAGCTGTAATGGCTAGGGCTTTTTTTATGCGTTTATGCTATATTTCCAACCTAAATTAAACCACATAGAACATAGAAACATAGCGTATAAACATGAAATTTATGTTCTACGCAGTTTATGTTTTATTGTAAAACGGTTTAACTAGAATAGCTAAATCAAATAACCACTTTAAAAGAAATTCAGGTTTATATCCAATTCGTCAAAACACAAAAGGCTGCCCTTTTATGGACAGCCTTTTATAAAAGTTTATTATCAATTTTATCAGATTATCAAATAATTATTCAACAATTAGTTTTTTAACCAATATTTTTCCATCAATATTGGCTTTTAAAATATAAACACCTTTATTAGCTAAAGTAACCATATTGGTTTTGCTAAACGAGTCGCTTACATATAATTTGCCAGTAATATCATAAATCTCAAAAGTTGAGTATTGTAAATTAATAGTTGAGTTAAAATAAATGGTTCCATTTGATGGATTAGGGTAAACTATAAAGTTAAAGTTAGCAGCTTCGTTTACGCCAACTGTGGGCTGAATAGTAAATGCAGCACTACTATCTTTTAAACTGCCATTTATTTCACTAATAAATACTTTAGCATTGGTAGTATTGGCATAAGGAACAGTTAAAGAAATTGAACTTTTACTAGCCAACTCTTTCTTAGTCCATAAAGTTACTGTATCTCGTTTTAATTCAATTAGTATAGAGTCAACAAAAGTTGATTGCCATGTAATTAGTCTATTCTCTGTTTCTTTCCAAATATCAGTAGCTAAAGGAGTTAACAATTTTAAACTAGCTACATTAATTGTGAAATTAGCATTGCTTAAATCAGTTATTGAATTATTGGTAGTTGAAACTCTAATTTTGGCTGTAGTAGTAGCTACTGTAGGAACTGTCCAAGTGTAAGAAGCAGGGGTTACATTTACTGAATCAATAAAAATAAAGTCAGTACCATTTGTGGTGTATTCTAACTTTACTTTTCCGGTAATGTTTGAAGCAACCCAAGTAATATTAGTAGTTTTGCCAGCTAATAAATTTTCGCCACCATTAGGAGTGCTTAAAGTTAACACAGCACCTTGGTTTAAAGTCATATTTTTAAAGTTAATCAAACTTGCCCAGCTAGGGTTATCAATAAAAGGATTTCTATTTTTTTGCGTAGCTGCAATGTACTCATGACGAGCAATTTCTTCTGCACTTGGAGGATCTTGTTGGTGCCATTTCATTAATACTGCTAAATCTTGATCGGCAGGTAACGACCAAATATTACCATTAATTCCGTTATAACAAATTGACATATAAAACATGGCACGAGCTAAATCACCTTTTTGTGAATCTTTTGGTTCGTATACGGTTTTACCAGTACCATCTTTTCCTAATTTACCAAAACCAGAAGGAGAAGTAGAAGTTACAGTTACACACTCAGCAAAAGGATTGTTAGATCGAGGCGCATTTGCTAAAGTTTGATGAGTTGGAAACAAATTATGTAAATCATTAAACTCAGGTAACTCTCTATTAGTGCTACCTGCATTTGGCCAATTAGGATTTTGACTTGAAACATTGCTTGGCATAGTACTTTGAGCACGTGTATGCTCACGAGTTAAAATTCCAGTACTGTTGCTGGCATTCCATACAAATGGCTCATCGTAAATATAAGGAATTCCAGTATAAACGCAATTAACTACTTTTTTACCAGCAGTGGTGTCTCTTGTCAAAAAGTTATTAATAACAGTTGGGATATAATTGCTATAAAAAATGGTATCGTGTGGATTAACTTTTGCCGATAAAGTAGTTAAAAAATCAGTTGAACCAGGTGCTGACACAGGGCTGTAGTAAGCACCAGGATTACCTGCCAATGATGATACAGAGGTGTTAGCAGAGGCAGAGGTCAAATAATTTTCGTAAGTAGCAGGTCCGTTAAAGGCAAATGCTGCAAACGAATAATTGATATTAGCTAAAATATAAGCAGGTCTAAATGAACCTATTTTGCCAATATAAGCTACTTGAGCATCTCCAATATAATCACCTCTACGGTAAGTTTGACCATCAACTGGGGTTTCGGTAATAGTTCCGTTTTTACGTAAAACAATATAATTTTCAGTTAAAGTACTTGTATCAGCCAATGTTATATTCATGCTATAAGCTGTTACATTGCTAGCATTTAAAGATAATGGTTTAAACAATGGTTCAGTAGCCAAATTTCCAGCTATTCCATATAAGTTAATAGTAAACTTTGTTTTATCAATATCATTGTTATAAATATTGATGGTTGCCAATCTGCTTCCATTTCCAGCAGTATTTAGTGTACAATTAATGGTGGTTGAGTCGTTTGCAGCCACCTTAATTGGAAAAGAATTAGTTACACTATAGAAACCAGCGCTTGAACCAGTAAAATTAATACTATCAATACTTAATGTATCTGATAAGCCAACATTTTTAACTTTAAAAGAGAAAGTAGCATTATTACCTACCACATTTTGCGTGTTATTTGCAATAATTTGGTTATTTCTTGAAATCTGAATAGTTGGTGTTGATGCAATTGGAGCCGCTTTTATCAATACACTATCTAAAGCCATATTGCCACCGGGAGTTCCTGCAACACCTCCTGGTAATTTTGTGGTATAAAAAAAGCGAACAAATCGAGTTGTAGTTTTTAAGTTTGTTTCAGTGTATTTTCCACCAGTAAAATTAGTAGTTGTAGTCGACTTAGTAGTAATTGAACGTAAAGTTGACCAAGTAGTTCCATTATCACTTTCTTGAATATCGAACTGACCACCCCAAGCTGCACCAGCATTTTGCGGACTTAAGTAGTAGCTTAACTCACCTGGTTTATCAGTAATATTAATTGTTACAAATTCGCCTGTTGCGTCCAATCTGCATGAAATGGCATCACCTATCCCAAATGCATAAGTTAAATTACCATTTGTACCAAGACCTAATGTCCATCCTACTGGCGGACTAGCAATAGAAGGTGTTGAGAAATTCCAACTTGTTGGAAGCAATGCTTGCGCTTGCGAGGCAACTACTGCCACACAAAAGCCAATATTTAATATAATTTTTTTTAACATATTTTGCTATTTTAAAAGCTCCGCAATGTAAAACTTTTACCAGCATTTTTTTGCTGTAGCTTTGTAAATAAATAGTTACCTTTTAAAACCATTTATTTTGATTTAATATTTTTATATATTGCAATTGCACTTATATGAAGGAAGAACTACTACATTTTATTTGGCAAAGCAAGATTTTACTTAAACAAAACCTAGTTTTAACTAATGATAAATCGGTTGAAATATTGAATATTGGCGCATTAAATAAAGATGCAGGGCCCGACTTTTTTAACGCAAAAATTAAAGTTGACCAAGAAATATTGGTTGGCAATATTGAAATACACATTAAAGCTAGCGATTGGTTTAACCACAAACACCAGCAAGACAAAGCTTATGATAATGTAATTCTGCACGTGGTTTTTGAAAATGATAAACCCATTTTTGATAACTACCAAAAACCATATTTAACACTTGAACTTAAGAATTATTTACCACAATCGTTACTTACTAAATACAAAATACTTCAAGAACAAAAAAACGAAATTCCTTGCCAACCTATTTTTAGTTTACCCAATGAGTTTAAATTAAATAATTGGCTTAACCGATTGGTTATAGAACGTTTAGAAAAAAAATGTGAACGCATAGAAAGCATTTTAAAAAACAATAACAGCAATTGGGAACAAACTTTTTATGTATTAACTGCGCAATATTTTGGGCAAAAAACCAATGCACAAGCGTTTGAATGGTTGGCACAAAATTTACCCATGCAAATTATTGCAAAGCATAAAGATAAACTGAGTCAAATAGAGGCTTTGGTATTAGGCACTGCTGGTTTTTTAAATCAAAAACTTACCGATGAATACTTGGTGTTTTTACAAAAAGAATATGTATACCTTCAAAAAAAATACGGTTTAACAAATTTAGATAAAAGCGTTTGGAAATTTGGCCGTATGAGGCCAAGTAATTTTCCAACTATTAGATTGATGCAATTTGCAGCATTGCTTTACCAAAGCAGCCATTTATTTTCAAAAGTGCTTGAATGCGAAAACGTGAGTAACCTTCAAAAACTTTATAAACTGCAACATATACATTTAATTAACTTAAGCGAATTAAGTGGCCATCAATTTAGTGCCTTAAAAGCCGATTTAGGAACTTCAGCTATCAATACCATAATTATCAATACAGTTGTGCCTATTGTTTTTTTATACGGTAAACTCAGGTTTGATGAAGATAAAAGCAATAAGGCAATTAATTGGCTGGAGCAAATAAATGCCGAAAAAAACAGTATTATTGATTTTTGGAAAACATTAAATATAAATGTAGAAAATGCCATGCAAACACAAGCATTATTGCAATTAAAAAACGAATATTGTACCCATAAAAAATGCCTAAGCTGCGAAATTGGCTTTCATGTACTCAACCAAAACTAACTATTAATGAAAAAATTATTATTTACAACTATTTGTATTATAACTATTTATGGAAAAATATTTAGCCAAAACAGTTTGCTATTTTTAAATACCAAAACCAATAAAACCATTGAAGTAATCCAAGGTCAAACCTTATCTATTCAATATAAAGGTTATAATAACCAAATATATTATTATAAAAACACCGTTACCGAAATTAACGATAGCACTATTGTGTTAGGTCAACCAAGTATCGAATTGCCGGTTTGGGCTCAAAAATTAAGCAAAAAATTTGAACCCAATTACCGAACCATCAATATCAAAGACATCATTTCATTTAGAAGAATTACCGCTGGTAGAACACTTGGAAAAAGTTTGATTGGTTCCACCTTAGCTATCGGCACAGCGCTTGTTTCTTATAATTTATTCAGAGATGCAGGCACTACCGCATTTAATTCTATCTTGATTTCTTTTGGTTTAAGTTTTGGAATGACAGCCATTAACGCATTTATTCTGCCCGAAAATCCGGCAAACAAAATTTCAGATAATTGGGTAATTACTGTTAGAAAATAGCTTACAAATAAGCACTCATTTCTAAACTTAGCTTTTTTGCTTCGGCTTGTGCTGCTTCGGCAAAATCTAATCCATTGCTTACATAAATAACACTACGTGATGCATTTATAAGCAAACCAATATCGTTGGTTTTACCATATTTTACTACTTCGGCCAAGCTGCCACCTTGAGCACCTACACCTGGAACTAGTAAAAAGTGATTAGGTGCATGCTTGCGAATAGTTACAAAATCTTGAGGCTTGGTAGCTCCTACCACAAACATCAATTGTTCATCGCTAGCTAATTTACAAGTATTGCTAATTACACGTTCGTATAAAAACTCGTTTCCAACCATTTGTTGCTCATAATCAGCACTGCCAGCATTACTAGTTAAAGCCAATACAATGCCCCATTTATTTTTATATTCAAAAAAAGGTGCTAAACTGTCGTTTCCCATATATGGCGCAAGGGTAATGGCATCAAAATTCATTTTTTCGAAAAATGCTTTTGCATACATATTACTTGTATTGCCAATATCTCCGCGCTTAGCATCGGCTATGGTTAATATGTTTTCAGGAATTAAAGCCAAGGTTTTGTCCATACTTTGCCAACCCGAAATACCCTCAGCCTCGTAAAAAGCGGTATTTATTTTATAACTTACACAATAATCTTTAGTAGCTTCAATAATTGCTTTGTTAAACTCAAAAACAGGATCTTCTGATGCAAGTAAATGTTTAGGAATTTTAGTTAAATCGGTATCTAAGCCTATACATAAAAAACTTTTTTTTAATTTAATTTGGTCAATTAATTCTTGTTTCGTCACTGTTATTGTGTGGGGTATAAAAAATTTTAAAATACTAAATTCAATTCAAATACTAAATTATTCATGCTTCCACCTTTGTTTTTAGGTAAAGCTTCATCAATTAATCCATTATTTACATTTAAAAAACCATATTTACAAACGGTTTGAATACTTACATGCCCTAATCGGTAATGATAGCCTAAACATGCTAACACATCCAAGTCGTTAACTCTAGGTGTTTTATCGTATGCCGTAACCGAACTACCTTTATAAAGTGTACTTGAAAGCAAATAACTAAACTGAGGGCCAAATAATATTTTCTGATTTTCGTCTTTGGTTAAATTTATAAATAAATAAGTTGGCACATCTAAATAAACCAATCTTAAAGCAGAATAATCGTCATCTTTAACTACATTAAACCCACCGCCCCTAATGCTTCCATTTAATTCAATTTGGTATCCCCATTTTTGACTTTTAAACTTTTTGCGCATGTACACACCGCCATTTATGCCAAATCTAAAAGTATTTTCGGTATTTTCGGTACCAGTTAAAGTGCTAAACTGACAGCCAAGTTTAATTCCAAATTTATAAATATCATCGGGCAAGGCTTTTACTGGTCTTACCTCGTCTTCTTCTAAAGTTGAATCAATTACTTCATCAACCTGAGCGAAAGCAGAAAAATTTACTAAAAAAGTAAATACTAAAATCAAACTTATTTTAAACCAATTTGCCATAATTATTCAAATGCGAAAATAGTAGAATTTAAAAACGTTTTTCATAAAATATTCTTATAAAATTAATGATTCGAAAAAAAATCAACCGAATAAAATGTAACTGCTTTTTAAATGAAAAAAGGAAACTTTTTAGGTAACTTCATGTTTACTTTATTATAAAAACACTAACAATAAAATTAAAATCCAGAATAAAACAACACAAAGTGAACAGTTAATTTTCTTTGAATCAAGTAATTAAATAAATTAAATAAGCAAATGTTAGCAATAGCAGGCTTTTCCACAAGTTATAAACTTTATTAGCCTGATTGTTAGCAATACACGACCAAATGCTAAAAATTTAACACCATTTTGTTTTATAAAAACTAGGATTACACCTAATTTGCACCCTCGAAAAAAGCACAAATAAGATGAACAAAACAGACGATAAACCAATAATTTTAACTAAACGCAAAAATATTCAAACTGTAATTGATTACTGTTTAGAACAAAAAATTAGTTTCAATGCAAGTCCACGCGCTATCAGTATTGATGAGTGGGAAATTGAATTGAATATAAGCACCATAAAAGGCGCTATTGCTTTGGGTATTTTTGTGCGCGAAAATAAATTAGAACTTTACGGTATGGGCGAATTGGTAAAACCAAAAGCAGCAGCACCAGTGGCTAGTACTTCTAAAAAATCGGAAACAAAAGAAACAGTAGCTACACCTGCAGCTCCAAGTTTAATTGACGAATTAGAACTAGACCCAACACCAGCAGTAGCAGCAGAAGAAAATAATGCTACTCTTTCATTCGACTTAAATAACAGTAACAACTAGTTAAGAAACTGTAGTTGTTGTCATAAACATTTAAGTGATTCTCTTATTGCAAGTGGGAGAAAAGATTTAATTGATTACACAAAATGCGGGCGCGTGCAAGAGCGTCCGCTTTTGTATTTTATAGGGCTTGCTTTAAAACAAAAAGCATTTGATTATCAGTAAAATATGAAGGATTATAAAAAATATTATATCATACCTGCTCCACCCGAAGAAGTATATTTGGCATTAACTACCGAAGCAACTATTATGCTTTGGACAGGCGATAAAGCTGAAATGATAGCTGAACCTGGAACAGAGTTTAGTATGTGGGATGGCAGTATTATTGGTAAAAATTTAGAATTAGAACCTGGAAAAAGAATAGTACAACAATGGTATTTTGGCGAAAATGAAACAGAACCATCAATAGTTACTATAAAACTGCATGTTCATAAACAAGGAACTTCGGCCGAATTGCGTCATACCAATATTCCTGATGAAGCTTATGACGATATTTGTGAAGGTTGGGACTACGCTTACTTTGCCGAATTGATAGATTTTTACGAAGGAGAATAATCTTAGCCTAATTACTTTTGAAAAAAGTTTCATTAAAACTTTATTCCATAAAAAAACCCAAGCTTTTAAACTTGGGTTTTTTAGTATTATATAATCTGAGATTATTTTTTCTTTCCTTTAGCTTCTTCTGTAGCTGCTGAAACTGCTGCTCTAGTAGTTTTAACAGTTACCACAGGATTGTTAGGTGAATCCATCAAGGTTATGTTAGTAACAGTTATATCACCAACTTTTATTGATTTACCAATTTCTAAAGTTTCGATATTTACTTCAATAGATTCTGGTAAATTAGCTGGTAAACCTTTTACTTTTAATTTTTGTTGTTTAACCATCAATTTACCACCTTGACGAACACCAATTGAATTTCCAACACATTTTACTGGAATTAAAATATCAATTGCTTTATTTTCATCCAACTCCATGAAATCAGCATGGATAATAGAATCGTTAACTGGGTGATACTGAATATCTTTTAAAACTGCTTTGAATACTGAACCATCAATATCTAATTGCACTTTATAAGTATTTGGAGTGTAAACTAAAAGTTTGAAATCAGCTTCATACATAGTGAAGTGAATATGCTCTTTACCACCATATAATACACATGGTACTTGACCTGCAGCTCTTACTAATTTTGTTGCTGCTTTTCCTAAATCGTTACGTTTGTAACCAAACATTGCTACTGTTTTCATTCTTTGTTTTCTCCTTTTTACTTTTTAAAAATTTTGGCAAAACCCATTTTGGAATCCCAATACTAATTTTGCTTTTTGGTTTATAATTTATTTTATTTTTTTAATTCGAATAATGAACTGATACTACCATGTTCATTTACATTTCTAATGGCTTCAGAAAATAAATCAGCCGATGTTAATACTTTAATTTTAGCACTTTCTTGTTTTAATGGAATGGTATCGGTAACCACTAATTCGTCAATAACTGAATTTTCAATGGTTTCGTAAGCTTTTCCAGATAAAACTGGGTGAGTACAAAATGCCCTCACACTTAAAGCACCTTTATCTTTCATTAATTGGGCAGCTTTAGCTAGTGTACTTCCGGTATCAATAATATCATCTACCATTACTACATGCTTTCCGCTAACATCACCAATTAAGGTCATTGCAGCTATTTCGTTAGCTCTTCTTCTTTCTTTATCACAAATTACCATGTCAATTCCTAATGCTTTTGCATAAGTTCTTGCTCTGGTAGTTGAACCCATATCGGGCGAAGCAATAATTAAATTACCAATATTGGCTAAGTTTTTAATATATGGTAAAAATATAACCGATGGATCCATATGATCAACCGGAATTTCGAAAAATCCTTGAATTTGAGGCGCGTGTAAATCCATTGTCATAACGCGGCTTGCACCAACTGCAGTTAGCATATCAGCCACAACTTTTGAACCAATAGCCACGCGGGGTTTGTCTTTTCTATCTTGACGAGCCATACCGAAATATGGAATAACTGCAGTAATATAATGAGCTGATGCACGTTTTGCAGCATCAATCATTAATAATAACTCCATTAAATTGTCAGAATTTGCAAACGTTGATTGGATTAAAAATACATCACAACCACGAACACTTTCATTAAAACTTGGCTGAAATTCGCCATCACTAAATCGGGCAGTAGTACAATCTCCAAGTGGCTGACCAAAAGCGTCAGCAATTTTTTCAGCTAAATAACGTGAATTTGTTCCTGAAAATAGCTTAACTTGATTATTATTTGCCATGATTTTTTGTATATGAAACCCTTAAGTAAACAATTAGCTTACCTAAACACCGTTAAGTAAGCTAACTATTTTTAAAAAACTAAACTGTTGTCCGACTAGGGCTCGAACCTAGACTCTACTGAACCAAAATCAGTTGTGTTGCCAGTTACACCATCAGACAATTTCTCAATTCTTTCGTTTTGAGGAGTGCAAATGTAAAATCTTTTTACAAATTGTAAAGCATTTTCTAAAAAAAATTTATTGATAAAAAGCAACTAAATAAAAACCAGCGTATAAAAAATTTTACGGCTGTGCAAATATTGTGGCTAAACACTGCAATAATAATAGAACTTTTGTAGTTGTAATATTAATTACTTTAAATTGAACAATATACTAACTATAGCACTCATTTCGCCCTATTCTGGAAATAGATTTGCCACCTATTTGAATTATTATGCCGAAAATTTACTTAAAAAAGGTAAAAAGGTAATAGTAATTAGCCCAGAGTTTTTTGAAATAGCTGAATACATTAAATTAAAAGCACCCCGATATTTAGATAATTTTACAGCTTTGCCTCTAGATGAAAAAATATTTAGCGATAACCGCCCCAATTATTTTGAACTTTTAGGCCGTTGGAATGCCATTAATAGTAAAATTAAACAAGCTGAAAAAGTGGTAAAGGCCGAGGTTGATTTTGCCTTCTTCTCTCCTATCGATCCGTTTATACGCGAATCAGTGCATTTATTTTTGCTCGATTTAGTGTTTAAGTACAAATGGAGTGGTATTTATTTTAACCCAAAACCATATAGACTAAAACAGTTAAAACTAAATGTGGACCCCAAATTTTTGGAGCCCGATTATTTGTTTAGGTCGAAAAATTGTGTGGGTGTTTGTGTTTTAGATAGATTTATAACCGAACCTTTAAAAAGTAGGGTTTATAAAAAAGTAGTGGTTTTTCCTGAAATAAGTAATGTAAGTATTCAAAAAAAGGAATCGGTTTATAGCAAACAAATTAAGGAAATGGCTAAAAGCCGTGTGGTAGTTGGATTGCTTGGTGTAGAACAAAATGAAGGGATTACAGCTTTAATCAGGTTAATTAAAAAAGTGGATACCGATAAATACTTTTTTGTATTTGCAGGTAAACTCGATTTTAAATTAATGGATGATAAACAGCGCCAAGAGGTGGAACTGTTTATGAACGACCATGCACCCAATATTCTATTCATTTTACAACCATTAAACGAAGAGGAAATCAATCAGATTTATAAAGAGATAGATATAAGCTACTTGTATTTTTACAATTACGTATCTTCTAATAATTTATTAACTAAAGCAGCTTATTACCAAAAACCCATTTTAGCCAATAAAGATTTTTGTGTAGGCGATACTGTTAAAAAATTTAAAATTGGTTTAAGTGTAAATGGTAAAATGGAAGAAAGTGTAAATGCACTTGAATTTTTAAGACTAGAACGTCTTGACTTTAATGTATTTGATAAAGAAGCATTTAGTGAATATTACGCTTTGCAAAGTGAATCATTTTTAACCAATGCCTTTGAAGAAATTATGTTCTTTTAGTACTTTGACTATTTATAAACAATGTAAACTGTTGCATTAATGCATAAAAAGGCTTAATTCGTAAAAAATTAATTTTTAAAATAGTGGATAGTTTTTGGGATTTATTTAAGCCGCAAGAGTTAATTGAGTTCGGAGGTTTTGCCTTGGTGCTTGTCATTATATTTTTAGAAAATGGCGTTTTCTTTGGCTTTTTTCTCCCTGGCGATTCGTTGCTCTTCACCGCAGGCTTGCTTTGCACCACTATTTTAAAAATAACCTTAACTAAACTTATTATTGGTATTGCTTTGGCAGCAATTGGTGGCTATTATTTTGGTTATTGGTTTGGCTGGAAAACAGGCGATAATATTTACAAACGAAAAGAAAGTATTTTTTTTAAAAAGAAATACATGGAAACAGCACAAGAGTTTTATAAAAAATATGGTGGAATAGCACTTATTTTAGGTAGATTTTTGCCAATAGTAAGAACTTTTGCTCCTATTTTAGCGGGCATAGTTCGTGTAAATCCTTTCATATTCTTTATTTACACTGTGGTAGGTGCATTCTTGTGGCCTGTAGTAGTTTGTGGTGCAGGTTTTTATGTTGGCCAAGTTTTTCCTCAAGCCATCGATTATTTAAATTATATCATCATTGGGTTTATTGTAGTAACTAGCATTCCCGTTGTTAAATCACTTACTAAAAAGAAAACGGTTGAATAGTTAATAGAGTTAACCCATAAACCTATTTTGCCAATTTGGTTTACAACTCTTTTTTATACATTTGCCCAATATGCACATAGGTACACTTTTTATTGTTCCAACTCCCATTGGAAATTTGGAAGATATTACGCTTCGAGCCATTCGTATCTTAAAAGAAGTAGATTTAATAATAGCGGAAGATACTAGGCAAAGCATAAAATTATTAAATCACTACGACATAAAAAAGCCTTTGCAAAGCTACCATATGCATAATGAACATAAGGTATTGCAACATTATGTAAATGAATTACTAGACGGAAAAAATATAGCATTAATTAGCGATGCAGGCACTCCCGCCATTAGCGACCCTGGTTTTTTATTGGTGCGCGAAAGTTTAAAAAACAGCATCAAAGTCGATTGTTTACCTGGAGCAACCGCGTTTGTACCAGCTTTGGTAAAAAGTGGTTTACCTGCTGATAGCTTTTGTTTTGAAGGATTTTTGCCAGAAAAAAAAGGCCGACAAACCATGTTAAAAAAACTTTGTGAGGAAGAGCGCACCATAATTTTGTATGAAAGTCCGCATAGAATTGTAAAAACACTTAAACAGTTTGTTGAATATTTTGGCGCAGAAAGGCAAATAAGCGTAAGCCGTGAGTTAACCAAAACCTTTGAGGAAACTGTTAATGGAACAATTGCGGAAGTGCTTAATCATTTTGAAAACAACACTGTAAAAGGTGAATTTGTAATAGTTATAGATGGTAAAAAATAACACATTAAGGTGGCTGTTATACGGCCTTGGGGCAGCAATAAGTTTTGGATTAGCTTGGGTACCTTTTAATATTACTCCTTTAATTTTTGTAAGTTTCTTTTTGCTTTTATTACTAGAGCAAGAAATGCGTTTACAAAAAATTCATACTGGAATTTTTGTTTCCATCATAGTTTTTAGCAATATATGTTTAAATTTATTTACCACTTATTGGATTTGGAATGCTAGTCCTGGAGGTGGTGTATTTGCTTGGCTTTTCGATACTTTTTTAATGACCATACCTTGGTGGATTTTTCATGTAGTTAATAAAAAACAGCAACGTGTAAACTATTGGTTTTTTATTGCTTTATGGATTGGTGTTGAATTATTGCATACCCGTTGGCAATTTGCTTACCCTTGGCTAACCTTAGGAAATGTTTTTGCAGCTTGGCCACAAATAATTCAATGGTACGAATATACAGGTGTATTTGGTGGTAGTTTATGGGTTTTGCTAGTTAGCATAGCAGGTTTAAAACTTTACAATTTTAAAAAGGAGTTTGGCTCAATTCCAACCAAGAAAATATTCAATCAATTGTTTATTTATATTTTAGCACCACTGTTTTTATCGTTTTACATTTTAAATGGTCGCCATAACAATAATGCAACCGCTGATAAATCAAGAAAAGCCGAAATTACCATTGCTCAACCAAACTTTGACCCTTATGAAAAATTTGAAAGCATAGCTCCATATCAGCAAATGCAGCAGATTTTAAATTTAACAGCTGGCAAATTAAACCCAACTACGCATGTGGCATTAATGCCCGAAACAGCTATTACTGAAGATATAGATGAACGAAATTTCAACCAAAACAACTCTGTAAATTTAGTAGATACCTTTATTAATAACCATGCTGGATTGAGTATTTTAAGTGGTGCCAGTACTTTCAAATTTTATTTCGATAAGAATGAAGTAACCCCTACAGCAAGGTTTTATCAAGATAATATTTACTACGATTATTACAATACAGCAGTGTTTAAAAACAGCCAATCAAATTGGCAAGTTTACCATAAAAGCAAATTGGTTCCTGGGGTTGAAAATATGCCTTATGTAAATGTATTTAGTTTCCTTAAAAAATTTGTTATAAACCTTGGTGGTACAAGCGGTGGCCTAGGAAAAGATAAAGAACCTAGCAACTTTACCGATGTAAATAAAGTACAATATGCGCCTGTAATTTGTTACGAAAGTGTGTTTGGGGAATATGTAACAGATTATGTAAAAAAAGGTGCAAACGTTATTTGTATAATAACCAACGATGCTTGGTGGGGAAATACTGCTGGTTATAAACAACATTTTGAGTACGCCAAATTACGTGCAATTGAAAACAGAAGATATGTGGCAAGGTCAGCCAATACTGGCATTTCGGGCTTTATAGATGACGAAGGAAACACCATTCAAAAAACTAAATGGAATGAAGTTACAGCAATAAATGGAACTGTAAAAGTAAATGCTGAGATTACTTTTTACACCAAGTATGGCGATTACATTGCATATATGGCTGCATTTTATTTGTTGTTTAATTTGCCTAAACTTTTATTACGAAGAAAAAATTAATGATAGCTTTTGAGGAAATAGAATCTAATTGCAAAAAATATCCACTAGAAATAATATTATAAAATTGGTATCATTTTCTTACTCCAAAATTATACTTCTAATAATGATTTGTCTTCCCAAACATCTTCATAATTATTTTCACCAATTAAGAATCTAAATCCCGGAGGTAAACCTAAAAATTTAATCACATCAGGACACCAATCAATTAAATGAGAAACATGCAATGGATGAAAAAAATCGTCTGAATCCGAAAACTCCTCTCCTGCCCAAATATACCAACCTGTAGAATTTCCTTCTTGCGGATGCCTAAGGCCATTAATTGGAAGCATACCAGACTTAATATTCAAAGAAATGCCAACGACAAGTTCTTCAGGAGATGAAAAAAAAGGAGCTGAATATTTTTCACATATTTCTATTTGACTTTTATTGTTCATTTATATTTTAACTTTCCTTCGTTTTCAACTTTGTTAAGTTAATTCGAAAGTGATTTTTAATAAAACAACTAACAAACCTTTATTACTTATAACCTCTACCCTACCAACTCTTCCCAATACTCAACTGCTCTGCGGGTATGTGGAATAACAATGGTTCCACCAACAATATTGGCAACTGCAAATATTTCAAACATTTGCTCAGTAGTAACTCCAGCTTCATGGCATTTACCTAAATGGTATTTTATACAATCATCGCAACGCAAAACCATGCTGGCTACCAAGCCTAACATTTCTTTTACTTGACTGCTCAATGCACCATCAGCATAAGTATTGCTATCTAAGTTAAATAAACGTTTCAATACCAAGTTTTCCGAACCTAGTATTTTTTCATTCATTTTTTCGCGGTAAGTATTAAATTCTTCTACTTTATTCATAATATTTGGTTTGTTTCAAGCTGTTTGCTTCAAGTTTCTTTAGTAATTTATTTTAAAATATTTATGCCAATAGTATTAGTTATTTTTCAAATAGGTTTCTAACTCTTCAGGCTTTTGAGTGCCAATTAGAATTCTTTCGCCATTTTTTAAAACCAACTGCAAACCCATATTTCCCGACACATTATAGGCTTTACCGTTTTTAAAACCATATCGGTATCCCCAACCGCCATATTCTTTTATGGGTGAGTATTTTCTAACCTCAATAGAAGCTACTTCGCTCCAAGTAATTAACCTTCCTTTAAACTGAAAAGGGAATAATTGAAAATAAACACCTTCTTTATTAATTTTAGTGTTCAACCTTAGTGCTATTAAAATTAAATCGGCCAAAAAAGTAACCACTAATGGAGATATTGAAGCAAATGAAGCCGGCATTTGCACATAATTAATAGCTGCAAAAATGGTAACAGTTACCATTAATACAATCACCCAAGCTTGCTTCACTTTTTGGCTTTCTATAAATTCATTCATGTTTTATTTAAAATTTATTATACAAAAATAACTAAAAGCAAGTTATTACTAACCTTTAAAAAAATTAAAACAAAAACCCATAAAAATAACTTATGCTAAACATTATAAACATAAATAAAAATTTATTGAAAAAGCTTTTCATTTTTGTGCCACAATTTTTAAAACAATTATGAAAACAAAAAAAATAACGGTAGCAAAAGGCGATGGAATTGGTCCAGAAATAATGGATGCAACTTTAAAAATAATTTTAGCAGCAGGCGCAAAAATTGAAGTTGAAGAAATTGAGGTTGGGGAAAAAGTGTATTTGGCTGGAAACTTGGCAGGCATTGATAAAGCCAGTTGGGATATAATTAGAAAAAACAAGGTGTTTTTAAAAGCACCCATTACTACCCCACAAGGAGGAGGATATAAAAGTTTAAATGTAACTACCCGTAAATTTTTAGGATTATATGCCAATGTAAGGCCTTGCGCAAGTTTACACCCTTATGTAAGCACCAAACATCCGGTAATGGATATTGTAATTATTAGAGAAAACGAAGAAGATTTATATGCTGGTATTGAGCATCAACAAACTGATGAAGTGGTGCAATGCTTAAAATTAATTAGCCGCCCAGGATGTGAAAAAATTGTTCGTTACGCATTTGAATATGCTAAACAATATGGTCGCAAAAAAGTAACATGTTTTACCAAAGATAATATAATGAAACAAACGGATGGTTTGTTCCATCAAGTGTTTGATGAAATTGCAAAAGAATATCCTGAAATAGAAAACGAGCACTGGATTATAGATATTGGCGCAGCAAAAATGGCCGATACTCCAGAGTTATTTGATGTAATAGTAATGCCTAATTTATATGGTGACGTACTTTCTGATGTAGCAGCACAAATTGCAGGTTCGGTTGGGCTTGCAGGCTCGGCTAATATTGGTGAAGAGTGTGCCATGTTTGAAGCTATTCATGGCTCAGCACCACGCAGAGCAGGGCAAAATATGGCTAACCCTTCAGGTTTATTGCAAGGAGCTATTCAAATGCTTTGCCATATTGGGCAAACTGAAGTTGCTGAAAAAGTACAAAATGCTTGGTTAACTACTATTGAAGAAGGTATTCATACTTATGATATTTTTAAAGAAGGAACAAGTAAACAAAAAGTTGGAACCAAAGAGTTTGCAGATGAAGTAATTAATAATTTAGGTAAAAAACCTAGTTTACTAAAAGAAGTGGTTTACAAAAAAAATGTGGTGCTCAATTTACCAAAATATGTTAGAAAAGAACCTGCTAAAAAAGACCTAGTTGGAGTTGATTTATTTGTTCACTTTAGTAATTACGAGGTGGATGATTTAGTAAAATTAATAGCAATATTAAATAGCACCAAACTAGAGTTAAGTATGATTACTAATCGAGGAATAAAGGTTTGGCCTGAGGGTTTTAAAGAAACTTTTTGTACTGACCATTGGCGTTGCAGATTTAAACCAACTAAAGGTAATTTAATCAATAAAAACGATATTATAGAATTACTAATAAGTGCTTATCAACATGATATTGATATTATAAAAACTGAAAATTTATACGAGTTTGATGGTAAACAAGCTTACTCATTAGGACAAGGACAGTAATTAGATATAAAACCCTAGAAATGAAAGTAAATTTAATACAAGGGCATTTTGAAAGTGCAGATGCAATAGAAATTATTACACAAATAATACATGTAAAAATAAAGTATCACGAAAATAAAATAAAAACTACTAGTAGTGAGGAAGAAATAAAAATGCGTGAAAATAGAATCATAAAACTACAAAGAGATTTATTTGAAATCCGCAATTTTATTGACTCAAAAAAAGATTTTATTGATTTACATGCCGAACTAAATTTAGTAAAATAATGTATTTGGGGAAAAATATTGTAATAGCTACAAAACATAAAAAGGAGCAAGTAATTGCTCCTTTGTTGTTAACCGAATTAGGTTTAAAAACCATAATTATTCCAACTATTGATACCGACACCTTAGGTACTTTTACAGGCGAAGTAGAAAGAACTTTCAGTCCGTTTGAAACTGCTATAAAAAAATGTAAAATGGCATTGCACAATTCAAATACAACTTTAGCCATAGCAAGCGAAGGTTCATTTGGCCCGCATCCTAGCATGTATTTTATAAATGCCGATGATGAATTATTGGTATTTTACGACAAGGAAAATAAAATCACTATAACAGCACGTGAAGTAAGCACTGAAACTAACTTTAATGCCCAAACAATTGAAACATTTAATGAGTTAAAAACATTTGCAGAAAAAGCCCTTTTTCCAACTCATGGTTTGATATTGAGAGACAAAAAAGATAGTAACCTTGAAATACAAAAAGGCATTAGCAGTTGGGCTGAGTTAGAAAAATACTTTGTTTATTTTAAAGAAAACTATGGCAAATTTTATGTTGAAACTGATATGAGAGCCATGTATAACCCAACCCGCATGAAGGTAATTGAAAAGGCCACTTTAAAGTTAATTGACAAGGTAAAATCAACTTGCCCTGAATGCAACTGCCCTGGCTTTTCTATAACTTCTGTAAAACGAGGTTTACCTTGTATGCTTTGCAATATGCCTACTCAAACGCCTGTAAAAAATGTTTTTTCTTGCCAAAAATGTAATTTCGAAAAAGAAGAGCCAATCAACCAAAAACAATTTGAAGACCCTATGAATTGTAATTTTTGCAATCCTTAGTAATTTATATTTGGGATTTTAGGATTAGTTGAAATAAACAATTGCCTAACCATTTTAAGTAAATTTAGCTTAATTTGCGGCTGTTTTTATGAATAATTCTGAACCAAAAAGATATTTAGTAACAGCTGCTTTGCCATATGCAAACGGACCTGTTCATATTGGCCATTTAGCTGGCTGTTACCTTCCTGCCGATATTTATGTACGTTATTTAAAAGCGCAAGGAAAAGAAGTGCTTTTTATTTGCGGAAGCGATGAACATGGAGTGCCCATAACCATTAAAGCTAAAAAAGAAGGAATTACACCTCAGCAAGTGGTTGATAAATATGATGGCATTATGAAAAATGCTTTCAAAGATTTTGGAATAGATTTTTCTTATTACGGCCGTACTTCCTCAAAAACGCACCACGATACTGCTCAGGAGTTTTTTAAAACCTTGTACGATAAAGGTGTTTTTAAAGAAGAAATTACCAAACAGTATTACGATGAAGAAGCTAAACAATTTTTAGCCGATAGATATATAACTGGCACTTGCCCTCGTTGCGGAAACCCAAACGCTTATGGCGACCAATGCGAAAAATGTGGAACTACTTTAAGCCCAACCGATTTAATCAATCCCAAATCGGCTTTGAGTGGAGCAACTCCAGTTTTAAAAGAAACTAAAAATTGGTTTTTACCAATGGGCGAAATTCAGCAAAGCCTCGAATTTCAAGAATACATCAAACGTTTTGAAGGCTGGAAAAGTAATATTAAAGGCCAATGCAGCAGTTGGTTAACCGAAGGTTTACAGCCACGCGCCATGACCCGCGATTTAGATTGGGGCGTTCCAGTTCCGATTGATGGTGCCGATGGAAAGGTATTATATGTTTGGTTTGATGCTCCAATTGGTTACATAAGCGCTACCAAGGAATACTTGCAACTAGCAACTGGCAACTGGCAGCTTGCAAAGCCAGAAGCTGAAGGCCAGAAGCCAGCCGCTTTTGAAGATTGGTGGCAAAACGATGAAACGGCATTGATTCATTTTATTGGAAAAGACAATATTGTGTTTCATGCCATTATTTTCCCAATGATGTTGATGACACATGGCAAGTATATTTTACCAACCAATGTGCCTGCCAACGAGTTTTTAAACTTAGAAGGCGATAAAATTTCAACTAGCCGCAACTGGGCGGTTTGGTTACATGAATATTTAGTTGACTTCCCTAACCGTCAAGATGAATTACGTTATGTACTAACCAGCATCGCACCAGAAACAAAAGACAGTGAATTTACTTGGAAAGATTACCAAACTCGTGTAAACAGTGAATTGGTAAGTATTTTCGGCAATTTTGTAAATCGTGTTTTGGTACTAAGCAATAAATTTTACGAAGGTAAAATTCCTGCCATAACTAGCGCTTTAACTGATGAAAGATTATTGACTTGCCGCCAAACTTGTTTGGATAGTATTGCTCAAAGTTTACATGCCATGCGTGAAGATTTAGATGCAGTAAAATTACGCGATGCACAAGCTGAATTTATTAACGTAGCCAGAGCTGGAAATAAATATTTGGCCGATACTGAGCCTTGGAAATTGATCAAAACTGATGCTGAAAGTGTTAAACAAATTATGTTTGATGCTCTGCAAATTTGTGCCAAATTAGCGATTGCTGCAGAGCCCTTTTTACCACATACTGCTGCAAAATTAAAAGCCATGTTAGCTGCTGATGATTTGCATTGGAGTTCATTATTCAACGAAAATATTTTAATGGAAAATCATCAATTAGGAACTGCCGAAATTTTATACAAACAAGTAGAAGATGAAGAAATTTTAAAACAACTTAGCAGACTTGAAAATATAAAAATAGCCAATAGCCAGGAGCCAGAAGCTAGCAGCCTAACGGAACTGAAACCTGATATTACTTACGAAGATTTTGAAAAATTAGACTTAAGAGTGGGTAAAGTTTTAGAAGCTGAAAAAGTGCCAAAAGCTGATAAATTATTGAAACTAATTGTAGATTTAGGTTTTGAGAAACGTACTATTTTAAGCGGCATTGCAGAATATTATCAACCTGAAGAATTAGTTGGCAAATTAGTTACAGTTGTAGCCAACTTAGCTCCTCGCAAAATACGTGGAATTGAAAGCCAAGGTATGCTATTAATGGCAGGTAATGATTTTGGAAAACTTTACAGTGTAGGCCCTGAAAAAGACATAGAAGTAGGTAGTGTAGTGAAATAAAAAAATGGAAAATGCGCTAGAATTACTTAAACAAACTAGCTTTGCTATTAACCAGCTAAGCCAAGATGAATGGGCTAGTTTTAGCGCAATTTGGAAACCATTAACTAGCAAACGAAAAGAACAACTAACACAAGCAGGAAATACTGAAAAGTACTTGTATTTTGTTTACGAAGGTGTTCAAAGGGTTTATTATATTGATGATGATGGACGCGAAGCAACCATTGTTTTTACTTATGCGCCTTCGTTTGGAGGGGTGATAGACTCATTTATGTTGCAACAACCGTCTAAGTATTATTACGAAACACTTACTCCTTCAAAATTCTTAATAGCTTCCGAAAACGATATCAATAGAGTTTCTTTACAACGTCCTGATATAGAAATACTTATAAAAAAGGGAATCTCAATGGCATTAAGTGGTGTATTAGAACGAATTATGGAATTACAGTGCTTTACATCAGAGCAAAAGTTTAAACAGCTTTTAAACAGAAGTCCTCATATTTTGCAATTGGTTCCTCATAAATATTTGGCTAACTATATTGGTATTGATGCCACTAATTTTAGTAAATTACTCAATAAAACTAAAATTTAAAAGAATCAGTCTTCTCGTCAAAATGTGTTAGTTTAAAATTGCTTTTTACTAATATTGGTCAAACATAACAAAACAACATCAACAAACATCTTGTAAACACTTAATTTATAACTACCTAGCATTTTATAAATTAAAGCTAAAAATTAATTCATAACCTTTCTAGCTAGAAGCTAGCGAGTGCATTATGCTTGTTACTAAATTTTTTCTTCGTCTTGTTTTTTTACTGTCCCATCGTCAAAAAGCATGCGAACAGAAGGGGTATAATCATCGTCAATTTGACCATTTTTTACCATCCAAATAAATGCAATTAAAAAGCCTATGGCTAATACAAAACTGCTTCCTATTAATACAAACATTATTTTCATAGTTTTTTTGCTGCTAGCTACTAGCCTCTAGCTACTAGCTTTTTTTTATATTTTATAAATTACTTTTTCTGCCATTAGCCAGATGCCAGTAGCCAGTTGCTGAAAGCCAGTTGCCAGTCGCCCTTTACCTCATTTTCCTTGCCAACAAATACGTACTTATACTGGTAAATCCAATTACGGTTACTGAGCTTATGGGCATTAAAATAGCTGCTATTACGGGCGATAAAGTGCCACTAACTGCATAACTTAAACCAATTATATTGTACAATAACGATAAGCAAAAACTTACATAAATTACCTTCATGGTATTTTTGCAGTATTGTAAGTATTTAGGTAATAATTCAAAGTTGGCTGCATCCATAATTACATCACTACTTGGCGAAAAGCTTGAAGTATCTTCGCTTAAACTTATTCCTACATTGGCCGTTTTTAATGCACCTGCATCGTTCAATCCATCGCCTACCATAATTACTTTTTGTTGGTTGCCTTGCAAGGTGTTTATGTACATTAACTTATCTGCAGGGTTTTGTTTAAACAGTAATTCAGATGAAGTAGGAAAAACAGTTTGTAAAAAGGTTTTTTCTTGCTCGTTATCTCCTGAAAGTAAATGTAATTTAAATTGGGTTGCCAATTGGTTAATTACTTGTTTCAAACCTGTTCTGTAAGCATGTTTTATTACAAAACAACCAACATTTTCTCCGTTTATTTTTATGTAGATACGGGTGTTTAATGCATTGCTTTCATTTTCCAAAATATTTAAAAATTTAGCAGAACCTACCTCCACATCATTTCCGCCAACATTGGCCTTAATACCTTTTCCAGTTATTTCGTCAAAGCTATTTAAAATAATAGCTGAACTGATATTTAAATGCTGTGCAATTTGTTTACTTAATGGATGAATAGAGTTTTGGGTAACTGAAAAAATCAGCTCTTTTTGTAATTGCGTTAATGGATTGCCAATAAATTCAATTTGCGATTCGTTACTTTGGGTAATGGTGCCCGTTTTATCAAAAACGATGGTATCCATATTGGCAATATTTTCAACCACATTAGCCGATTTTAAATAGAATTTTTTTCTACCTAAATTGCGCATGGCATTACCTAAGGCAAACGGACTTGATAAAGCCAAAGCACAAGGACAAGCTATAATTAACACAGCAGTAAAAGCTCCTATTATTTTTGAACTATCGTACACTGCCCAATAAATAGCCGATGAAATAGCAATTGCTAATAAGGCAATAGTAAAATACTTGCTTACTTTGGTTTGAAAAGTTTCTACTTTGCTGGCATTGTCTTTTGCAAAAATATCGTTGTTCCAAAGTTGGGTTAAATAACTTTGTTCTGTAAGTTTTTTTACTTCAAGCTCAATGTTTCCGCTAGTTTGTTTGCCTCCGGCAAAAATAATTTCGCCTAACTCTTTGGCTATTGGTTCTTTTTCGCCCGATACAAAACTAAAATCAATATTGGCTTTGCCTTTTAATAAAATACTATCGGCAGGTATAATTTCATTGTTTCTAATTAAAATTCTATCACCAATTTTTAGTTTATCAATGGCTACAGTAGTTGTTTGGTTATCAGCATTGATTTTTATAACCGATATAGGGAAATACGATTTGTAATCGCGCTCAAATGAAAGTGAATCGAATGTTTTTTGTTGGAACCATTTGCCAATTAATAAAAAGAAAACCAAACCAGCCAAAGTATCGCAGTAGCCAAGGCCTGTGTGGGTTAATATTTCGTAAAAATTACGTACAAATAAAACCACCAAACCCAATGCCAAAGGCACATCTATGGTAATTAGTTTTTTACGTAAACCCTTGTATGCCGATATTAAATAATCTTGACCACTATAAAAAAATACAGGAATGGAAAGCGCTAAGTTGATATAACCAAATGCCGATGATAAGTAATGTCTAGTAGTATTATCTAACCCAAAATATTCGGGAAAGCTTATCATCATAATATTGCCAAAACAAAAGCCTGCTACTCCTATTTGAAACAGTAATTTACGATTGATATTTTTAGGTTTTTCTTGGTTTATATCGTTCATGGTAAACGATGGTTCATAGCCAATGCTAGCTAATAACTCCACCAATTGGCGCAGCGATATTTTATTTACATCGTAAACAATATTGGCCGTTTTCTTTAAAAAATTAACACGAACACCTACTACAGCATTGTTTATTTTGTATAAATTTTCTAATAAATAAATACAACTGCTGCAATGTATATTAGGAATTTGAAATTGTAAACGTGCTACTTTATGGTCAATATAACTGATTAGTTTTGATTGAATATTGGTATCGTCTAAGTAAGCATATTTATTGCCAATGCTTTGTTTTAGCGACTTACCTGGATTTTTTTCTATGCTGTAATACGATGTTAAGTTGTTTTCAGAAAGCAACATAAACACATTTTTGCAGCCGTTGCAGCAAAAAGTTTTATCGTTTAAAACAAGTGTTTCTTCTGCGCAAAAATCGCCACAGTGGTAACAAGTAGTTTTGGTATTTTTATTTAAAGTTTCAATCATTGGGTAAGCTTATTATATCATAAAAACACTTCTGTTGCCTTGCATAAAATACGATTCTTCTTTTTTTAGTAAATCGCTTATAACATCATTTCTATTGCTGCCAGCTACCAATAAAAAATTATCAAATTGGTTTAACATATTAAATAATTCTTCTTCGTAATAGTCAGGATCAATGCGGGTTACCGAAAAATTTAGTCGGTAGGTTTTTATGTAGTTTATTAATAAACGCTCTTCTTTGGTAGCTTCGGGCGTGGTTTTAATAATTAATTGCACGTTGGCATTTTTGGTTTGATTGCTAATTAAATAAGTAAAAAGTTTAATAGCATCAAACGATTCGGCTGTTCCATCAAATAATAAAATGATGTTTTTTAAATCAAATTTTTTAGATGGAAGTATTAAAAGCGGGCATTTACTATCAATCAATAAGTTTTCAATTTTTGAAATACCATCTTCTGTTTTAAAGTTTTTTTCAATGGCTTCTTTGCCAATTATGAACAAATCGTTGTACTTCGATTTATGTTCAAACGAGTTGCTATTAATGATGTCTTGGTTAAAAATAACATCAATTTTCAGGTTTAATTCCGTACATTTATCAATGATGCTAGCCACTATTTTATCATCATTTAGTGGATTATCGCGCATTACTTTTTCTATAATTTCCGAGTACTCTAAGTTTTCTAATTCGTGGTTTTCGTTTAAAAATAATTTATCAATTCCAATATGACTAATGCCATCAATAAATGCACCCGTTGATGCTTTTAAATATTGGGTATCAACAATGGTTTTACTTTGTTCTATCAATGCTTCAGCATTGGTGTTGTCTTCTAAAAGAATAAGCAAATTTTTTGACATAACTACTTGAAATTGAAACTTTAAAAATGAATACTTTATATACTTCAAATATATTTTGAATGCCAAGGCGTGCCAATGACTGCACTCAATCCAAAAACTGACAATAGTTTTTATTTATATAGACTTAGGTTTGTTTTTAGGGAAGTGTGATTTGTGAAATGTGAGATGAGTGATGAGAGATGGGATTTGGAAAATGAGAATTGGGAAATGGGATTTGGGAATTGAGAAATATGATATATGAAATTTGTGCGGGAAAAACACCCTCTTAAGCAATAGAATTAGCAAGGCGAAGGGGGTTAGGAGGATTTTTTATTTGAAAAATGAGCAATAGACAAGTTGTAATATGAAAGTTTATCCTGCAACCAACAACCCGAAACAAAAGTAACTCGCCAACCCGCAACCCTCCAACTAAAAAACCAATTCAATAATTTAGCAATTCAACAGCAAAAAAACCACTCCTTTTTACTATAATGCGCTTGGTTTTAAACTGAATTTTTAAATGAACAAAAAAGTTAATTTTTTAATTATTGTAGCTGCATTGGGCTACTTTGTAGATATATATGATTTGATTGTGTTCAATATAGTAAAACAAGAGAGTTTGCTCGATTTTATTACAGCTGATCAAATGGATAAAACCGATACTTTTTTGTTTAATTGTCAAATGACAGGAATGCTTTTAGGTGGCATTATTTGGGGTGTTTTAGGCGATAAAAAGGGTAGGGTTTCGGTGCTTTTTGGTTCTATTATTTTATATTCTTTGGCTAATTTGGCCAATGCATTTGTTACCGATATTCCAAGTTATGCAGTAGCAAGATTTTTAGCGGGCATTGGTTTAGCAGGTGAGTTAGGTGCAGGTATTACTTTGGTAAGCGAAACCATGGAAAAATCAAAACGTGGTATTGGTACCATGATAATAGTTTCAGTTGGTGCTTTAGGTGCCATTGCCGCGGCTATTGTTGGGAAAAATGGCCATCATTTAGTTTCGTTTTTAGATTCAGCATTTGCTATTTCATTAAAAAATTGGCAAGTAACTTATATTGTTGGTGGTGTTTTAGGTTTAATGCTTTTATTGCTTCGTGCTGGCACTTACGAAAGTGGTATGTATAAATCGGTTGAAACCAATAACACTATTAAAAAGGGTAATTTGTTAAATTTGTTGAGCAATAAAAATAACCTCATCAAATATTTAGCTTGTATAGCCATTGGCTTGCCTATTTGGTTTACCATTGGGGTTTTAGTTAATAAATCGCATTTGTTTGCACGTAATTTAGGAGTTGAGATAAAAGTAGCTGATAGCGTGATGTTTGCTTATATTGGACTTTCTTTTGGCGATTTGTTAAGTGGTATGTTCAGTCAATGGTTCAAAAGCCGTAAAAAGGTAATTTTTGCTTACTTAGGATTAAGTTTGGTATTGTACTTTATTTACTTGTTTAACAATCAAGTTTCGGTTAGTTATTTTAAATGGATGTGTTTTTTATTAGGCACCGCTACAGGCTATTGGGCACTTTTTGTAACAGTAGCTTGCGAACAGTTTGGCACCAATATTCGTTCTACTGTTACCAATACAGTTCCTAATTTTGTGCGTGGAGCTGTAGTTCCCATTACCTTAGGTTTTGCTGCTTTGCAAAGTAATATTGGTTTAAATATTACCTCATCTGCTTTGGTGGTAGGATTAATTTGTTTGGTTTTAGCTATTGTATCTACCGCCTTTATTTCCGAAAGTTTTCATAAAGATTTAGATTATTTGGAAGAGTAGAATAATTAAAAAATAATGCAAAGTACTTATTAAATAAAAACCCTTAAATTTGTTCTATTATGGTTACAATTATTAAACAAGGTGCAACTAAAAAAAGTATTGAAGAAAAATTGAGCAAAATGAAACCCAAAAAACGTTTCAATTCAAAAAAACATACTGGAGTTATAGTATTAAGCGAAAAGCCTTTAACTATTCAAGAACGCTTAAGAAATGAATGGAACTAGTTTTTGCTTTTATGCAATAATTCTCGTTATCTAAAGCTGAATAAAAAACTTGTTTTATTTACCTAATCCATATTTATCTACAAATGGCTGCCCACTAATGTGATTGTTACATCTGTAAATTATTTCACAGTTTTTAAGTTGATAGCAAATGGTATCCACTTTATTAAAAGCCCAATTACATTCTGCAATTTTATTTCCACTTATATCGTAAATAAAAGTTGAAGCATCATAAGCGTTTTCCATTGCTGAATATACAGTTTGTTCATTCAGTTTATATTCACTAATTGACCCATTTTTATATTTAAAATAAAGTGCATTCAGCCCCTCTTTTGTAATAACTTCATCTTGTCGGCAACTATTTAATGCAAAAGCATTAATTAAAAAAATGATAGCTAATTTGTTAAAGGTTTTCATAAAATCAGTTCTTCAGAATCAAATGTTGTTAAATTATTATTTAATTCTATGTAGTCTGTAAAATGTTGAATTACAGTGTTTAATTTGTTCTTATAAAAGTAAACGTAATTTTAAATAATTGCTATTTACGTTTTTTTATTAAAACACTAGGAATAGATATAGAGGAACATGCTAAACAATTAGGAGAAATTTTAAGGAAACTAACTTATGTGAAAGTTGCTAGTACAATAAGTGTTAAAGACTTTGCCTTAGGCCAAGTAAATGAACCAACCGATGATCAATTAACTCAATTTTTTATCGAAGATAGTGAAGACGAAGTTCTCATTCCAAGTAGCGAAGTGTTTAGAAAATGAGGAATTAAGGTAAAGTTACTCAGAATAAATATATTTTTCCTTAGTCGTTTCATTTTCAAACTTAAGTATGCCATACTTTGAATTAAAATAAATCTTACTATCAGGATAATTCTTTATAAAAAAGCTTTTACCGTAGTTTTTACCATTTATAATAACGCTGTCAATTTCTTTATAAAAACTCCCTTCAACAATTGCCAAGCCAAATCCATAAAAAGTAAAATTTTTACTATTGAATTTTAAGTCTAATGCCGTGTTATCTGTATCATAAGTATATTTACCTTTTGCGTAATCACCTACATATTTAATAACGACACCTTTGTTTAAATCGCTATCACAAGTAATATTCATTACATAAGTTTCAGTTGTATCATAACTTGTGCAGCCATCATATAACCACTTTTCATTTGTTGACATAGATAATAAGGGAGCATTAACAGTGTAATAAACATCTTCTATAAATGTAGTATCTTGATATTTTTTTAATAAAAGTTTTTGACCAGCCTTGTATGGAAAATAATTTTGAACAGCTGGAAGAACTATACTTCTAAAATTTCTTGCTGTACATCTCTCTTCTTCTTTATGGCAACAAAGAAATACAGACACAAGAAATATTAATAAAATGTTTTTTGTCATTGAAATAAATTATATAACAATATTAATCAATTATAGTAAGAGTCATTATAAAAAATAATTTTTAGAATCGTAATCTTAAAACAATCACCTAAAAAAACCTGTTTTAAGTAAACAGATATTCTTACTTTTGCGGCTCGTTTTTAAAAGCAAATATTTTTATGAATCAACCTCGCAGCATGCAAAATGCTTTAATTTCAGTTTTTTATAAAGATGGTTTAGATGTTTTAGCAAAAGCCTTAAACCAATTAGGTGTTAATATTTACAGTACTGGCGGTACTCAAGATTATATTGAGCAATTAGGTATTAAAGTAAATAAAGTAGAAGATTTAACTGATTACCCAAGTATTTTAGGTGGAAGGGTTAAAACTTTACATCCAAAAGTGTTTGGTGGAATTTTAGCACGCAGAGCCAATG
Source organism: Bacteroidota bacterium (assembly GCA_027484685.1). GTDB lineage: Bacteria > Bacteroidota > Bacteroidia > UKL13-3 > UKL13-3 > JAAFJM01. The sequence goes on from JAIXSO010000031.1 coordinate 74,782, forward strand.
AGCAAGACCAAAAAGAAATGGCAGAGTTTAATATGCCTTATTTTGACTTGGTAGTAGTTGATTTATACCCATTTGAAGAAACTTTAGCTAGTACTAACGATGAAAGTAAAATTATTGAGAAAATTGATATTGGTGGTGTTTCGTTAATTAGAGCCGGTGCTAAAAACCATAACGACACTTGCATTATTTGTAATAAAAACGATTATGCTGTTTTGGCTGAAACTTTATTAGCACAAAATGGGGCAACTAGCATAGAACAGCGCAGAATGTATGCAGCAAAAGCATTTGCCACCACTGCTGCTTACGATACCATTATTCAAAATTATTTCAATCAAACTCAGTTTGCTGCTTTAAGCACCATGCCTGCACAAGTATTGCGTTATGGTGAAAATCCTCATCAGCAAGGTGTTTTTTATGGCGACTTAAACGGCATGTTTACTCAATTGCATGGTAAAGAACTGTCTTATAATAACTTACTTGATGTAGATGCTGCTACGCACTTAATTGAAGATTTTGAAGAACCAACTGTTGCTGTAATTAAACACAATAATCCATGTGGATTGGCAAGCAGAACAACCATTGCTCAAGCTTGGGCCGATGCCCTAGCTGGCGATCCTGTTTCGGCTTTTGGGGGTGTTATTGTGGCTAACAGAAATATTGATGTAGAAACGGCTATTGCTATGGATAAAATTTTCTTGGAGGTATTAATCGCCCCAAGTTACGATGAAGCTGCATTGCAAATTTTAAAAAGTAAAAAGAACAGAATTATACTAGAGAAAAAAGGCACTTTACCAAAAGGTAAAACCATGCGTACAGTGTTAAATGGCCATTTAGAGCAAGATAAAGATAGTGTGATTTTAACAACAGATAATTTAACTTTGGTTACCGAGCAAGGTGCTGATGCGAGTGTAATTGCTGACTTGTTGTTTGCTGATAAAATTGTAAAACATGCCAAATCAAATACCATTGTTTTGGCTAAAAATAAGCAGTTATTAGGTATTGGTTGCGGACAAACTTCTAGAGTAGATGCATTGAAACAAGCCATTGGCAAAGCCAAAGCCTTTGAATTTGATTTAAACAATTCGGTTATGAGCAGCGATGCATTTTTTCCGTTTCCTGATTGTGTAGAAATAGCTGGAAATGAAGGAATAAAAACTGTTATTCAGCCAGGTGGATCAGTAAAAGACGATGCCTCGGTTCAATACTGCAACCAACATAAAATAGCCATGTACTTTACAGGTATTAGGCATTTTAAACACTAGGAAAATATTTGATAGCGTTGATAAAGTTGATGGGTTTGAGAACCATTTGAGACTAAAAGTAAATAAATAATGAAACCATTAATAACAAAATGCTTAAAACAAGTACAAGAAAATCATAAATTATTAACAATTAGAACAAACAGTGATGGAGCAGATAAATTCAATGTTGGTTATGTTGTAAGTTTCAATGATGAGTTTGTTACTGTAAAATCAATAAATGCTCAAGGTTTACCATTTGGTGTTTTTACAATAAAACTTTCTGATATTTATGGAATAGACATGAATGACAATTATCTCAGAAAATTGGAACTTAAAATGTTAAATTTAAAGACCGTATATGCTGATACACCAAGTCCTTCTTTTTATTCTGATCCGATTATTGATTTTAGAAAAATTTTATTAAACGCAAAAAGTCAACTGCAAATGATAAATGTAAATTTTTATAGAGATTTAGGTATATATGGTTTTGTAAAAGAAGTTGGAGAAGAAGAGTTTATGCTAGATGTTTTTAACACTGATGGTATTTATGATGGGGTTTCTGTTTATTTAATTGAAGATATTAAGAATATTTATTGGGACGATGAAGATATAAGAATGATAAACTTATTAATTGAAAAAAAATAGAACAATTGCCTTGTAAGATTTATAGAAAACACACATAAAAAAATGCCTAGATTATTAGCAATAGATTACGGAACAAAAAGAGTTGGTTTAGCAGTAACCGACCCTTTGCAAATTATTGCCAGTTCGCTTGGTACAGTGCATAGCAAAGATGTAATTCAATATTTAAAGAATTACACAGCTAAAGAGGAAGTTGGTTGTTTTGTAGTGGGTAAACCTACTCGTCATAATGGCGATGATACCGATGCTACGCCACATATCGAAAAATTTATATCTTTGCTTAGTAAAACTTTTCCAAATATTAAAATTGAACGAGCTGATGAACGTTTTACTTCAGTAATAGCTAGGCGTAGTTTAACTGAAATGGGTTTGAAAAAGAAAGACAGAGAAAAAAAAGAAAATGTTGATCAAGTGAGCGCAGTTTTGATATTGCAAACTTATATGACTACTTTGTAAATGCGCCCTTCGACTTCGCTCAGGGTGACAATTGAATTTGGATGTAATAAAAGTGAACAAAAAATATTGGCTTTAGCCATAAAAATAATAATTGCGGATAATCAATTGCCGTTGACTTTAGTCAACGGCAACGGAGAAAAAAGTAATAATGAAAATAATTTGGCTTTAGCCAATAAAAATAATAATTGCCATTGAATCAATTGCCGGTGACTTTAGTCACCGGAAAAAAGAAAAAATAATAAATAGAAATTCCAAAAACAGAAGTTTTTACTTCGAATTTGGCATTTCGCATTTCGAGTTTATAAATAAATGATATTACCAATAGTAGCTTACGGAGATACCGTATTACGTAAAGTAGGCGATAATATTTCGGCCGATTATGAAGGATTAAAAGACTTAGTAGCCAATATGTGGGAAACCATGTATAGTGCGCAAGGTGTAGGTTTAGCTGCTCCACAAGTAGGCAAAGCCATCAACCTTTTTGTTGTTGATACATCGGGTTTTGAAGATGAGGATTATCCTGATTTAAAACGTGTGTTTATTAATGCTGAAATTATTGAAGAATGGGGCGAAGAGTGGGCTTTTGAAGAAGGCTGCCTGAGCATTCCACATATAAGAGAAGATGTGTACCGTTGGAGCGATATTGCCATTAAATACCAAGATGAAAATTTTGAATGGCACGAAGAGGAATTTGACGGAATTGCGGCACGCGTTATTCAGCACGAGTACGACCATATAAAAGGAAAATTATTTGTTGATTATTTAAGTCCACTGAAAAAACGTTTATTGAAAAATAAATTAGTAAACATTAGCAAAGGTGGTGCAAATACTAAATACAGAATGCGTATTCCTAAAAAATAAATTGATAATTAATGGAACAAAATTTACCTAAAAATGTAGCTGTAATTGGCGGTGGAAGTTGGGCTACTGCTATTGTAAAAATGCTTATGGAGCATAAGGAATTACCTGAACCAACTTTAAACAAGTTGCAATGGTGGGTTCGTTCTGAAGAAAAAGCAAATTTTATTAGAGAAAAGCACTACAATCCTGATTATTTAAGTACGGTTGAAATTCATCCTCAATCAATAGAGGTGAGTAGTAATTTAAAAGAAATAATTAAAACCAGCGATTTATTGGTAATTGCTATTCCTTCGGCATTTTTATTAAATAGTTTAGAAGGCATTACAGCTGATGATTTAAAAGGTAAAACCATTGTATCGGCAGTAAAAGGTTTGGTACCGCATACCAAACAAATTGTAGGCGATTTTTTTGTGAATGATTTTCAAATTTCTGAAGACCAAATAGTGGTTATTTCAGGTCCTTGTCATGCAGAGGAAGTAGCTTCCGAAAAACTATCGTACTTAACCATTGCGAGCTCAAACCAAACTATGGCAAGGCATTTTGCAGGAATGGTGGCTAATAAAAATATTAGGACTGTAATTTCGAAAGATGTACGTGGTACCGAATATGGTGCTGTTCTAAAAAATATTTATGCAGTTGCAGCAGGAATGTGTCATGGATTGGGATATGGAGATAATTTTCAAGCTGTATTAATGAGTAATGCCATTAGAGAAATGAAACGCTTTTTGCGAACCATCACTGATGCTGATAGAAAAATCAACCACTCAGCTTACCTTGGCGATTTATTGGTAACAGGTTATTCGCAACACAGCCGTAACCGTACTTTTGGAAACATGATTGGCAAAGGTTATTCAGTTAAATCGGCACAATTAGAAATGAAAATGATTGCCGAAGGCTATTATGCAACCAAAACTGTTTATGAACTAAACCAAACCATGAACATAAAAATGCCAATAATGGATGCCATGTATAATATTATTTACCGCAACCTACCAGCAAAATTTGAAATAGAAAAACTAAGCGAAAAATTAGTATAGAATTTTATAAAACTAAATGCAAAAAAGTAAACCAAGCGCGTTTGAAAGCAATATTTTAAAACGACTTTTTAAGTTATCAGGTCCTCATGCTAAATTGTTTTGGTTTACCTTTTTATTTACCATTCTTTTTGCCCTATTATCTACCTTAAGGCCCTATATTATTCAATACATCATTGATAATTTTATTCCTAAAGGCGATTTTAAAAACATTTATTTATACTCTGCCATTGTATTTGGCATGCTTATTTTATCAACTGTTTTTCAGTTGTTATCAAGCTATTTAGGTGCCCTTTTAGGGCAATTAATTATTAAAGATTTAAGGGCAAAAGTATTTTCTCATTTAAGCAAACTGCGTTTAAAGTTCTTTGATAATACACCTGTGGGAACTTTGGTTACACGCTGCATCAGCGATATTGAAACCATTACCGAAGTATTTAGCGAAGGCTTTATTAGTATTATGGGCGATCTGCTCCAAATAATATTTATTCTCGGTTTGATGTTTTTTGCAAGTTGGAAACTTACCTTGGTTAGTCTTTCGGTTTTGCCTTTTTTATTGGTTGCTGCTTATTGGTTTAAAGAAAGTGTGAGGGTATCGTTTGAGGAAGTTCGAAACAAAGTTTCTGAGTTAAATACATTTGTGCAAGAACATTTAATTGGCATGCAAATAGTTCAAATTTTTAACAAGCAAGATGAAGAGCTAGAAAAATTTAAAGCCATCAATAAAGACCATAGAGATGCCAATATCAGAGGTGTTTTTTATTACTCAGTTTTTTTTCCAATTGTAGAAATTATTTCGAGTATAGCCATTGGTTTGGTGGTTTGGTATGGAGCTAAAGAAACCATTAACGGTCAAGCATCTGCCGGTGTTATTGTAGCGTTTATTATGTACATATCTATGATTTTTAGGCCAATCCGTCAAATTGCAGATAAGTTCAATACCTTACAAATGGGCATGGTGGCTAGTAAACGTATTTTTGCTTTGGTGGATGATGAAACTTATATTGAACCAACCGGAAATATTCCATTTGAAACACTAAAAAGTGAAATTGAGTTTAAAAATGTGGGCTTTGCTTATATTGATGAAGACTATGTTTTAAAAGATATTTCGTTCAATTTAACTAAAGGTAAAAACATGGCTTTAGTTGGAGCAACAGGAGCTGGAAAATCATCCATCATTAATTTACTAAGTAGGTTTTACGATTATCAAAAAGGACAAATTTTGATAGATGGCGTTGAACTTAAACAATACCAAACAGATACTTTACGCAAACATATTGCAGTGGTTTTGCAAGATGTATTTTTATTTAGTGGTTCTATTTATGATAATATAACGCTTTACAACAAGGAAATAACCATGGAGCAAGTAATGGCTACTTCAAAACTGTTGGGTGCTCACGAGTTTATCAGTAGGTTGCCAAATGGTTATAATCAATCGGTGCAAGAACGTGGCTTAACTTTAAGTATGGGACAAAGGCAATTGATTTCGTTTGTAAGAGCCATGGTGGTTAATCCAACAGTTTTGGTTTTGGATGAAGCTACCTCTAGCATTGACCAAGAAACAGAAGATATTATTCAGTATGCCATTGCTAAAATGATGGAAGGCCGCACCAGTATTGTAATTGCACACAGGCTTTCAACCATTCAAAAAGCAAACGAAATTTTGGTATTAGATAAAGGCGAAATAAAAGAACGCGGCACTCACGAAAGTTTACTGCAAATAAAAGACGGTTTTTATACCAGCCTTTACGAAACACAGTTTAATAAAAAGTAGAGTTTTGTTATGGCTTTGGCCTGTTGAATTTTGGATAAAAACTTACATATTCAATTAAAATAGTATCTCCCAATTTACAGGTAGATTCGTTAGCGTTGCCTTTATAAATAGTTCCTTCTACTTCAAAACTATATGAATATGAAAACTCTTTAGAAACTGGACTATTGCCATAATAATTTTTTTCATTAATAATGATGGCTTTACAAGGAATTGAATTGTTAACTAAAAAGTAATTTTTAAAATTCCTGTAACCTATTTCAAAAACCCAGAAACAAAAAATACCAAAAACAAATATTAATACATAATATTTTCTAAGTAAAAATAATAAGGATTTTGGTTTTTGTATTTTGGACATGAACAATTCTAATAAAATATTTCAAGAAAAACTCAACTATTTTGGTGTTGTTACATTTTGTTATACCGGTAAATTTCATCTAACAAAATTTTAATATTAAAAAAGCGAAATAAAAGATAGATTTTATTCTTCTATATACGAAACGTAATTTAACAAAAGTCCTGTTATTTGCGAGCAGGATGTTTATGCAAAGTCCTTGAATCCACATAATATTTGTTAAATGAGCCACCATAATACGATCCTCTGTCGTAAAAACTTGCTACATAAGCTATAGTTGAATCATCTGAAAATTCTAATAAATAAACAGGTTCAAACTGAGGTAATGTTTTCAATGGAAAATTAAATATTGGATTGATACCTTTTTCTGTTTGGTTGTAGTATTTAATCAATGAATCTTTATAGTCCAAATCTTCGATTACTAAGGCTGAATTTATTGCTGTACCAAATGAATCATAGCAATAGTAAATGGATTTTGATTGTACATTATTTCGGTAAAATTTACTAAAGTAATAACTACCCAAGATAAATAAAATTCCTATGCTTATTGCAATCACCGTTGTTTTTGTTTTCACTTGTTTTTATTTTAGCTCTTGATAATGAATAGTTGGGTATGTAATAATTAAATCGAATAAATCGTTATAATATACTTTTCTTAATCCATAACTTTTTTGAAAACTACCTCCAATAAATTGTGCTGTATATTTTGTATTACTTATTTCTTTTGCGCTCATTATCCTCTTAATGGTAATTTTTTTATCATTCCATATAGTTTTTCTATTGGTAATAGGTTTAAAATAACTTGTATCTTGTTTTTGCTTTTCTTTTATCCAAGTATAAATTATTCCTTTCTCAAATTCAGTTGAAATGGCAAAATAGTCATTTTTATATTTTTCATTTAAAAGTACTCCTAAATTTTGCCTTCGAATTTTTTGGGACTTTGCTAAGTGCTTACTATGTGCTATTACAACAACTTTGTGGTTTGGGTTTTCACGCAGGTAATTATTGACTTTAGCAAACATAAAGGAATCTCTTATTAAGTCAGTTCTAGTTCGTTTTAATGAAATATAATTTATGTTTTCAACTAAATCATTAATTACATTCGGATATGCAGAGAGTGTGTAGTTATTTGGTGATAATTTTAGCACCTGGTTTTTCAAGTCTTCTAATTCGTTCAATGGCATTTTGTACCAATAATATGCCTCATTTGAATTGTTGAGTATAAATATTTTATTTAGCTGTTTGGAGAATAAAGAGTCAAATGCTTTAGTAGCATTTATAACTATCCTTATATCAAATCCAAAAGCAGTATTTATTCCAATTACAGGTATTTTCATTTCAGTTGCTATATTGTATATTTTTCCATAGCTCTTAAATTCATTAATTCTAAGGTCTTCATTTACTTGAATGTTTGAAACTTCAATAAATATGGCATCAAAACCCAAACTGTCAATTAAAAGTTTGCTTATATTATATTGGTCTTCTTTATATTCTTTTATCCAATGCACATTTTCAGCAATGGCTACTATTTTTTTGTTTTTAACCGCTTCCAGCAATTGTTTTATTTCGTCATTAGTAAACGAAGTTCCTGCAATTTGAGCTAGTAAACTCGTTTGAAGCATAAAAAACAAGTAACCAATTACAATTATAATCCTGACAGAACTTTTTAAATAAATTGCTTTTTGAAAACGGTTAAACTTCATTTTGGTATTTAATTTAATGAAAAAAATATTTCATCAATTCTAAGAAATTTTCTGAAATAAACTTAAAAGAATCTATCTTGTAATTTTTATATTCAACTCCTTCAGAGTTGCTTTTATTCTGTTTTATTCTCCCTGCATTGCATGCAGAGCTATTCAAATTCAATTCCTCCGGAGTTGTCAAGTTTGAAATATTTGAATACTCGAATTGAGTTTAAAAAGCTCTTTTCATTATTTAGTTTCAATTGCAAGTAATTTCTATAAATAGTTTTTGAAATAATTTAAAAAGTTATTTTAAAAACGAACTCAACTGATCTACATAATTCGCAACTCCGAAGGTGTTAAATTTAAATAGCACTCGAATTGAGTTTAAAAAGCTCTTTTCATTATTTAGTTTCAATTGCAAGTAATTTCTATAGTTAGTTTTGAAATAATTTAAAAAGTTATTTGAAAAACGAACTCAACTGATCTACATAATTCGCAACTCCGAA
>JAIXSO010000026.1 GCA_027484685.1 Bacteroidota bacterium
AGATTATTTACTTAAACTACTTTGAAAGTGGTTCGTCAATCATAAAATTGGTAATAATACTATCAGGACTGTAAGTAAAAATTAGGTTTTTGCTATAAACAGGGTCTATATCTAAACCATATTCGGTTATTATATTGTAATAAATTTTATTAGAGTCGGAAGGCGTGTTAAAATCAGGATTTCCCAGTTTATCAATTAATTGCGATATAGTTAAACCTTTTAAAGTATTGTTTTTTAAAAGATCGTTTAGCATTTTAGCCCTGTGCGGATGAGCTTGTAAATTATCGGTTCTGCACCAACCTTCTTTATTAAATTTACTCGAATTGTTGTTGCAAGCAATGCCAAAAAATGCAGAAAACAAAATCAAAATAGGGGTAAGTATTTTCATGTTCAATAATTTTAAATTCAAAAACTATTAAACAAGTTAAATTGGGAAATTGTTTAAAACAGTTGAAAATTTACAGTTAATTACTTAATTGTTGCTGTAAGTAAAATTAATAATTACAAACCATCACATGTGTTGATTTTTTTTACTACTATTATAGATTAATGGTTTTCAAGCAACTTTGCCAAAGTAAATCGGCTGTTTTGTTCCAACTGAAAAGCGCTTGGCGTTCAAAACCTTTGGTAATTAAAGTTTGTTGTAAATTGGTATCGGTGTAAAGCATTTTCATGGCATGGCAAACACTTTCTACACTAGTAGGATTTATTTGTATGGTTGCTGCTTCGCCAATTTCTTTCATTGATGAAGTATTGCTGCAAATAACAGGAACACCACTTTGCATGGCCTCAATTATTGGAATTCCAAAACCTTCGAAAAGCGAAACATAACACATGGCAAATGCTGAAGCGGTAACTTTTGCTAAATCTTCATTGCTTAAATAGCCCGTAAAAAGAATATCGTTTTTAAATTCCATTTGTTGGTAAATGGCGTTTACTTTATCGGTTTTCCAAGCCATTCGGCCAGTTAGTACCAATTTAAAGTTGCTATTGGTTTGTTTTTTAAAACTATCAAAAGCTTGCAACAAGGTAGCTACATTTTTACGCGGATGAATAGAACCTACGTATAAAAAGTAATCAAAACCTTGGCTGTATTGATTTTTTATTGCTGTTTTTTCTGCTGTGTTTAATGGTTTAAAAAGCTCATTTGCACCATTGTAAACCACATCAATTTTATTGGGGTCAATGCCATATTTTTGAACAATATCGTTTTTAGAATATTGGCTAACTGTAGCTAATCTATTTACTTTTTTGGCAAATTTGGGTGTGTATTTGCGCATGTATTTTAGCTGTACTTTCGATATTCCGTCTTCAAAATGCTCAAAAGCCAAATCATGAAAAACACATAATTGCTTAACTTGAGTATTTAAACAAGCATATCCATCGGGACTTAAAAATAAATCGGGTTTATTTTTTTTTAGCCAAATGGCTACCGAAATATCAAACCAAATATACCATAAAACAGGGTGCCTAGCAGGTGGCGGAATTACTACTTGAGTAACATTACTGGCGTATATATAGCTTTTATCAAAAGGTCTATCAAATAAAAAGTAAAACTGTACAGTAGGGTTATTTAAAACTATGCGCTTAAGTGTTTCGTTGGTAAAATGCCCAAAACCTTCCAGTTTATTTTTAAGTAAAAAACGAGTATTAACAGCTATTTTCAAAATTTATGTAATTAATTAATAATTAACACTTTGTGTAAAAAGTACTAATTCGGCAAAACTAGCCATTTTGCAATCATTTTTTCAAGAGTTTCTTTTACCACGGGTTTACTCATATATTCATTCATGCCAGCGTTTAAGCATTTTTCTTTTTCGCCTGGCATAACTCCTGCGGTAAGTCCAATAATTGGGATTTTGCGCGATGTTTCTAAAAGTCTAATGGCTTCGGTTGCTTCATAGCCATTCATCATTGGCATTTGCACATCCATTAAAATTAAATCGGGTTGATGAGTTTTAAATTGTTCAATGGCTTCAATTCCATCATTGGCTTCTAAAATAATGGCATTTGGCATTATTTTTTTTACCATTATTTTCGATAGAAAAATGTTTACCGAATTATCATCCACTATTAAAATTTGAGCATTTTTTTCTTGTAATACTTTTTCTGCCTTGGCCGATGCCTGGTTTGCATCGTCAGCTATTTTGTGTGCATTGCTTTCGGCAAAAGGGGATTTTGCCTTTTTAAAATTTACATCAAAATAAAAAGTACTTCCCTTGCCCACAGTACTTATTAGGTTTAGTCTACTTTTCATCAAACCTAAAATTTTGTTCGAAATAGTTAAACCTAAACCAGTGCCTCCAAATTTACGCGTGGTGGTGGAATCTTCTTGAGTAAATGCTTCAAAAATGCGTTTTTGATTTTTATTATCAATCCCAATTCCGGTATCTGCTACCGAAAAACGTAGTTGTATTGTTTCAGTGTTATCTTCTTTACTTTCAATGGGTTCTATATTTAGTTCTACTTTACCTTTTGGGGTAAATTTTACTGCATTGCCAAGCAAGTTTACCAATATTTGCCTTAGCCTAACAATATCGCCTTGAAGGTATTCTGGAATCTCATTTGAAATATTTACAATCAAGTCTAACTTTTTCTGTTGAGCTTGGTATTTTATAGCTTCGGTTACTTGTTTCGATAGTGTTAAAATACTAAATTTATCCATATCTAACTCTAGTTTTCCGGCTTCTATTTTCGAAAAATCTAAAATATCGTTCACAATATCTAGTAAGGTTTTTCCCGAAGTATAAACCGTACTCATATATTCCTTTTGCGTTTCATCTAAATTGGTTTGCATTAATATATCGCTAAATCCAATTACTCCGTTTAAAGGGGTTCTTATTTCATGACTCATATTAGCCAAAAACTCCGATTTTGCTCTATTAGCATCTTCAGCATCTTGTTTGGCTTGTTTAAGGTGGGCTATATTGTTTTTTAATTGCTCACTTTGGTTTTCTAAAATACGTTGAGCTAAAGCTAGTTCTTTATTTTTTATTTCTTCTTGCGCCTTGGCAATTTCTAGCCTAGCAAAATTTAAATTGATGGTGTAATTAGCCACCACACTTAAAACTATAGCTGGAATTAAGGCAAAACCAAAATGCACCCAATTGTTATCAAAGTTTTGATTACTAGCAATGGTAATCCAAATTATAGTGGCGGTGGTTAAAATTAAATAAAGTAATTTTTTAGAACTTAAAATAATGCCTGAACCTACAAATAATAACATTAAAAGGGAGGTTTGTAACGCATCTTTATACAGCCACATGTGCACAAATGTATTTATAAATAGAACAAGTAATAATAAGAACGATAATAGTAAAGTATGTTCCTTATAAATATCCTTTTTTAATAGTGTTATCCTAAATAATCCATAAAATAAAGCAGATGCAAATGCACAAATCATCATTATAGGTTTATTTGGGCCTTGCAATAAAAAATAATGCGAAACTCCGTACACCAAGTACATTCCTACAAAACTTGAAGAAATGGGGCGTAAGCCAGAGTATGCAAATTGAATATACGCCTTGTTAGAATCCTTCATTAACACTTTTTACTAATACTGTTTATCTTTTTATTATTTAGCAGCTAATATAGTGTTTATTAGGTTTTATGCATTGTTTGCTCATATTATTAAATTGCTAGATAAGCATACATACTTAAGTATTCTATTTTAAATGAATAACTTAGCTCAATATTCAATCTTAATTATATTTTTTTAATTCATAAATTTCAAAAACATTTATCACTATTCAAAATCTTATGTAGATTTATTCTAAATTGCACCTCGAATATGAATCTTACGCAACTAGGTTATGGTAAAAAAGCCGTTATTACAAAAGTAAACGGACAAATATTGGCACTTAAGCTATTTGAAATGGGTATTTTGCCTGGCGAAGAAGTGGAGTTAGAAAATGTAGCGCCTTTTGGCGATCCAATTGCTATTAATTTGAGTGAAAGTAAAGTGTGTTTGCGCATGCAAGATGCTAGTTGTGTAGAAATTAAACTGATTGACTAATTTGGAACAAAAAGAAATAACCGTTGCGCTGGTTGGTAATCCTAATTGTGGTAAAACCAGTTTGTTTAATGCCTTAACAGGCTTAAACCATAAAGTTTCAAATTTTCCGGGAACTACCGTAGAGAAAAAAACAGGCTCTTTTAAATTAAGTCCTGAAAAAAATGCACATATAATTGATTTGCCCGGTACTTACAGCCTTTACCCTAAGAGTGCTGACGAGTTGGTTACTTACGAAATACTGCGTAATAAGGCCGAAACCAATTACCCTGATTTGGTAGTATTTATTGCCGATGCAAGTAATTTAAAACGTAATTTGTTATTGTTTACCCAAGTTGCCGATTTAAAAGTGCCAATAGTTTTGGTTTTAAACATGCTTGATGTAGCCGAACGTAGAGGTATTAAATACGATTTAGCCAAATTAGAAGAAAAACTACAAGTGCCAATTATTAGCATCAATGCCAGAAAAAAAGAAGGAATTGATAAGCTAAAAGAGGTTTTATTAGATGAAAAATTACGTGTAACCGCTAAGTATTTTAGCCTTGAAAGAGTTAACCAACAAATGTTACTCGATTTAAGCAAAATTACTGATAAGCGTAATAAATATGCGGCTTTGCAATATGCTATTAATGCATCGAGTTTAATAAGCGAAAAGGCAAAAAGGTTAACCGAAGTTTTTAAACATTACGAATTTGATATAATTAGTTTCCAAGAAGATGAAGTACTTACCCGTTATAAAATTATTGACGAAACAGTTAAGTATGCACGCCTAAAAAATACTTCGCAACTCAAAGCTTCCGTAACCGCCAAGGTTGATAAAGTTTTAACCCATCGTTACTACGGAATTGGTATATTTTTGGTGTTATTGCTTTTGGTTTTTCAGGCTATGTTTAGTTGGAGTGAGTATCCAAAAGATTGGTTAGAAGTAGGCTTGGGCGCATTTACCGATTATGTTGAAAAAACATTGCCTGCAGGCGTTTTAAACGATTTGATTGTACATGGTGTATTGGCAGGCTTAACGGGAGTAATGGTGTTTTTACCACAAATTATTTTGTTGTTTTTATTCATAGCCATTTTAGAAGATGTGGGTTACATGGCTCGTGTGGGCTTTATAATGGATAGAATTATGCGTCCGTTTGGTATGAACGGAAAATCTATTGTGCCGTTAATTGGCGGAATGGCCTGCGCAGTGCCAAGTATTATGGCTACTCGAAGCATTGAAAACAAAAAAGAACGTTTAATTACCATTTTGGTTACGCCATTAATGAGTTGTTCGGCTCGTTTACCAGTTTATACATTGTTAATTGGCATGATGCTAGAAGATACGGCCAAATGGGGCCCTTTTAACGTACATGGTTTGGTATTGATGCTCATGTATTTAATTGGTTTTGGAGCAGCTATTCTTAGTGCTTGGGTTTTTAAATTATTCATTAAACAAAAAGAAAAAACGTATTTTATTTTAGAATTACCTGGTTATAAGGTTCCAGTATTTTCCAATTTGTTAATTACCATTTATGAAAAAGGAAGTGCTTTTGTTTTTGGAGCAGGTAAAATAATCATTGCAGTATCGGTTATTCTGTGGGTTTTGGCATCTACCGGACCTCATGCCAATATGCAAATGGTTGAAAGTAAATACAGCACCATTTTACAAAACGATACTTTAACCGAAGCGGCTAAAAAAGAAATTACTTTACAAATGAATGCACAAAAATTGGAAGCCAGTTATGCTGGTGAGTTTGGAAAGTTAATTGAACCTGTTATTCGTCCTTTGGGTTTTGACTGGAAAATAGGAATTGCATTGCTTACATCGCTTGCTGCAAGAGAAGTTTTTGTAGGAACTATGAATACTATTTACAGTGTGAACGATGATGGAGACAATAGTTTTGGACACATAAAAACCAAAATGATGGCCGAAATAAATCCGCGAACAGGTAAACCTAGTTATAATACTGCTACCTTTTTATCGCTTATGATTTTTTATGCTTTTGCCATGCAATGTATGAGCACCATTGCCATTGTTAAAAAAGAAACCGACCATATTAAATGGCCTATCATACAGTTTTTATACCTCACGGCTTTGGCTTATGGCAGTAGCTTTTTGGTGTTTAATTTGTTTAGTTAATAAGGGCTTTTGGCTTCTAGCGGCTGGCTTCTAGCAAATAATTTATACCAAAAGATTATTACTATATTTGCAAATTAAATATGGGTATAAAAATTCTTTAAAATTTAATATATTTAAAGTGAAATATAAATTAATCTTTATTATATTTATTATGACTTCATGTGGAGACAGAAAGCCACAAGAAATATTCAATGCTGTTTTGGGCAATGAAAAAATGAATAGTGCAAAAGTTATTCACGCTGAAGATCAAGATTTTGGTGAATGTTGTATTTGGCTTCATTTCACCATTGACAGTATTGAATTGTCAAATGAAATAAAAAATTGCACAGAACACGAAATTTTTTCTTGTGATTCAATTAAATTCGAAGCAAAATGGTGGAATCCTAATAAAATGGGTAAAGGCATAAAATGTTATACTCGTCATTTAGATAGAGAATTTGAAGAATTTTATGTAAATAAAAGTATGACAGAAGTTTATTATCAAAATTATTTGCAATAAAATATTCGAACTCTTGACACTTTTAGCCCTTGCTGGTGTTTTAGCGAAGCGTCAAAGATATCGTAAGTGTTTAGCGAAGCGTCACTTGTGATGATATATCTACAAAGTTTGTAACTTCGTAACGTGTTACTTCCAAAAGTAAATCGTTATAGGATTTATTAAAACTTCGTTATTCGAAACAAAAAGTAAATTAATTAGGACACCAAACAAGAACACAATTGATTATAGTTCATTTTATTCGCTTTTATTGAACTATAACAACAAGAATTTTTTGTCGATAAAACTTGTGGCTTATAACAACTTGTCAAGTTCTTCAAAATTTATAAATTTGGCCATGCCAAGATCAGTTTTAGCACTAATTTTTATATTATTCAATTGGGTTTTAAATGCTCAAAACCATTTAGTTGGAGTTCAGTTTGGAGTAAACAATACCAATGTTACCGATAAAAATATTTTTGAAGACAAAATAGGCAAAAATGGTTTTTCAGGTGGAATAACCTACGAGTATAATTTTAAGAATAACTTTTCTGTAGGAGCTGATTTATTGTATTCGCAAAAAGGTTTCGGCAATTATTTTATTTTAGGAGACCAATTAGATCCAGTACTTGGAGGTAATGGAACAGCAGCTCCTGGAGGTATAACAGTAATTTATTTTCAATATGATTATATTACCATACCAATTAGTCTTTCATATAAAGTGGGTAAAAAATATTATTTGTTTACCACAGTAGGTTTGGCGCCAAGCTACTTAGTAAGTGCTAAAATTTATTTTGATGGTTCTGATAATAACATGTATAATAATAATTTAAACAAGCTTGAATTAAGCGCACAAATAGGGTTAGGAGCAGGTTTGAAACTGTATAAAAATTATCATTTGTACGCTTCTGTGCTTAAATTTCAAAGTTTAAATTCGGTTAATAACAGTAACTATTTTATGGGTGGCGAAATTACCAACTACGGTTATAACTTTTCGCTTGGCTTAAAATATGCAATTGGCCAATAAATAACAGATTTAGTTTTTCGCCATTGTTGGTGTTTTAGCGAAGCGTCACCAACAAGAACTATATTTTTATTTTTTTCTACAACAGAGAATTTTCTTTTCCAATGTAAAGTAATTGAAAATCGACAATATAATATTTGTTAAAAGTTTTTTGCGGTAAAAAACAAATTTATTTACCGCAGATTTGCGGTGAATAATTACTATTTTTGCCGCATAATTAAATTTTTCCATGCCTAAATACATTTATGAACATAAAGATTGGACAGATTTTGTTTGGAATGACAAAGCTATCAATTCAGTATTTGGTGAAGTTAAACTATTGCAGGGCAAAATAATTGGACAAATGAACTCAGTAGGTTTTTCGGCTAAAGAGGAAGCAACTTTAACAGCACTTACTTTAGATGTGGTAAAATCAAGTGAAATTGAAGGTGAATTGCTTAATTATGAACAAGTACGATCTTCCATAGCAAGGCGTTTAGGTATTAATACTGCGGCACTTGTTGCAAGTAGTCGACATATTGAAGGTGTGGTAGAAATGATGCTTGATGCAACCCAACGATACACATTACCTTTAACAGAAGAACGTTTATTCGGTTGGCATGCGGCACTTTTTCCTACAGGTTTTAGCGGACCATACGCCATTGAGGTTGGTAAATACCGTACTGGTGAAATGCAAATTGTTTCGGGCGGAATGGGCAAGGAGAAAATACATTATGAGGCCGTTAAACCTCAATTGGTAAAAACTGAAATGGATAAGTTTTTATTATGGTTTAATAATAACAACCAACTCGATCCAGTTTTGAAAGCTGCAATTGCTCATTTTTGGTTTATCATCATACATCCTTTTGATGATGGGAATGGGCGCATTGGCAGAGCAATAACCGATATGTTACTTGCTAAAGCTGAAAATAGTGGCGAAAGATTTTACAGTATGTCGAGCCAGATTTTAGAGGAGCGAAAACGCTATTACGAAGTATTGCAGAAAGTTCAACACAGCGATGGAAATATTACTGAATGGCTTGAATGGTTTTTAAATTGTTTAAAAAATGCTATGCTTGATACTGAAAAAACCACACAACGTATTTTGCTAAAAGCCGAATTTTGGAAACTCCATGAGAATACAAAAATCAATGAGCGTCAACGTACTATTTTGAATAAACTTTTTGATGGATTTGAAGGAAAGTTGCAGTCATCTAAATGGGCAAAAATTACCAAAGTTTCAAGTGACACCGCATTGCGCGATATAAAAGATTTAATAGAAAAAGGTATATTACAAGAAACTAGCGAAGGTGGAAGAAATGCTAATTATGAATTGAAGAATTTTAGGATAAAAACCTAACCATGTAAAAAATTTAGCTAATGGAATTGCTTTAACAATTATAATGTGATTAGTTGGCTAAAATGAATTGAGTTTTATTTAGGAAATTTTCTATAGATTTCTTTTCTATGTCCAAATTCTACAAAAATTACAGTTCGGTTTTCTATAGAAATACCTATTCTATAATCTTTTATTTTAATTCTATAAAAGGTTTTATATCCTTTAAGTTTCTTTATATTTTTTATGTCTGAGGCCGATTTTGCTTTTTCAACTAAATCAATTATTTCAATAATACTATCTTGTAATTCTTTATTTCCAAGTTTTTCAATAGATTTTAAAAAGTGCTTTTCAAATAATACATCCATTATTGTTTCAGTTTAGCTAAAACAGCGTTTTTACTTACCAAATCATTTTTTCTATTGGCTTTAATAGCTCTTCCTAGGGCTTGGTCTTCTAGCTCTTCTACCATTTTTTCATCTAATAAGTCAATACTTTTTATTTTATCAATCGATTTTAGCATTTCTTGCAAAAAATTCAAATCCTTTTGTGTTTTTGGTTTTATTAAAATACTATCCATATTTCAAAAGTAAATATTCTTCTTTAATAAGTAAAGATAAAATTGCCACAATAATTTATCCAACAAATTATTAGCATTTTGCCATAACTGAAACTATTCTTTATCATTGCAAACCTAAATTTTAGGATAAAAACTTAAGCAATAAAGGCACATACTTACAAATAGCCTTATATTTGTGAAACAAATTTTAAGTACATGAAGTTGATTTTAGATGTAAAAGATGTCAAAGTTCCTTTTGTAATGGAGCTTTTAAAGAATTTTTCTTTTATAAAAGCTAAACCCATTTCTCCTTACAAAGCTGAAGTTTTGGAAAATTTGAACGAAGCTGTAACAGAATTAAACTTAGTGAGTGAAGGAAAGCTAAAAGCCCGTAAAGCCGAAGATTTGTTTAATGAGTTATAAAATTATCCTTTGAAAAGATTTTTACCATTGCCAATGGTTTTATTCAGAACATTTATATAATCATCTAATTCTTTTAAAATAAAATCCATTTTGTAATATTCATTTCTAAATAAAATTCTTACTGACTCTCTAATCCAAATTATATGATTGAAAATAGACCTTGACGTCAGATATTCTTGTATAACTAATCGTATAATTTTTCTTTTTTGGTCTATCGTTGCTTTCTGATTGTTGAGTAAAAAAGAAAGAAACTGAACTGCAACTATTATTGAATTTGGCGTGCTATTGTTTCCTTGTAAAACTTTAATGGCATTCCTAAAATCATTATTTGTTTCCCATTCAGATTGTTCTATTATATAAAATAGAGTATTAGCATCTATTGCGGTATGTTTGTAATTATGATTATTTAAAAATATTAAACTCTTATGATACTGTTCAATGGTAATAGAATTATCTGCAACTAAATTCATAAGTAATATTTGAGTCCAAACTCCATCTAATTGAAATTCTTCTTTACAAATTCTTCTAAATGTATAATCATCAGAAACTAATAAATAATTTTTTTCTTTTGCGAGTAGGCAGGTTTCATAAAATGATTTATGAAAAATTTTATTTTGTTCTTCTATAGTACTAGAATCTAACTTTAACAATGCTTTGCAAGGTTCTATTTCACAAAAATCTTTAATCCACTGTATAAAGGATTTTAAATTGTTAATTTGTTCTTTTTTCTCTTCTGCAGTTCTTGAAGTGAAGAACTTTTTACCTTTTTTTGCGTAGAGAGTCATACTTTCTCCAGAAGAAAAAATGACTTCTTTTTCAAGTAATTCTTTAACTAAATCATATACTGAATGAGTAATTTTCAGTTTACCAAATTTATTAATTAAGCAATCTCTTACATCATTTAATTGATAAATTGTGATTAAAGAAATAAAGTCCACACAAAGTTCTTTTTTCTGATTAACAATAGAAATAGCATCATCAAGTTCTTCTTTATTCCCTAAACACACCTGGACTCCAATTTTATTGTTGTTTGTTAAATCAGTCCAAACAGAAATTGGATGATTCCCTGTAATTGAAGCAAGTGAGCCAATTGTACATTTGTGTGTGTAATAATAATCCTCTATAATACTTTGTATTTGCTGAGACCTTTTTTCGCCCTTTTCCATTTGGAGTTCTATGAATTTAGGTAACCTACCTTCTAATAATTCTGAACTATCCATTGATATAAATTCGGATTGTCCTTTATAAACAGTACTGATTTTTTCCATACTTTCATTGAAACTATGAATAAGTTTGTGTTTTATTTCAACTATTTCATATGTATCGGTTACAAATTCATGGCTTTCATATTTAATAATATCACCTACTTTTTTACCAATAATTTTATTGAAAATTGGGTGTTCTGAATTTATCTCATTTGGCTTTAATAATTTAGTATTTCTGTTTTCCAATACATAATAAAAAACATTACCCGATTTTTCTTTTAAAAAAACAACAGTGTCAAGTTCAACTGTTTTTGATTCTAAAAATTTATTTTTTTGATTTTCTTCACTCGTGAAAACTGTTTGCATGTATAACTCATTGAAGTCCTTATTGTCAAAGTTTCTTTTCAATTCGTAAACCAAATTAATTGCTTTTTGACTCATGTTCATTTTGAACATTTGAGCAATTAAGGTATGTATCTCTGAAAGATTTAAAATAGAAAAATCAATAGTTTCATTCAAAAATTCTTCAACTTCCCTGTAATTTTCAAGTCGAATATTAATACCATTCAGAACTATCTTAGCATTAATGTCATCAAAATGTTGGACATATTGAGTTGCTACAATCCCTGCTTTTTTATAATCTCCAATTTCTTGATATATACGAATTTCGTTTTTAGTTACTCCTTCTATTACTCCATATTCTTCTCTAAGTTTAGAGTAGATTTCTAATGCCTTTTCTTTTCTACCAAGTTTGTAATACAAATTAGCCAAATTATAAGTAATTGGATTATTAATGCTAGTATCTACAAATGATTCTTTTATTTCAACAGCTTCTTCAATCCTTTCTTGTCTAATTAATTCATCCGATAGTATTAACAAGTCTTTATTTGAAACTTTTGTTGTTTTGGCAATAAATAGTGCTTTATCTAAAATAGTTTTACTATCACCCAATTGAGGGAAAATAGCATAATAAGCGCTTATATCTGAAAGTATTGTTACGTCATCCGGAAATTTCTGAAGTGCATTTTCGATTAATAATCTAGCTTTTTCAAATTCTTCATCAATACTATTTCTATAAGAATTTAGTAAAAGAGAATAAATATTTTTAGTAAAGCTATCATTACTTACATTATCCTTAACCGCAGACTCAAGTAATTCTAATGCTTCTGTTTGTTGTCCATTCAACTGGTAACTTATAGCAAGTAATCCAATTATATCCTTTCCCTTATCTTGGGCTTTTAAGTATGCTTTTATTGCTTGTTCATGTTTGTTTAGTGTTGCTAGATACATGCCTTTATGTTTTAAGGCATAATCATCATTTTCATTTTCAGCCAAAACTAAATCAATTGTTTCGAGTGCCTTTTCATCATCTCTAATAAGGTGAAATAATAGACTTTTATGAACTAAAATATATAATTTACTTTCTCTTAAATCTGTTTTCGAATAATATTTCCAACATTCACTACAAAATTCAATTGCTTTATTTATAAATAAAGAAGCATTTGAACTTATAATTTCACGAACCACAAAATGATTTTGATTACCGTATAAGTTTGTTATTATTTGAGCATAAAATTCTTTGTAGATAATTCTAGAATCATTTTCTGTGACAAGTTCATTGCAATGTTTTTCAGCTTCTTCATACATTTGTTTATTCACATAAAAGTTAGTTGCTGCTAATAATGTATCTTCATTTTTTTTGTCTGTTTCTTTTAAAATTTCTTCAAGTTCTATTTCTTCATATTGCCCTGCTCTAATTTTTATAGCCAAAGATTTTAAGCTATCGATTTGTTTTAACTTCTCAGCAATTTCAATTGCTTTTGTAATTTCTTCATTAAATAAATATCCATTCGCTGCATTTGAAAGTGCTTCTTTATCATTTGGTTTATACTGCAGTGCATCTACGAAAAAAGGCGCAGATTCTTTAACTTTAGATAGTTTTAAATAGCAAATTCCTATATTAGTTAAAACTCTGTATTTTGTTATTTCATTAAATTTCTCCCAGTTTCTGTCTTTTAAATCAATCAGATTTTGAAGAGAGCCTTCAACTATTTCATTATCTATTTGAGCCTTTATTTGGTCTAATCGTGCTTTGTATTCTTTGTTGAGTTCTTCTGTTAAGTCACCTGTATTAGGATTAGTTAACTTTTTTACTTCATTGAGTATCTCCAATGAAATATCATGATGTTTGATATTATTATCTTTTATTTCATTTATAATAAATGAATCTGTTGGACTTAAAATATGTTGATTTAATTGTTTAAATATTTCTTTAAACTGTTCTATTTCTTCCCTTGGTACTTCAGTCCAATTTTTTATTGAATTTACTAATGGATTTACATGAAGTTGGTGATTGATTTCTCTATCAAAACCAGTGAAATCATATAATTTATAGGATCTAATAAAAGCTTTTTTGACTTCATCTTCTAAAAAAAGTTTTACTAATTCATCGTCTTTTTCTCCATTGGACGCAAACAAAATAATAGAATGAATATAAATCGAGTCAAAATTATCTTCTGGTTTTTTAAAACCAAATTCATTCAAGAGTTGTACATAGTGATAATTTTTTTTAAGATTATCTGTTCCAATTTTGGCAGCAGATTTTATAATAGCTGTAAGTACTCCCTTTAAAAAGGCCATTGTAATAGGTTCAGACATTTGTTTAAGTATTTAAGTTACAAAAATCTTTATATTGATTTGAATTTAATTAGATACTTTTAAACAATAAATAATCATTAATAACTTAAATAGAATATTTGTTTATCCGCTCTTTTTGCGGTAAAAAACCAAATTATTTACCGCAAATTTACGGTGAATAATTATCGTCTTATTTTTGTTTATTGAGGCTAGACCAAAAAGAACTATATTTCTACTTTTGCCATAACTGAAACTATTCTTTATCATTGCAAACCTAAATTTTAGGATAAAAACCTAACCATGAAAAGAACACTTGAACTTACGGCTCTTCCTGAGCAACTTAAATCTGATGCGGATGTAAAGCGCGAAATCAGTAAAAATTTTGGTATTCCAATTAATGAAATCAACGGATTTACCTACCTAAAAAAATCGATTGATGCACGTAAAAAACCAGTACGAGTTAACCTTACTTTAGCTGTTTTTGTAAATGAAAATCCAATAAAGGAAACCATTCAGTTTGATTTTAAGAATGTAACCAATGGCAAAGAAGTAGCCATTATTGGTGCGGGGCCAGCGGGTTTATTTGCTGCTTTGCAATTAATTGAATTAGGTTTAAAACCTGTGATTTTTGAACGTGGTAAAAATGTGCGCGAACGCAGACGCGATTTAGCCAATATTACCAAAAATAACACAGTAAATCCTGAAAGTAACTATTGCTTTGGCGAAGGTGGTGCTGGAACTTATAGCGATGGAAAATTATATACACGTTCTTCTAAACGTGGCGATGTAAATAGAATTTTAAAACTGTTGGTTTATCATGGTGCTGACGAAAATATTTTATACGAAAGCCATCCACATATTGGTACCAATAAATTGCCACATATTATTGAAAAAATTCGCGAAACTATTTTAAGTTGTGGTGGCGAAATCCATTTCAATTCTAAATTGACCGACATAACACTAGATGGCGATAAAATCAAATCTATCACTATATCCAACAATGAAATCCAACATTCAACATTCAACATCCAAAATTTAATATTAGCTACTGGTCATTCTGCTCGAGATATTTTTGAATTATTGCATCGCAAAAAAATTGCTATTGAAGCCAAACCTTTTGCTTTAGGTGTTCGCATTGAACATCCGCAGGCATTGATTGATAGCATTCAGTATAAATGTGGTGTGGAGCGAAATCCATATTTACCTGCAGCTAGTTATAGTTTGGTAGAACAAGTAAATGGGAGAGGAGTGTTTAGTTTTTGTATGTGTCCGGGTGGAATTATAGCACCTGCCATGACCGCTCCTGGCGAAATTGTGGTAAACGGTTGGAGTCCATCCAAGCGTAATAATCCTTATGCCAATTCGGGCATGGTAGTTTCAATCAATGCCGAAGATTTTAAAGCTTTTGAAAAACATGGTCCTTTAGCGGGCATGTATTTTCAAAGCATGGTAGAAAAAAATTGCTTTGAACAAGGCAATAAAACATTGCAAGCACCTGCGCAGCGCATGTTAGATTTTGTAAACAATAAAACAAGTAATATTTTACCTGATAGCAGTTATTTACCGGGCACTGTTAGCCGAAATTTAAGCGAAATATTACCTAGCTATGTGGCTAAAAGCTTGCAAGGTGCTATAAAAGCTTTTGGAAAAAAAATGCATGGTTATTTAACCAACGAAGCTATTTTATTAGCTACCGAAAGTAGAACTTCATCTCCAGTGCGCATTCCAAGAAACAAAGAAACATTTGAGCATATTCAAATAAAAGGTTTGTACCCATGTGCCGAAGGTGCAGGCTACGCAGGCGGAATAGTAAGTGCCGCTATGGATGGCGAAAATTGCGCTAAAGCTATTACTGGAGTGTTTGTATAAGTTTTTAACCGATATTTCAGTTCTTATACTGATGCCTTCGCTTTTAAGCGAAGGCATCAGTGATTATATAGTATTTAAAAATTGATATTTTGATACAAATCTGGATTTTGAAATCCACTAATAATATCTAAAATTTTGATTTGGTTATTTTCAATTTCAAAAACAACCCAAAAGGTATTATGAACTAAACAATTCCTAATATTAGTACTTGGGTTTAAAACTTTAAAACATTGCTGATAATGGTATGGATTTTTTGAAATTTCGGTAACAGATTTTCGATCGACTTGATTACTTTTTGCGCTCTAGAAACGGAGTAATCTTCCTTATACCAAATATAAATTTCTTTTAAAGTTTGAACTGCATTTTCCGACCAAAAAATATTGTACGACATCAATTCAATTACCAAGTACTAATAATTCCATCTAAATCAGTATCTGCAACAATTTGTCCATTGTTAAATTGTTGTCTTGCAGCTTCAATTTTTTGTTGGAAGTCTGTCAAGTTTTTTGTGTAAGCTGGATATTTTTTATTAATACTTTCCCAAAAATGGTTCATTTCGTTTTTTTCGTTAACCATTTGTTCCCATTCGTTGATTGAAAGTAAAACAGCTTCTTTTTCCCCATTTTCTGATAAAATGTATTTCATATTTCAAAAATACCAAATCAAATGAATAATTCAATTATAAAATTTAGTAATTAAGTTCTCTAAATCAATGAAATTGGTAACTTTTAGAACAAATAGAATTTACTAGATAATTATCGATACCTTTTCTCCAATTTTTAAAACAATTTCTTCATGACTTGTGTTTTACAAAACATGAAGAACAAATACTTAAAATTTCTGCTGCTTATTTGTTTTATAGCCAATAATTCAAGGGTTTATAGTTTTGAAGTTGATTCCATAACAAAACAATGTTATCAAAATGAAGTAAAATATACACCCATTATGGTTGATTTTATTTCAAATAATCAAGTTGATTCAGTTGAAATGCTCTTTAATAACATGCCTAAAATGTGTGAAGAACAAGGCTGGAATCAACTCATTAATTTATTTTTGATATGTGTAAAATATCCTGAAAAAATTGACTTTTTAACAGAAAATGAAATGGGTTTTTTAATTGATTACACTTACAGTATTCAATACAACGAAATTAAATATCAACCTAAAGATACTAGTTATTATGACTACGATATAATGCCTACTTTTAACGAATTGCACCAGGCAGTGCAAACCTATTTAACCTCTTTTTATGAAACTATTCCTACAGGAACCAAACGGCATAACTTAGTTGGTTCGTTACTAAATAAAAATAATTCTTTTTTTGAAAGATTAAATAAGGAGAGTTTTGCATATAATAGCTCATTAACTTATAAAAGCCTTACTGCTTATAAAAATATGTTAGATACTCTACCACATATTTTTTTACATGTTAAAACCAGTTATTCTTTAGCAAATAAGTTTGGAAACGCATTAATATTTGAACCGTTGGGATTAGAGGTATTTCAAAAAAATAACTCTTTTGGACTTACAATTGGTTATGGTATTAATACTCAACCCCCAGCTTTTACTTATAATTATGAAGGGCAAATTATTACACCACCCAATACATCCTTTTTCGTTTTTTCAACTTGGGTAAATCATGTTTTTTATAAATATAAACGAATAAATCCTTATGTCGGAGCTGGTTTAAGCTTTTTTGATTCACAATTAGAATCACCAGAAAAAAATGGAAAAAAAATAAAAGTGTCAACTTATGGCGCTCAGGCATATCCTGAAATTGGATTAGTGTTTGGTAAAAAATCAAATCATTGGTTAAAAATACACTGTGGTTATTACCTTACTGCTTATGGTGTGGATTATGCAGACGAAAAATGGTTTTTTTTCTCCGATTTTGAAAATAATTTGTCTGGAAATCATTTTCGTTTTGGCTTTTCAGTTTTGATTAATTTATTTCCTATTCATAAACAAAAAGGGAAACTTATTGGATTATATTAATTGGGAGAAACTTCTTTTGATTTATAATTTAACCATAATATTTTCCTCATATGATAGAAATGGCTATAAGGTAATCACTTAAAAAAAATATAGCTGTAAATATAAAATAATTTATGAATCAAAAGCATGTAAAATATATTCTTTTTGTATTTTTTATACTTAAAATTTCAAACGTATTTTGTTTTGAAGTTGATTCTATAACAAAACAATGTTATCAAAATGAAGTAAAATATACGCCCATTATGGTTGATTTTATTTCAAATAATCAAATTGATTCAGTTGAAATGCTTTATAATAACATGCCTAAAATGTGCGAAGAACAAGGCTGGAATCAACTAATCAACTTATTTTTAACTTGTGTAAAGTATCCAGAAAAAATTGACTATTTAAATAAAAGTGAAATGGATTTTTTAATTGATTATGTTTATTGCATAAAATACAATCAACTAAAGTATCAGCCTAAAGATACCATTTATTATGCGTATTATTTGATGCCTACTTTCAATGATTTGCACCAAGCAGTTTTTAAATATTTAACTTCTTTTTACGAAACTTTATCAATTGGCTCCAAACAGCAAAGACTTGTTGGTACTATAATCAATAAAAACAATTCATTTTTTGAAGAATTAAAAGCTTCAAACCATTACGATGGAAATTCAATAACCTATGCAAGTTACTTATTGAGTAAGGAAAAATTAAATAATGCAACTCATTTATTTTTACATTTAAATACCAGTTATTCAATCAATAATCAAATAGGCAATGCAATAGTTTTTGAATACCTTGGAATTGAATTTATAGAACCTAAAATGATGACAGGTATTTCACTTGGCGCAGGACCAAATACGGCCAATCCCAATTTTTTAATTTACTATAATAATGAAATTGTGGTCCCACAAAAATCGGTTATCATTTCAGCTACTTTTTGGGGTAATTATATTTTAACAAATAAGGGTAAAATTAAGCCTTATATTGGCGGAGGTGTTTCCATTTTTGATTGGCAACATGTTACACCTAAAATTAATGGGAAATCAGAAACATTATCAATTTTTGGAGGACAAATTTATCCTGAATTGGGTTTTTTAATAGGTAAAAAACCAAATTACTGGCTCAAAATACATGGTTCATATAGGTATACTGGATATACAGCAGATTATTGGGGTGATAGCTGGGATAACGATTCTACCTTTGGCCACAATATAAAAACCAATGATATTAGAATTGGAGTTACTATATTGATTAATCTATTACCTGAGTTTAAGCATAAAGGAAGAATAATTGGGTTAAACTAATATTACTATTTATTACACCAAACATATCATTGAAATTCAATTCTTTTAATTATAATTGACTATTTATTTTTAGTCAAATTATAAATGAATAAAAAACTCAATTTATTAGATAGCATCATGCTGATTATGGGCAGTATGATTGGCTCAGGCATTTTTATAGTTTCGGCTGGCATGCTGCGCGAGTTAGGAAGCCCAACTATGCTCATTTTAGCTTGGTTAGTTACAGCGGCTTTAACGCTAATGGCAGCTTTAAGCTATGGCGAATTAGCAGCTTTAATGCCCAAAGCAGGCGGTCAATATGTTTATTTAAAAGAGGCGTATTCGCCTTTATTTGGTTTTTTGTATGGCTGGACTTTATTTACCATTATTCAAACCGGAACTATTGCCGCAGTGGCTGTTGGTTTTGCTAAATTTACTGGAGTTATTTTTCCTGTTTTTAGTGAAAAAAATATTTTATTCTCCTTACAATTTACGAGCAATTATACTTTGAATATCAGTGCTGCGCAATTATTGGGAATTGGGTTAATTGCTTTATTGACAGTATTTAACTTTGGTAAAGTAAAAAATGCAGCTTTGCTTCAAAATATTTTTACTATTGGTAAAATTGGCTCCTTGTTGTTCATTATTTTTGCTGGTTTGTATTTTATTTTAACCAATCAAACCCCAACAAACTTATCAACTCAATTAACTCCATCAACACAATCAACCATACCAAACCTTGGAATTTTTGCAGCAGCTTTAGTAGGTTCTATATTTAGTGCCGATGCTTGGAACAATATTACTTTTACTGCGGGCGAAATGGAAAATCCTAAACGTAACTTGCCATTATCGTTATTAATTGGAACAGGAAGTGTGTTGTTTTTATATGTATTGATTAATTTTATTTATGTCAATGCACTTTCAATTAGCGAGATACAAAATGCGCAACAAGATAGAGTTGGAACACTTTTATTACAAAAAGTATTTGGAACCAATGGTGCAATTATAATGGCGGCATTAATTATGGTAAGTACTTTTGGTTGTGTTAATGGAATTATATTAAGTGGTTCAAGGGTTTATAAAGTAATGGCTGAAGAAGGATTATTTTTTAAACAAGCTGCGCAATTAAACAAACACCAATCACCTCAAAAATCGTTAACCTATCAGGCTATTTGGTCTAGTTTATTGGTACTTTCGGGTTCTTATGGCGATTTATTAGATTATGTGGTTTTTGCTGTTTTAATCTTTTATATTTTAACAGTGGGTGCTGTTTTTATTTTACGTAAAAAACAACCCAATGTCGATAGGCCATACAAAGTAATTGCCTATCCATTTTTACCTGTTTTGTACATACTTATGGCATTAATTATTTGTATTAGTTTACTTATGTTTAAAACCGCTTTTGCCTTTACTGGCTTGTGTTTGGTTTTACTTGGCGTGCCCATTTATTATTTAGTAAAACCTAAAAATGCATAAGTTATTATTTGCAATCATATTGTTTTTTTTAGTTGGCTATGCAAAAGCCAATAACGATAGTTTGTTGTACAAACGAACCAGTTATTTTTTACGCGCAAGTTTGCATAACGGTTCCATTTTTGCTCATTCTAAGCGAGTTGATTATTCAGCCAATGCGCCTGTTTTGGGTTTTGAAATTGAATTAATACGGCAACGATTAGACAATTTAGATGCCCATTATAACCAAAAAGGTTTTGTATCTGGATTTGGACTTAATTTTTTCTATATCAATAACACTGTTATAAAAAATAATGTAAACGCGTTTTATACCCTTGAATCAAATGTTTTAAAAACACAAAAATTAAACTTAGCAGTTAAAGCTTGTGCAGGTTTAAACTTTATTTCAAGTCCTTACGATTCGGTAAACAATCAAATCAATTGGTCGTACAGCAGTTATGTAAATGCTTTTTTAGCGTTGGGTTTAGTAGCTAATTTTCAACTCAATAATAATCAATCAATTGGTGCAAGATTGGCTTTTAATCATTTTTCTAATGGGGCTATTAAAGATCCTAATTTAGGAGTTAATTTTTTTACAGGGGCATTGAGTTATCAATTTAAAATAGCTGATAATGTGAAACGTCCTTTAAATTTAAAACGAAGACTTAAACGATTTGAAGGAAGACCAAATTTACAGTTTACGGCTTTTGCTACTTATAAATCATCAACCGTTAATACCGAAAAGTTTTATTTAATAAATGGATTTGCTGCAAGTTATAATTTGCCATTTGGTGTAAAAAAAGGCCATAGTTTAGCAATAGGAGTAGAGTGGTTAGAAGATAGAGCCATTTCAGAATTATTTAATCATGCAAAAAGAACAAATGCAAATAATCAACGAGTGGGAATTACCGTTGGGCATGAGTTTTTGTTTCATCAGTTTACTTGGGGACAATATTTGGGTTATTATATTTTTAAAGATATTCCTGAAATGGATAATATTTATCACAGACACACCATAGCTTATAAACTAACCAAAAGTTGGAGCATTGGTATATCGTTATTGGCTAATAACCAAAAAGCTAATTTTACCGATTTGCGGTTAACCTATAAATTAGTAAATAGAAAAAAGCCAGCTTGTATGTTGCCTGATTTTTAAGAGTTTTTATTTAAATAAATTTTCAAAAACACTTTTTCGTACCTAGGCTGGGTTGTTTAAATCAATTTACAAGCTTATTATCGCGAGTTAAAATATTTTTATGGCAAAACTATCTATTATAATTCCTGCTTATAACGAAGAAGCAACTATTCATAAAATACTTGAAAAAGTACATCAGGTAAAATTAATTGATAATATTGAAAAGGAAGTAATTATAGTTAACGATTGCTCAAAAGATAATACTGCAGCTAAAATTATTGCCCTTAAAAACGAAAAGTACGAATACATAAAATTTGTAGAGCATACTGTAAATAAAGGAAAAGGCGCTGCTATTCATACTGGGATTAAAGAAGCAAGTGGTGATTATATTATAGTGCAAGATGCTGATTTAGAGTATGATCCAAATGAGTATAATATTTTACTTAAACCAATTGTTGATGGTTTTGCGGATGTAGTTTATGGTTCTCGTTTTATGGGAGGTAAACCTCATCGTATTTTATTCTTCTGGCATTCAATTGGAAATGCAGTACTTACGTTTATGAGCAATATGTTTACCAATTTAAATCTTACCGATATGGAAACTTGCTATAAATTATTTAAGGCAGATATTATTAAAGGTATTCAATTTAAGGAAAACAGATTTGGTTTTGAGCCTGAAGTTACGGCTAAAATTAGCCGAATTGAAAACATAAGAATTTACGAAGTTGGTATTTCGTATTATGGTAGAACTTATGCAGAAGGTAAAAAAATAAACTGGAAAGATGGTTTCAGAGCTATTTTTTGTATTTTAAAATATGGTTTATTTAAAGCCTAATTTTAATTATTTCTACTTATGTTTAAATCTGTTATTTTCAAAAATTCCTATCATTGGTTAGTTTTAGTACTAATTTGCTGTGTAGTTGCCTTTAAATGGGAAGCACTTGGTTTGCCTTTTTTTTGGGATGAAGCTTGGGTTTATATGCCTGCCATCAGAACTATGGCGGAACAGGGTCCTAGTATTATGCCTGCAAGTATTGATCCTGATTTATATACTGGCCATCCGCTATTATTTTATTGTTTAGCTTCAAGTTGGATAAAATTTTTGGGTTACAGTTTGTTTAAAGCTCATTTGTTTCCTTTACTAATTTCCATTTCACTTTTAATAAGTATATATATTATAGTTTTTAAATGGACAAATAGTTGGTTTTCAGCATTTTTATCGGTTTTGTTATTAGCCACTCAACCTATATTTTTAGCCCAAAGCACCTTTTTATTAATTGAAGTTTGGCTGGCCTTATTATTTTTATGGTCGTTTTATTTTTACTTTAACCGCAATTGGTGGGGTTTTTCTATAACTGTTGTGCTTGCATTATGGAGTAAAGAAAGCGCATTTTGCTTGGTTCCTGCTTTTATAATAATTGCTATTATTGAACTATTATACAAAACCATAACGCCTAAAGTTTTTGTAAAAATAGCATTATGTGTAGTTGTATTATTTTCGATTGGTTTTAGCTTTTTCATTATTCAAAAAGCAAAATTGGGTTGGTTGTTTTTTCCTCGTCATGCCAATTGGATTACCATGGCCGATTTTTTTGATAAAATAGAAGGTTCAGTTTTAATCATTTTTGTTTCGCAAGGGCGTAATCTTATTTACTTAATAACTTTAGTAGTATCAATTGTAAGTTTTGTTTTTTTTAAAAATAAATTGACTAAAAACCATCAAATAAAGTTATTGGCATTTTTAGTAATTACTACCGGTTTTATGTTATTTGCCTCCATTAACTTTTTCTCAGCTAGGTATTTATTTGCGGTTTTCCCATTGTTAATGATTGGCTGCTCTCTTTTGATAACTTCTGTACACAAATCTATTTTTCAATATGTTGTAATTCCTGTGTTTGCTATTATTGGATTGGTAAATATTAATAATAGTATTGAACATCCATATTTTGCAGATGTAGAAGTAAATTATACACGATTACTTAAAGCTCAAGTTGAATTTTGTAATTACATGGAGAGTATTCAGCCAAATGAAAGTATTTATGCCCCTTTTTTGGCATATACTAATTTAACCAATCCTTATGCTGGTTTTGTGCAAAAAAGCTTGAAAAATATTAACCCTGTTTTGTTAGATACCTCCAATGTTTATTACATCAATACCTCAAACGAAACTTGTAAAGAGTTGGACAGTATGATAGCTAATAAAAATGTTTACTTGGTAAAAAGGTTTGAAAATCATCAAGCTAAAGTTGAATTGTTTAAAAGATAAATTAATATGAATTTTATTAGGCAAACTTCTTTTTTTTATTACACCTTAGCCATAATTGCAATTGCTCTGTTAATTATTTGTTTCTTGTTTGATGGCACTGGAGGAGGAGGAGATAGTGTTTATCATTTTCAATATGCAAAATTTGCAGCCCAGCATCCTGAAAACTTTTTCAATCATTGGGCTAAACCTTTATATACCATTTTTGCTTTTCCCTTTGCACAATTTGGTTTTATTGGAATTAAAGTATTCAATGTATTAATGAGCTTGGTCTCGGCCTTTTTTACTTATAAAATCTTACAACATTTTAAAACTGCGAATGCACAGTTTATTGCAGTAGTTTTATTTTCAATAACACTTTTTGTCAATGTCACAGTTTCAGGTTTAACCGAACCTTTTTCTGCTGCATTATTAATGGTTTCCATTTATTTTTTAGTTAAAGATAAAACAAGTTTAGGTCTATTTATTATTTCTTTTTTACCGTTTATTCGTTCCGAGGGCTTAATAATACTTGGAGTAGTTTTTGTTTACTTAATTGCCTCAAAAAAGCTCAAATGGAGTCCGTGGTTAATTTCAGGTCATTTAGTAATGTCGGTAATTGGTAGTTTTTATTACCATGATTTACTGTGGGTGTTTAACAAAATTCCATACGCACATGTAAGCAGTGTTTATGGCATTGGTACATGGACTCATTTTATAGTTCAGCTATATTTTCAAATTGGGTTAATAGAATATGTTCTCTTTATTGTAGGTTGTATAGCAATGGTAATTACATTAATAAAATTAAAAGGTAACATGCCTTTTGTTAATGAAAAATTGTGGTTGATATACGGCTGTTTTTTTGCTTTTTTTACGGCTCATACTAGTTTTTGGGCGCTGGGTATTTTTAACTCAATGGGCTTGTCTCGAGTTTTTGTGAGTGTTATGCCACTTTTAGCAATTATTGTAATTGATGGTTTAAACTATATTGAAAACCTGATACTTTTAGCAAATAAAAAATTAGCAATTACTGTTAAGTATGCGTTGATTACCATGTTGACCGTATTTCCTTTTTTACCAACACCAACTTCTTATAAACTTCCAGATGATTTTGAACTTGAACCTTCACAAGTTTTAATAAAAAATAGTTTAGTACCATATTTAAACACTTATAAACCTAACAAAACAATAGTAATTGCTGATATTTCCGTTCCATTATTTAGTAATTTGGATCCTTTTGATAAGTCAAAAGTAAAAATGATTTATGATGTAAAAGATTTTAATTCATTGGATTCAAACACTATACTGGTTTGGGATACTTGGCTTTCTGTTATGGAATTTGGTTTAACATTAGAAAAGTTAAATCAATGTAATAACATAAAAATGGATACCATATTTCATATTCAAAGCAAGCAAGGCCGGGTAACTGAGTATGCTGTTTTTAGTAAAAAGTAAATACTATTTTTTATTAAAAATTACCATTAATGAAACACCAAATGGTAATTTAATTCTTGGTTTAAGTAAAGCATTTTCCGCAATAAAAATTCCATACAATACTTTATTTAAAAAACCTAATTCAAACATGCTATGGTCAGATCCACTGCCATCGCGTTTGAATAAATTGGGAAATTTGTTACTTAGCCACCTAACAGCGTAAATGGGTATAAACAATATGGTGTTAAAGTACGAATGATAGGAAATGTGGCCTTTGTCTTTATCAAAAAGAGGTAGTAATGTTTTGTTGGTATAGCGTTTAAAATGATAATTTATTTCATCGTGTTTGCTCCATAAATCCATAAAAGCCGGAACCGTAACAAATACTACACCTGCATTTTTACAAACCCTGACCATTTCATTTATTGCCAATTGGTCGTTTTCTACATGTTCTACCACATCAAAAGCACAAACTAAATCGAAAGAAGCATCAGCAAATTGTAAATCTAAAATACTACCTTGTTCTATATCAATGTTCAACTTTTGTTTAACAAAGTTATAGCAAACTTCATCGTACTCTATCGATTTTACCTTGCCAAATTGCTCCAACATAATGGAGGTTGCACCTGTAGCCACACCAATATTTAAAATATTTAAATCGTTTCTATTATTAAATGTATTTTTTATTTGAGTTTTAAGTATTTCTAAACGCGCTGTAAACCACCAATTACTGCGTTCTAGTTCATAATATTCTTTGTAGTATTCTGGGGTCATGGCTTTATAATTTACTTAAATTAGTTTATACTTACTAAACTAATTTTTAGGTGTAATAAAACTCAAAAATGGTTTTGGTAATCAAAATTAAATCTTCGTTGGTTAACTCGTAATACATAGGTAACCTCAAAAGATTATCACTGTAAAAGTCTGAATTTGGCAGTTCTCTGCCATCGTGTTTACTCAAATAATATGGCGATTTATGAAGCGATAAGTAATGAAAAACCGATAAAACATTATTCTTTTTCAGGGCGTTAATCAAGCCTTGTCTTTCGTATAAATTTTTGCAAATAATGTAAAACATATGGGCATTGTTACTAGCAAAAGCAGGCAAATAAGGTAATTTTAAATATCCTTTTTCTTCTAAACTTTTTAAAACTTTATAATAATAATTCCAAATTTCTTTGCGTTTGTTTTGTATATTTTCTAGGTTCTCTAATTGCGCAAAAAGAAATGCTGCAATGATATCGGAAGGTAAAAACGAACTGCCCATATCTACCCAACCATATTTGTCAATTTCACCCCTAAAAAAAGCAGAACGATTGGTTCCTTTTTCTCGAATAATTTCTGCTCTTGCCATAAATTGTTCATCATTTATTACCAACATACCTCCTTCACCAGCCATAATATTTTTGGTTTCATGAAACGAAAAAGCTGATAAATGACCAATGCTTCCCAAAGGTTTGGTATTGCCGTTTTTGTCGGTATAATAACTATCAATGGCTTGAGCAGCATCTTCAATAACAAATAAATTGTATTTGTTAGCTAGTTCCATTATTGCATCCATATTGCAAGCTATTCCTGCATAATGAACAGGTACAATAGCTTTTGTTTTATTAGTTATTAAACTTTCTAATTTTGTAACATCCAAGTTAGGATTTAGAGCATTACTGTCGGCAAAAACAATTTTGGCACCTCTTAGTACAAAAGCGTTAGATGTAGAAACAAAAGTATACGAAGGCATAATAACTTCATCGCCAGCTTCAATATTAATAAGGATGGCAGCCATTTCCAATGCATCGGTGCACGAAGTTGTTAATAAGCATTTTTTGAATCCAAATTTTTTCTGGAAAAATTCATGACATTGTTTGGTAAAGTTTCCATCACCTGAAATTTTACCTGAAGCTACTGCTTGATAAATATAATGATTTTCCTTGCCAGTAAGGTAAGGCTTATTAAAAGGAATATGTTTTACTTCCATAAATGATAAATGTAAGTGGTTTTATTTATTGAAAAGCCATTATTTATATAAAATTTAAGAGCCCCTTGATTTTGTTTTTGAGTGGTAACGGTTACAGTATCTATTTTCTTTGAAATTGCATAATTTAATACATATGCTAATAGTTGTTTTCCAATTTTTAAACTTCTATATGCTTCATCTACTGCAATTAAACCAATATCATAAGCATTGTTTTTTAAGCCAATTGTTACGAAACCTACAACTTCATTATTGACTAAAAATCCAATTACTTTTTCGGCATTTTTATGTGTTATTGATTGTTCAATCCAAGCAGCATATAGTTTTTCAAACTCGTTGTTTTTAAAGTTTGGGTCAATTTTAAACCTAGAAAGATGCCCACTTTGATAAGTTAAATTCAATAAGTTATTGTCAAGCTCAGTTAATTCAACAATGTTTTTATTCTGAAACCCATTAAAATTAATCTTAGAAACTTGTAAACTTAAATCAATTTTTTCATCAGCTAAAAAAAGGTTGTTTTTTTTAACTATATCATCCGGTATAGCTTCATTACTAAAAAGATATAATAACTTATAATCGTTTTTTGTCAATAAATCATAGTCTATTGAAATACTGTTAATCAATACTTTGCCTATTTTGTATCCAAAAAAATCAGTGTCCCAGTTTAATGTGTTAATTTCCATCAAAATGTTTTCTCGTCAATTAAATAAAGAGGCCTTTGTTTCATGCCTTCAAATGTTTTTCCAATATAAAGTCCAACAATTCCTAGAATAAAAATAATCAGTCCTGAAAGAAACCAAATAGAAATAATAATGCTAGCATATCCAGTTACAGTAATAATGCCTGTAAGGTAAGCAAATACATTATAAATAGCATATAAAAGCGAAATAATAGTAATTGAAAAACCAAGTTTAATGGCCATTTTCAAAGGTTTATCCGAATAAGCTATGGCAATATCTAAAGCCAAGTTTATTAATTTGCCCCAGCTGTAAGAGGTTTTTCCTTCAAATCTTTCTGCATGGGTTACATCTAAAGCTGATTTTTTAAATCCAACCCAACGCGCCATTGGCGAAAACGCACGCATTGATTCTCGCATGGAGTTAATTGAATTAATTACTTTCCGGCTATAAATTCCAAAGTTAGCTATAGTTCCATCTTGTTCAATCCCCGATAAATAGGTAAAACCCTTATAAAACAATCTGGAAGTAAACGTTTTAATAAACTTATCTTGACGTTCCACCCTTCTAGCAAAAACAATATCAAATCCTTTTTGTGCCTCATTGTATAAATTAGGAATTTCCTCAGGCCTATCTTGCAAATCGCAATCCATTACCACTATCCAATCGCCCTTGCTAGCATCTAAACCCGCAGTAATAGCGTGGTGTTGACCAAAGTTTCTACTTAATTTAATTCCCTTTACTCTTTCATCATTTAAAGTCTCTGTTTTTACTTTTCCCCACGAGTTATCACCACCACAATCTTCTACTAAAATGATCTCAAAATCTTGTGTAATTTTAGATAACTCTACCTTTAATCTACTTACTAATTCAGGTACAATATTTTCAGCCTTATATACAGGACTAACTACAGAAATATGCATAAAAATTAATATTGTTTGTGGCTAAATGATGAATGATTTATTCTTGATAAAATAACAATGGAAATTACCAAAGGAACCCAATTTAAGTAATCATATGGAACCATTATAAATGCATAAAAAATGGTGAGCATAAACTTCAAGGTTAATAATGAAAATAGGTTTGTACCAACTGTTTTTCTAATTTTTGATTGTAATAAAATGATTGTAAAACTTGATAAAATACTGAATAAAAAAAGTGCGTTTTTATTTAGCTCAATTCTTTCTAAAAGTGAACCTGAACCAAATTGATAAAACCAACTTGCTAAACCAAATCCTTGAAATAATTGAAATGGTCTATCTGTGGGCGCTTGCCAACTTTGACCTTTCCATTCACCTAAAATGGAAGTAGTATAGTTAGCATTAAATGTTTTTAGCATTTCAGGTATTGGCAA
Organism: Bacteroidota bacterium; assembly: GCA_027484685.1. Lineage (GTDB taxonomy): Bacteria > Bacteroidota > Bacteroidia > UKL13-3 > UKL13-3 > JAAFJM01. The sequence continues at coordinate 29,174 of JAIXSO010000026.1, forward strand.
TACAAATGGAATCACAAAAAACAATAAAATCATTGCACCAAAAACTACTGAAACTAAGAGGAATTTTTTGAAATTGTTTCTTAATAAATTGTAAAAGTAAACTGGTAACCAAAACAGAAAGGAATACCTCGATAAAAAAGGAAGAATTAATCCTATTGATTTAAAAACAACATTGGTTGAAAACAATAAAGTTGCTAAAATCAAATAGTATCCCATAATCATTATTTCAATACACTGAACTGCTGTTTTGCCATTTTTAAAATAAATAGTAAATAGCAAAACAAATGGCAAAGCACAGTTTATTAATAACCACTTTTTTTGTTGAATATTTTTAAGTAAAACCAATGTGTAAACAGTAGCAGCCAATAAAAAAACTATCACCACCATCCATTGATAATTGATGTTTAAATACTTGCTAATAACAAATGGAAACCAATGTAAAGGTAAATATCCAGGAGTAAATGTTCCATAATTAAATCCAGTATAAGGTGCATAAATCACCTCGTTGTTTATAAATCGTTTTACAAAAATTTCATCTATAAATGGAATAATATCCGATTCATTTACATTGATAGGATATTTATTTATTTTATAATTTACTATAAAAATGGTTACTACTGTAAGAGTCAAAAATAAGGCCAATATTGTTTTTAAATTGACGTTGGAAACAGGAGCATTTGAAGTGTTTTCTTCTAAAAAACTTTCTTTATTTTCACGTAGTAAGAAATAAGGAAATATAGCCAAAAATGTCCCCGAACCAATTATAATAAGAGGGCTAACTATAAACTCAAAAACATTTTTCACATAAAAAATGAATAATATTTCCAATAAAAAGGCTATGTACAAATACAAAATTTTTTTATTCATATGCTATTCCTCATCAGCTTGGTTAGGGGTTTCTAAAATACCTGTTTCATCAATAATAATGCTATCGCTAATAATAGAATCATTTTTAATAATATAAGTTTTAGCCGGGCCTGTAATATTTATTTTATAAGTTAAGCCAATGGTATCTTCAGGTAAAATGAGGCTTCGCGCCACCATTTTATTGGTAATAAACTTAAACGAACGTTCCATGTAAGCGCGCATGCTACCATCTTTTTCAAATTTATACATAAATCCTTTAGGACTAGGCACAATGCTTGCCAAATAAAGTGCCTCGTTTAGGTTTAATTCTGCAGGTGTTTTTTGGAAATAAAACCTTGAAGCTTCACCAATTCCATATACGTTTGGTCCCCATTCTATTAGGTTTAAGTATACTTCAAACATACGCTCTTTCGAAACGATGTAATTGTTCTCTAACATATAAACCAATAAAATTTCTTCTAACTTACGAGCCATGGTTTTTTCGCGTGTAAGAAACACGTTTTTAATCAATTGCATGCTAATGGTGCTTGCTCCTCTGGCAAATTTTCCAGTTCTAATATTTTTAGCAATTGATTGGCGGAAAGCTTCATTTACAAAACCCCTGTGATACATAAACGAAGGATCTTCGGTGGTTAAAATGGCCTTTTTTACAAATGGCGAAATGTTTTCGTAGCTAACAAAATTAGGGTTTTCGGGCCCAACTATAAATGAGCGCATAGCTCTTCCTTTTTCATAAGGCGTGTGCATAAAACTTTCGTTTAGTTTAGCTAAATTAGCTGCACCATATCTAGTTATATGCAAGTTGTCTTTATCAATATTGCTTTCAAAAACCATTTCATCGGGCTTATGAATATCCAAGTTAAAGTCTAATCTATAAGTAAAACTTCCGCTTGCTTCCATACCTTGAATATGGCTAAATAAAGCGGCTGGCAATGAGTTTATAAAATCTTGAGCAGGCGTTTTATCAGTTTGCACGCTCATGGTAACAATGTATTTGTTAAAGAATTTATAAAAACTATTGTCTTTATTACGAGGAGCACGTTTTTCTGTGTTTTGTTCTTCGCTGCGTTCGCTTAACCTAAAATAAGGGTGAAACTTAGTTTGGTTAAATGTAACCACGGTAGAGCTATCAAGTGATATAAAATTGGGTCCAAATAAAAATTTATACTTGGCATCGGCATGGTTAATTATTACATCGGTTTTAGCTATACGTGCATGGTTTAACATAAAACTATCAATGGAAGCGGCCCCAGTAATATTTAACATGTCATCATCAAAATCAAAGCCATCCAACTGAAATCTGATAGAGTTAAATCCAGTTTTTAAACCAATTTTTTCGTAGAGATAAGGAATTTGAACAGTTTCAGAATCGGTGCGAGTAAAGTTTAAATCAGCTTGGCGTTTTTTAGGGTTAGCAGTTCCATTAATTTGCCATTGCTGAATGGCATTATTGCTATTTACGGTAATATAACTATCAAAAATCTGTTTGTTTAGCGAAAGTTTGGTTAAGTTAAACGATACATTTTTATCATCATCTTTTATGCGTAAGTCAAAGTTTTCAATTAACACTTCGCTGGGCACTTGTGCAAACAACCTCGACATTAGTTTATAAACCACTTTGGCGTAGTTTATATCTGTTTTTGGTTTTTCAATTTGCTCTATTGTGTCTTGTAAAGTACTGTCTTGTTTACTTAAAAAATCTTGAAAATTTTTATAATCGCCTTGTTTTACCAATTGAATATAACCTTGTTTTAAACCAATATCCTTTATCCTTACATCGGCTATAAGTAAATACCAAAACCTAACACTGGCAGTAAAATAATCAATGCTTACCAAAGTATCTCCACTTTGCGGCACCAAGGTTATTTTCGATAATTCAATACCGCTAATGCCTTTAAACGATGCATTATCAATTTTTAAATCAGCATTGTATTCGGTTTTAAATTTAGCCGAAACCTTATTGATGGCTTTGTTTAAGAAATAACCACGTAATAAAAAAAATGCCACTATTACAATTAAAAGTAATGAACCAACTATTTTAAAAAATGGTTTTAGAAATGCTTTTATATTTATGTTTTTTACTTGCACTTGGAGATGGTATTGTAAAAGGCTAAAATGAAAAATAGCAATGATTCTAAGTATTTTGAATCATTGCTAAATAAAAATAAGGTATAAAAACTATTATTAAACGTGCATAATTTCAGCTTCTTTAATAGCTAAAAGCTCGTCAATTTTTTTGATATAAGCATCAGTGGTTTTTTGTACACTTGCTTCAGCAGTTTTTGCTTCATCTTCAGGTAATCCATCTTTTTGTAATTTTTTGATGGTTTCGTTGGTTTCTTTTCTAATATTTCTAACAGCTACTTTAGCATTTTCCGATTCGGCTTTAGCTTTTTTAGCAATTTCTTTTCTTCTTTCTTCGGTTAATGGCGGTAAAGTTATGCGAATGATAGTTCCATCGTTAGTTGGATTGAAGCCTAAATTCGAAATAATAATACCTTTTTCAATGGCTTGGAACATGTTTTTTTCCCAAGGTTGAATGGTAATGGTTTTAGCATCAGGGGTGCTAATATTTGCTACTTGGCTTACAGGCACTAACGAGCCATAATACTCCACTTTTACGGCATCTATCATACTTGGATGCGATTTTCCTGCACGAATCTTTGTAAACTCGCTTGTTGCATGGTCAATTGCAGCATCCATCATTTGCTTTAAATTATCTAATACTGGTTTTAAACGTGGGTCGCTCATATTATTATTTTATAATTATTTTTATTGAAAAATTGTGTTTCTAAAATCAGCCGCAAAATAACATTTTAAAACAATTTAAAAATTTACTTTATGCGCAATTATGTAATCAGGCCTGCCTTTTACTTCATCAAAAATATTGGCAATATATTGCGCAACTAAACCAATGGTTAACAATTGAATACCTCCAAAAAATATAACAATGGTAAGTGTACTAGCCCAACCTGCTACGGCTTTATTACTAAAAAAATATCCGTAAAGAATGTAAATTAACAATCCTAAAGCAATTATGGTACTTATAAAACCAATTTGAATCGCCAATTTCAGAGGTTTTTTTGAAAAATACATAATGCCATTTAAGGCAAAACGAATCATTTTTTTCAAAGGATATTTAGTTTCACCCTCTTGACGTAAATCTCGCTCGTAATAAAATGGAATTTGCACAAAACCAATCCAACTAATCAAACCTCTTACAAACTTATTTTTTTCACCTAATTTTTTAAACTCCTTAATGATGTTTTTATCAATTAACCTAAAGTCGCCTGTATCAAGTGGAATTGGCACTTCGCTTAATTTATCCATTAATTTATAAAAATATTTAGCTGTGATTTTTTTGAAAAAAGTTTCACCTTTTCTAGTTTTTCTAACACAATAAATAGCGTTGCAATTGGATGAATTATACAAATCTAACATTTCGCCAAATAGTTCAGGTGGATCTTGCAAATCGGCATCAATTATGATTGCCAAATCTGTTTCAGTATTATTTATACCCGCAGTTACCGCAGCCTGATGACCAAAATTTCTTGAAAAATGAATTACTTTTACGTTTGAATTTTGACTTGCAATAATATTTAGTTTTTCAGCACTTTTATCTTTACTTCCGTCATTTATAAAAATTATATTCGATTCATAATTTGGCAGCTTTTCGAGCACATCATTAACCCTTTGATAGGTTTTTTCTATCAATAATTCTTCGTTATAGCAAGGAATAATTATGGTTAATGTTTGTGGCATGAATTTCGGGTTAAGAATTACGAATTACGAATTTATTGCTGCTGAGCGAAGCCAAAACTATAAACTGACAACTATGTACTAAATCACGCAAGGCGTGAAAGTGCTAAGAACTGTTTGCTACTTTTTCAATTCAAGTTTTTTCCAAGTATCGGTTCTACCAAACATACTAACACCAATAAATCCTCTAATTTCCATTGTGTTTTTATCTGCTAAGTTTATTTTACACTTATAAGTTTTGCCACTTTCTGGGTCATAAATGGTTCCTTCGTCCCATAAATTATCGCCTTTGTATTCAAAACCACCAACTAGTTGCAGGCCTAAAATAGGTTTAGTTTGTTTTGCAGGATCTTCATTGTTTACATCTAGTTTTGGTTTTCCTTCTGCATTTAATGGCTCTTTTAACCATACAATTCTTCCAAAATAAAAGTTGCCAACTTTAGTGATTTTTACTCTTGCTTTACCATTTCCAGTTTCCCAAACCCCAATAATATCGTCCGCATTTTGTTGAGCATTACAATTGTATAAAATTGATAATAAGCTAAATAATGTAATTAAAATTTTTTTCATGTTTTTGTATTTTATTAAGTGCAATAAGCAAAAATTTTGAAACAAAAAAAAGTAGTTTTTTATAAAAAAAAGCCCTTTTGACAGAAGTCAAAAGGGCTTTGTATAAATTGATAATTAATTATTTACCAGAAACCATAAATTTAACAGTTTGCATACCATTGGTATTGCTAATGTTTAAGAAATAAACGCCATTGTTTAATTGGCTAATATTTATTTGCTCGTTAAAGTTTTTAGTATTAATGGTTTGTTTTACTACCTCTCTACCTAACATATCAACTATTACTAATTGTGCAGGTAATTGATTGATATTTTCAATGCTAACATTTAACTCAGCATAAGCAGGTGAAGGATAAACCTTAACGCTGCTGCTAATAGCATTTACATTATTAACACCAGTATTTTTAACTACTACTATAGTTCTTACTGCAGACGCTGTATTATTAGCTAAATCAGATACACTGTAAGTAATAGTATAAGTTCCCAATTTACTTGAATCTAAAGTACTAACTTTAGTTATTTTATTGGTAATGTTTCCATCAATATTGTCTAGAGCGGTAGCACCTGCATCTACATACGATTTTCCTTGCATCAAAGTATCCTGAATTTTACCTAAAATAGTAATAACTGGTTTGGTAATATCTGGTACAACAACATTGACAATTCTAGTAACTGAATCCATATTGCCTGCTTTATCATTAACTGCGTAAGATATAACATAGGTACCAACTATTGCAGTATTTACTGTGCCACTTGTTCTAATATTTGCGGTAATATTACCATCTTTATCATCAGTTGCTGTAGCACCTAAATCAGTGTATACGCTGTCTTTTTTTATATTGATTGGATTTGCTCCAACAATTGTAATTACAGGTTTAATAGTATCAATATTACTAAAGTCTGCATCATTTGCATCGCGAGGAATCAATTTGAAGTTTGCGTTAGCAAAATACATAGGTCCTTGAATAAAGCCCATTTTCATGCCAACGTAAACCAAGTTATTGTAGTTTTTAAAATTTGTATTGTAATCATCTATTCTCAAAGATAAATTTCCTTTTCCTTTAACAGCAAATTCGCCAAAGCTACCTGTTGGTGCATCAGGATTTTTGCTTGAAACCTCAACACTATCAAAACGCATTAAAACGGCTTCCCATTTACGGCAATAGTTAATATTTCCTAATGCAAATGAATCTAATGACAAAGTGGTTTCTGGGGTTGGTAATGGATTACCTGTTGATATTACCGAACTTAAAATATTATTTAACGTAGTAATGTTAAATGATTCTCTTACTGTTGCTCTTGTAATTAAAACTGAATCACCCACATTCCATTTTGCAGTGCTATCTGCTCCTGAGTTTCTCGCTACAAAAATTGCCGAGTTAGGGCCTTTTCCATCTTGAACAGTAATTAAACCGCCAAAACCTTTTCCAGTAACAATACCACGAACATTTATATTTAGCAATGAATCACCATTCCAAATACTTGTTCCGTTAGGCACTACACTTGTTTGTAATGCCCTAATATTATTCACACCGTTTGGTCCAGTAATGTAATATTTATTACCAAATGCGAATGGATCAGGAATTAAAGTAGTTCTATTTCTGTTATCGGTTGCTCCAACCCAGTAAGTCATTACACATTCTGTATTTGTTGGAGGAACTGTTGCTAGAAAATTATTAGTTGTTGGAATTTGAGTCATTGTTACAGAATCTAAAATATTAGTTACAGAATTCTTGTAATACAATTTGCTGATTTTAACAGTTGTGTCCTCTACAGTAATTTCGAATGTTAATTTAGTGCTATCTGTTGATTTTACAATAGAAGGAGTTCTTTCAATAAATTTAATTGAAGGTTTACAGCCAGTACAAACTTTAAAGTCGTTTGGGTAAATTGGAGCAATACCATATCTAGCTCTTCCACCAACTTGATATTCTGTAACAACTCCTTGTAAATAACTTAAGCGTGCACCAATTGGAGGAGCAACAAATCTATTGGGATCAACAGCATTTAATCCAGTTGAATCTCCAAAAGCATCTCTTCTGTAATAAGAAGAAAAATCTCTAATTTCAATTACATTTCCAAAATCATCAATAACACTCCATGCAGTTCTATTTGTGTTTGTACCAATTGTATTTACCACATCGTAAACAGTAACATCTTTTATTCTAACTAATGTGCCTTCATATTGCTCTCCAGTTAGTTTTTGTGGATCACGAGTTGAAGAATTAGGATTACCTAACATTAATTGACTAGCTGTGATATCTGTATATACCAATGTGTCAGGAGTTAAACTGATTTGCTCAACACCATTTTCCCAATTGGTGTTACTTCTAATTAAATTAATTTGAGTTTCTCCTTGAAAATCTCTTATTACACCAGTTACTCTAACTTTATAACCTACCACGAAATTATCGTAGAATTTTGTTTCTGCTAACAAGTTGGCAAGGGTGGTTCCCGTTCCTGAAGGCTCGCACATTACCAATACTCCACTCCAAGGTCCTCCTCCTTTACGTTGGATATAAGCACCTTTTCTACTCGCAGATAAACCATAGGCTTTAGGGTTGCTTATAACTATTCCTTCAAAACGAACGGTATCTCTGTAAATTGTGTCTTTAAAGCTAGGATTTACATAATCAGGTAAAGTGTTGCCAGTTGGATTGCTTAACTTGGGAGTGTTTACAAAAGTTATGGAATCAATTGGTAAAATTGGATAAGGATTTTGCGCATTGGCAATTAATCCTCCCAATATGGTAGTGATAAGTAAAATTGTCTTTTTCATTTTATTTGTTTATTTAGTTTATAGTTTATTAATTTTTGGTTACTGAGCTTGTCCGATAGCTATCGGACGAAGTATTATTTAATTACTGCAAAATTACCCGTTTGCACAATACCACTTTGTAAATCTTTTACGCTGTACATGTATATTCCTTGGGTAATTTGATTTTTGGAGTCGCTTAGTAAATCCCAAGCATGTTCGCCTCCTGTCATTACTAATTTTTCTCTATCACTTAAGCGTTCAAACCATGCATTTCCTTCGCCACTATATGTATTTGCATCGTGTTTAAAATTAGCGATTACATCACCACTAGTGGTATAAATAGTTATTTCACAGCTTTGTGGTAAATTATAAAAATACAGTTTTTTAGTCCTCGAGGTTGTTCCATCCCAAGCTGCGCTGGTACTGTATGGATTAGGGTAAATACCTACTTTGGTATTTTGGTCTTCTTTGGTAAAATTATTTATATTGCTACCGCTAAAAACTCTAAAATCATTGCCACTAAACGATGATTCTAATGGTTCTAAATTTAAGTTTTTATTTCCTCTATCAAAGGCTGTAACAATAAATAAATATTGCCATCCATTACTCAAATTATTCATGGTGTAAGCATAATGGTATTTGTTGGTATCACCTTCAAAAGTTTTTGGTTGTGCTAATCTTATTAAGTCAAAACCATTATTAAAACCTACATCGTTTCCGGTGCTATCCCATTGTCCAATTAAATTGCGTGCATCGGTAAAATTTGGTTTTAAATCATCACCAATTTTACTTGAATAAATCTTATAACCCTCAAAATCTTTTTCTCTGGTAATTGGGTCAATAGATGATTCGGCATTATTGCTCCAATAAATGGTTGCTTTTTTATCACCTGCTACTATTTTCACTTTAGGATCTTCAGGTGGTTCAGGCAATACAAAACGATCTAGTTTACCATTATTGTTGATGTCTTTTTCAGGAGTGTAAACGCCATTCTCTTCATTATCTTCACCTAAATAAGTTGCTTTAGCTCTTGTAAAATGGTCTCTTAATTCTTTTTGCGAAGCTTCAGTACTTAAAATAGTTAATGATTGGTTTTGGGTAAATTCTCTCAATTGTTTGCCGCACACAAAAGCCATAGTATAAGTCATGCTAGAGTCGGGTTCTAATGAGCGAAATGGACCTACACTCATTAACTGTAACCAATTAGATGCTGGTCCGTAAGTGGGTCCTGATGAAGAATTTAAATCGTTTGAATCAATACCAACAGCCAGTTTGCTATACCTGGTTTGTTCATCATCAGGTCTAATGTATGGAGGAGTAACAGAGCCAAAAGTCCAAAAATTGGTATTAAAAGTTGGTGCTGTAAATCCTTTACTAGTAAATATTTCAGGTTTTGCAGGATTAAAAAATAATCCATTCCAATCTGCACCCAAAAACTGCATGCCTCCATACGAACTGATAAAGTTAAAATCATCGGCTTGTTTCGAAGCCATGTAAGCTACAACAGCATTATTCTTATTATCTACAAAATTTCTACCTCTTTGAAAAAATAAAGAGCCTGTTTCTCTTGTAACATTTACATTTCTAACTACTAAATCTGCAAAGTTGCCAATATATATAGAATCCCAGCGTTGTTTACTTTTATTGGTAATGGTATAGTTTAAAATTACAAAATAATCAGCATACGAGTAATTCCAGTTTAAAACCTCTAATTTAACAACTGCTTTTAAAGGATTGTCATGCGAGTTAATTGGTATGGTAGTACCTGGAATAATTACGTTACTATCAGTGATGGTCATTACCAAATCTTGATGCGAAATGGCAGAATTAGAATAATTTGGACTTTTTGTTAAACTAGAACGTTCTAAAATTCCAGTAAGAGGAGTAAATTCAAAATTAGCTGCACCAGTTGAGTATCCAGCGCTGCTTTCTGACGAAGAAGTAGAAACCCTAACTTGTCCGTTAACGTAAGCCCCAATCCAAATGCCACCTTCAAATAAATGCTCAACACCACTTCCAGTAGGGTATGCCATTGATGGTGGACCACTGGTATTCGTTCTTACATTTGGTCGGCCAATGGTTCCAGCATTATTAACCGTAAGCCCAAGTCGGGCAGCAGTTGTGTATTTGTTTTCGTTTTTAACTTGTGCTTGTATGTTTTTATTTATTAACAAAAAACATAATACAAGTAAATTAGCGCCAATTAGTTTTTGCATATTTTACAGTTTGCAAATATGTGAATTTTAACAATACGTTACTGTTAAATTATTATTTTGCAGTAATTAAATTGATAAATATTTTTTTTCAACAGCCTACCAACTCCTAATACATTGTGAATGTTATTTTTAAAAAACTTTCTTAGGCTTATTTTCGATGATAATTGTCAATACATAAAATTATTTTTACTAGTATTTGACACCATTGCTATATTGCAACACATTTACACAATAAAAAATAGGATTATACCAATGAAGCATTTGAAAATTAAAGCATCTTTTGTATTAATGATAGCTATGTTACTTTTTAGTAACTTATCAGTATTCGCGCAAGATATGAACGAGGAAGCAGCAGACGCAGCTCAATCAACAGCTAGTAACATTAACTGGTTAATTACTGGCATTGCCATTTTATTAGTTTTTATTATAGGAATGGTTTTCGATATATTATCGAAAGTTGGCGATGTTCAAAAGAAACCAGTAATCAACTGGGGTAAAATTAATGCCTATTTAGCATTGGTGTTTTTAGTAGTTGGATTAACTGCAACAGTTTGGGAGTTTATGGTTCATGGTAAACTAACATTATTTGCATTGCCAGCTGCATCAGCACATGCTGAAGAGTATGACAATATGTTTATGATTACTTTAGCATTAACGGGATTTGTTTTTGTTATTACTCAAATATTATTGTTTTGGTACACATACAAATACAAAGAAAACTTAAAACGTAAAGCTTTACATTATCCTGATAATCACAAACTTGAGCTAATTTGGACAATTATTCCAACTTTTGTGCTAACAATTTTAGTGGTTAGGGGTTTAATAGTTTGGAATCATATGACTTCAAGTAAATCAGAAAATGCAATGAATATAGAAGTATTTGGCTACCAATTTGCTTGGAATGCCCGCTATAGTGGTGCTGATAATAAATTAGGTAAATACGATTTTCGTCAAATGGGTGTTGTTAATGCCTTAGGTGTTGATAGTACTAAAGAATTTGCTGGTGATGATATTATAACAAGTGAATTGCATATTCCAGTTAATAGAGATATTTATTTACATTTTAGAGCGAAAGATGTGATTCACTCAGCATATTTACCTCATTTTAGAGTTCAAATGAATGTGGTGCCAGGTTTGCCAACTAAATTTAGCTTCACACCAACTTTAACCACCAACGAAATGCGTGTTAAATTAGATAATCCTAATTTTGATTACATATTGTTATGTAACAAAATTTGTGGAAGTGCGCATTACCGTATGAAAATGAAAGTTATTGTTGATTCGGAAGAAGAATTTGACAAATGGATTAAACAACAGCCAGCCTTAACAGCAAAAGGAACTGAAACTAACAATGCTTTTTCTTTTAAAATAAAAAATAGCCCTTTGGCTTCAAATTAATTTTTAACATTTAGAAATAAAATAATAGATATATATGAGCGCAGTTGCAATGCACACCGATGGCCACCACCACGATGACCACGGCCATCACAAAGAGACCTTCATTTCGAAGTACATTTTTAGTATGGACCACAAAATGATATCGAAACAGTTTTTAATAACTGGTATCATTATGGGTACAATTGGAATGTTAATGTCGTTAGTTTTCCGTTTACAGCTTGCTTATCCTGAAACTAAGTTTCCTATTTTCGAAACTATTTTAGGCGAGTGGGGTAAAGGTGGAAAATTAGATCCTAATTTCTATTTAGCTTTAATTACTATTCATGGTACCATTATGGTATTCTTTGTATTAACCGCTGGTTTAAGTGGTACATTTAGTAATTTATTAATTCCATTACAAGTTGGTGCTCGTGATATGGCCTCGCCTTTCATGAACATGTTATCATATTGGTTCTTTTTTACCTCATCGGTAATTATGATTTGGTCATTATTTGTGCAAGGTGGACCAGCTTCTGCAGGTTGGACAATTTACCCACCACTATCAGCATTGCCTAAAGCAATTCCTGGTTCTGGTACTGGTATGACTTTGTGGTTAGTATCAATGATTATGTTCATTGTTTCATCACTATTAGGTGGTATTAACTATGTAGCTACTGTGGTTAACATGCGTACCAAAGGTATGAAAATGACTAGAATGCCTTTAACAATTTGGGCATTTACATTTACTGCTATTTTAGGTATTTTATCTTTCCCTGTTTTATTTGGTGGTTCTCTTTTATTAGTATTTGATAGAAGTTTTGGAACATCATTTTACTTAAATGAAATTCCTGCTGATTTAGCTGGTGGAATTGAAAGAGTTGGTGGTTCACCTATTTTATTCCAACATTTATTTTGGTTTTTAGGTCACCCTGAGGTGTATATTATTTTATTACCTGCTTTAGGTATTACTTCTGAAGTTATTGCAACTAATGCTCGTAAACCAATTTTTGGTTACCGTGCAATGATTGGTTCAATTATGGCTATTGCTATTCTTTCATTCATTGTTTGGGGACACCACATGTTTATTACAGGTATGAATCCGTTCTTAGGTTCGGTATTTATGTTAGGAACATTAATTATTGCTGTTCCTTCTGCTGTAAAAACATTTAACTATTTAGGTACTTTATGGCAAGGTAACTTGCGTTTAAATCCTCAAATGATGTTTGCTATTGGTTTAGTATCATTCTTTATTTCGGGTGGTTTAACAGGTATTTTCTTAGGAAATGCTGCCTTGGATATTAACTTACACGATTCATACTTTGTGGTTGCTCACTTCCATTTAGTAATGGGTAGTGCTGCTATTTTTGGTATGTTATGTGGTATTTACCATTGGTATCCTAAGATGTTTGGTAGAACAATGAACGAAAGTTTGGGACATATCCATTTCTGGATGACAATAGTTTCTGCTTATTGTGTGTTCTTCCCTATGCACTTTATGGGCTTAGCTGGTGTACCTCGTAGATATTATGCATTTACTGCTTACGATCAGTTTAATGTATTTGTTGATATGAACAAGTTTATTACTTACGCTGCATTTATTGGCGGTATTGCTCAATTTATTTTCTTGTTCAATTTCTTCTACAGTATGTTTAAAGGTAAGAAAGCTGTTCAAAATCCTTGGGAAAGTAACACCTTAGAGTGGACCACTCCGGTTAAACATTTACATGGCAACTGGCCAGGAGAAATCCCTCATGTATATCGTTGGCCGTATGATTATAGTGTACCAGGTCACGAAACAGATTTCATTCCTCAAACAACTCCAGATGAAGGTCAGTTAGATCCATTATCTGAACCAAAACATATTCCTGCTCCTGAACGAAAAAAGGTTACTACTTTAGAAAAAGAAGAAGCAGTTTTATTTACAGTAGTTAAACGTTGGTTGGGGTTTGCTCAATAATTTAAACAAATAAAAATAACCACACTTTTATGAGTGTGGTTGTTTTAAAAAGAATGATTTAAAATCATTCAGAATAATGTTAGAAACAAAAAAATACGAAATTAGATTTAGAAGATTTGGAATTGCAACTATCATTGCAGTTTTCTTCCTAATTTTTGTAGGAGGTTTAGTAAGAAGTACTGGAAGTGGGATGGGTTGTCCTGATTGGCCAAAATGTTTTGGTCAGTATGTGCCGCCTACCAATATAAATCAATTACCTGTTGATTATAAAACCAAGTTTGCCGTTCAAGGTAAGCAAATAGCCGATTTCGATGTTTACAAAACTTGGATTGAATATTTAAATAGGTTAGTTGGTGTTGTAATTGGGTTATTTATATTACTTACTGTAGTTTTTGCATTTCCTTATTTAAAATCAAACCCTAAAATATTTTGGTTAAGCTTCTTAGCTTTTATTTTAGTTGGTTTTCAAGGTTGGATTGGTTCTAAAGTAGTGTCTACCGATTTAGCTACTTGGATGATAACCATACACATGTTAATAGCTTTGGTGATTGTAGCATTGTTAATTTTTACAGTGGCTATTTCCCAAACGTTTAGCATTATTCAATATAAATCGGATAGTTCTTTAAAATGGTTTATTTACATTTCATTAATTATTAGTTTAATACAAATAGTTAGTGGAACTCAAGTTCGTGAAAAAGTTGACCATGTGGCTAATCTTTTTGGTGAACAATATCGAACTCAATGGCCTAAATTTTTTATGGAAGAGTTAATCTTTAAATTACATAGAAGTTGGTCAATTTTGAGTTTACTTATTTCAACATTATTACTATTTAAATATAGAAATTTGTTTGAAAGAAGCTCATTAATTTATAAATGTGGATTGGGAATTATTTTACTGTTATGTTCTCAAGCACTTAGTGGAAGTATTTTGGTAAATTTAGGTTTTCCCAAAGAAGTAACATCCATTCATTTAACAGTAGGAAGTATTATTGCTGGCTTACAAATTTTGGTAGCCATTTTGATTTTTAATAAAACAAAACTTATTAGCTAAACTAGCTTTTAAGTAAAAAAAATATAAATTGGATAGAACAGAACAACATATTGCAATTGAAACAACAAGTTTTTGGAAACAAAAATATGGTGATTACATGCAACTTATAAAAATCCGGTTGAGTAGTTTGGTTGTATTCAGTTCCGTTATAACTTATTTAACTGCTGTAAGTGGCACTATTAATTGGTTTGAGGTTTTTATTTTAGGCGCTGCTGGCTTATTGGTAACTGGTGCTGCTAATGGAATCAATCAAATAATTGAAAAGGACTACGATAAGTTAATGACTAGAACGGCTAACAGACCTGTTTCAACTGGACGAATGAGCGTTTTAGAAGCAGGAATTAGCTCTACCTTAATGGGATTAATTGGAGTTTTCTTAATTGGTTTTTATTTAAATCAATTGAGTGGTGTATTAGCATTAATTTCACTTTTAAGCTATGCATTTATATATACACCTTTAAAACGTGTTACACCAATTTCGGTATTTGTGGGTGCTTTTCCAGGTGCTTTTCCTACTATGTTAGGTTGGGTAGCTTACACTGGAAAAATTGATTTAGCAGCTATTGTTTTATTTACCGTTCAATTTGTTTGGCAGTTTCCTCATTTTTGGAGTATTGCTTGGCTTTTAGAAGATGATTATAAAAAAGCTGGTTTCAAAATGTTGCCTTTTAACCCGGGAAGAACCAAGAAAACTGCATTTCAATGTTTATTATTCTCCTTGATTTTAATTCCAATTGGAATTTTACCTACTGTATTTGGAATTTCAGGAGTGGTGGCCGCTGTTGTTGCAGTTTTTGGTGCCTTATATTTTAGTTTTTACGCCTATAAATTATATAAAAGTTGCGAACTAGCTGATGCTAAAAAGTTAATGTTAGCCGCAATTATCTATCTACCCATTGTTCAACTTTTTTACTTGATAGATAAAATTTAATAATGATACAAACCGTTAATAAACCGATAATTGATGAGCGCGAACCAGGTGTAGAGCCTAAAAAGTTTGTACTTTGGTTGTTACTAGTAAGTAGTATAATGCTATTTGCTGGTTTTACAAGTGCTTACATAGTGCGCAGGGGAGAAGGCGAATGGGTAGTTTTTGAATTACCTATAATGTTTATGCTTAACACTGGAGTAGTGGTATTAAGCAGTGTATTTATGCAATGGGCATATATGTCAGCTAAGAAAGACGAATTGAATCAAACCAAATTAGGTCTTGCTTTAGCAATTATTTTGGGAACCTTATTTTGCATTATGCAGTATTGGGGTTGGAGCCAAATGGTTTATAATTCAATTTATTTTGGATTTGCTAACCCAAGTGGTTCATTTGTGTATGTAATTACTGGCTTGCATTTAGCTCACGTAGTTATTGGTATTTTATATTTAATAACTATTTTAATACAAACGTTTAGATTTAAAGTACACAAAAAGGCCATAAGAGGAATTGCAATGTGTAATACTTATTGGCATTTTGTAGGAATACTTTGGATTTATCTATATGTATTTTTACTTTTGAACAGATAAAAAATTAAATAAACTAAGAAACAAATAATAATTAATAAATAATGGCAAACTCAGCTACTTTAACTACCGACAGCAAACAAACATGGGGTGGAGGAAAATCACCTTTCAGTGTAAGTTATGGTAAATTAATGATGTGGATTTTTCTACTTTCAGATGCATTTACTTTTTCATCATTGCTAATTGCGTATGGTTTTGTAAGATTTACTTTTACAGGCTCATTACCGAACTCAGTTGTAAAACCTTTTGCGCACCTTTCGCATAACTTTGTTGAAGAAATGCAGAAAGCTGGCATGTTTGTTACTGAACGTTGGCCTTCACCTGAATTGGTATTCAATCATTTTCCTTTCTTACATGGTATTCACTTACCATTGATGTTCGTTAGTTTAATGACCTTTATTTTGATTTTCAGTTCTGTTACCATGGTATTAGCTGTAGAAGCTGGTCATAGAATGGCTAAAAAAGAAGTGGAGAATTATATGATTTTAACTATTATTGGTGGTGCAGCTTTCTTAGGTTGCCAAGCTTGGGAGTGGACAAATTTTATTGGTGAAGGTGCAAGCTTAAGCAGCAATCCTTTTGGTCCAACAGCTTTTGCTGCTTTGTTCTTTATTGTTACGGGTTTCCACGGTACACACGTACTTTCAGGTGTTATATTAAATATAGTTATTTACTTAAATGTAGTTAACGGAACTTACGAAAAAAGAGGCCATTACGAAATGGTTGAAAAAGTAGGTTTATACTGGCATTTTGTTGATTTAGTTTGGGTGTTTGTATTTACATTCTTCTATTTAATATAATTTCAAAATTCAAAGAGTTTAATAGTTTAACATATTAATAAAAAATTATCATGGATCAAGTAGAACATTTAGAACACACAGAATCACCTGCTAATATGAAAAGCCAAATTTGGCGTACATTTTGGGTTTTATTGGCTTTAACATTAGTCGATATCGTTTTATATTTCGTATTACTTTCAAGTCACTCCATTGCTAAAAATATCTTATTCGTATTTTTAGGAATAGTAAAAGCATTTTATATCGTTTCGGTATTTATGCATATGAAATTTGAACGTAAATTCTTAGTTTGGATTATTATTACTCCAATGCTATTTGTGTGTTTCTTAATTTGGTTAGCTTTAACCGAAGCAGGATATACATTTGGAATGCGTTTATTTTAAAAATCTTTTTCGCAAAAAAACTTTAAGTAAGTTTTTTACTTTATATTATTAATGAAAAGAAAATCATTTTGGGTAGCAATTGGCCTTTTAGTAGTGCCAGTTGCTCTCTTTTTTTTATTGCGTGCTAGTAAACAAAATTACAAGCATTTGCCTCATTTAGGTTATCACACTGAGCCTAATGGAAAAGATATTAAGGACACTATCTTTTACCAAGTCCCTGAATTTTCTGTTACCGATCAAAGCGGAAAAGAATTAAACACCAAAATGCTTAGCAATAATATTGTGATAGCTAATTTCTTTTTTGCTAGTTGCAAAGATGTTTGCCCAGCTATGAACCACAATTTATCTGCTTTTTACGAAAAAGCTAAAGAATGGAGCGAGGTTAAGTTGGTTTCATTCACAGTAGATCCTGATAACGATTCTACTAAGGTATTATTTGATTATGCCAATAGATTTAAAGCAGATAAAAATATTTGGCATTTTTGTAGAACCAATAAAGAAAATTTGTTTAAAATTGGTCAAGGTTTTTTACTACCCGTTTCCATTGAAGACAAAACAGTTGACCATAGCCAACAAGTAATATTAATGGATAAATCGCGCTGTATTAGAGGCGTTTATAATGGCCTTGATTTAAACGATATGAAGCGATTAAATGACGAATTAAAAGTACTTTTATATGAATACCACGAACCAAAATAGTCAAGATAAATTAGTTTTTAAAATAGTTACCATTGTTTCAATATTTGTTTTTGTAGCTGTTGTAATTTTAAATCGTAAAATATTACCAAGGCCCGAAGTATTGCCAAGTTGGGTAATGTATTTGCCTAAATTAAATGCATTTATTAATGCTACTTGTACAGTTTTGTTATTGCTTTCATTGTATTTTATTAAACAAAAAAACATTGCTGCACATAAAGCTATTAACTTAACTGCTTTTGGGTTATCGTCTTTATTTTTGGTGAGTTATATTTTGTATCATTGGATGGCAAACGAAACCACTTTTCCTGAAGATAATTCAATGAGAGGTTTGTATTTAACCATTTTAATCAGTCATATTATTTTAGCTGCATTGGTTTTACCTTTGGTATTGCTTTCTTTTTATTATGGCTTGCAAATGAATGTAGAAAAACACCGTAAGATTGTACGTTTTACTTATCCAATTTGGTTATATGTAACTACCACAGGCGTTATAGTATATGCTATGATTAGCCCTTATTACAAATTTTAGTGTTAAAAAGTAAAAATTTAAAAGCCTACTTAGCATTTATTGCGGTAGCAATTTTTTGGGGTACCACATTCTTAGCCATTCGTATAGGCATTAATTCTGATGGTGTACATCATTTTCCTCCATTTTTATTGGCTGCATTTAGGCATTGTATTGCAGGGCTTTTAATTTGTTCCTACTTTATTCTTTACAAAAAACAGCCTTTACCTACACTTAAGCAATTTAAGTATTTTAGCATCAATGGTATATTGATGTTGGTAGGTGGTAATGGCATAATAAGTTGGGGAATGCAATACGTGGATAGTGGTTTGGCTGCTATTTTATGTGCACTTACGCCACTTTGGATAGTATTTATAAACCTGGCAATGGGTAGTAACGAAAAGGTTACCAAGGTAATGTGGGCAGGTTTTATAATTTGTTTACTAGCGCAATACCTTATTTTTTACGATAAAATAAATATACTCTCGGATAAAAATTACATTTATGGTTTAATAGCCATTATAGTTTCAAATATTTGTTGGGCATTTGGAACAGTTTTTTCTAAATCAAGCACTTCTCCTTTTCCTGCCTTGTATAATGCAGGCTTGCAAATGATTCCTGGAGGAGTTATTCTCTTAATTTTTTCAACTTTAACAGGCGATTGGAACAATTTTAACCCTAGTAGCAATTCTATTTGGGCTTTGGTTTATTTAATTTTATTTGGTTCTTTATTGGCTTACGGATGTTTTATGTACATAATAAAAGCGTTACCTGCAGCTTTGGTATCAACTTATGCATATATTAACACCATTGTGGCTGTCATATTAGGCGTGGTGTATTTAAAAGAAGAAATTAATGCCAAAGTAGTAGTGGCTATGTTGCTAACCATTCTTGGAGTTTACTTAGTTGGCAAAAAAGCTAAAGTAAAAGAAGCGAAATAGCATTTGATTTTCTGTTTGATTTGATTTGGAAGTTTGCCTTTGGCTTCTAGCTGATTGGATTTTGTACTTGACGGATGCGATTTTGGAGTTTTCTTTTTGCGTTTTGGATTTTGCTGATTGGATTTTGCTTTTTGCTGGTGGCATTTTGGAGTTTTTTTCTAGCGTTTTGAAGTTTGCTGCTGGCGTTTTGGACTTTTCTTCTGACGTTTTGGAGTTGTCGGGTGCGATTTTACTTTTTGCTGGTGGCATTTTGGAGTTTTCTTCTAGCGTTTTGAAGTTTGCTGGTGGCGTTTTGGACTTTTCTTCTGGCGTTTTGGAGTTGTCGGGTGCGATTTTGCTTTTTGCTGGTGGCATTTTGGAGTTTTCTTCTAACGTTTTAAAGTTTGCTGGTGGCGTTTAGGAGACTGTCCAAAAAAGTGTGTAAACGGATAAATTTAGAACCCTATGCACAAAGCAAAAACATTTCTATTAAAAACAATTAAAATTTAACTTGGTGGTAAATGATGAATTATTAAATTTGAATGTCAAAAATACAAATTCAATGATTAAATCAATTAAAAGTTTATCAAATCAATATTTCTTAGATTTAAAAAGTAAAAAAGTAAAAACAACCACATTCTTTAGAATATTTCTTTTGTTTGGTTTATTGTTTAGTTTACAATGTGTAATTGCACAACCCACCATTACTTCTTTTGCCCCATTAAGTGGAAAGGTTGGCGACACCATAACCATTTTAGGTAATAGTTTTAATACTACTGCGGCTAACAATATCGTATTTTTTGGTGCAACTCGAGCAACAGTTTCGACAGCAACCTCAACAAGTTTAACGGTAACAGTACCAATAGGAGCGACCTTTGCACCTATTACTTTATTAAACACAGCCACGGGTTTAGCAACTTATAGTACTCAATTTTTCAACCCAGTATTTAGCCCTAGTAAAGGAAGTATAACATTGAATGATATTTCGCCAAAGGTTAACTTCACCGTAGGTTGGGCTCCAAAAACAGTATCCATTGGCGATATAGATGGGGATGGTAAACCTGATTTGGCAATAGCTAATGAATATGACAATACTATTTCAGTATTACGCAATACTGGCAATAATGGTACTGTTAGTTTTGCACTAAAAGTGGATTTTGCAACAGGTTCAAATCCTAAAATTGTTGCCATTGGCGATATAAATGGTGACGGTAAACCTGATTTGGTAACAAATAATGTATCAAACAATTCTGTTTCGGTATTGCGCAATACTAGCAGCAGTGGTACGATTAGTTTTGCAACAAAAGTAGATTTTACAACAGGTGGCAATCCTCAATCAGTTACCATAGGTGATTTAGATGGAGATGGTAAACCAGATTTGGCAATAGCTAGTTGGAGCAGCAATACCATTTCTGTATTACGCAATACTGGAAGTAGCGGCACCATTAGTTTTGCAACTAGGGTAAATTTCACTACAGGTTCAGGTCCTTATTCCTTAACCATTGGCGATATAGATGGTGATGGAAAACCTGATTTGGCAGTTGTTAATAGAGACAACAATACTATTTCTGTATTGCGTAACACTAGCAGCAGTGGTATAATGAACTTTGCCACAAAGGTAGATTTTACAACAGGTTCATCTCCTTATCAATTAGCAATAGGCGATATAGATGGGGATGGCAAGTTGGATTTAACAACTGCGAATATTGACAGCGATAGCGTTTCTGTATTGCGCAATACTAGCAGCAGCGGTACAGTTAGTTTTGCAACAAAAGTAGATTTTACAACAGGTACAAATTCAGAACCTTTTGCATTAGCGATAGGCGATATAGATGGAGATGGAAAACCTGATTTGGCAGTTGCTACCAGTGGATACAATACAATTGCTGTATTACGCAATATTAGTAGTAGTGGTACGGTTAGTTTTGGAGCAAAGGTAGATTTTGGAACAAGCCTATCTCCTTCTTTTATATCCATTGGCGATATAGATGGGGACAGTAAACCGGATTTGCTAATTACGAATAATGGAATTAATGGCACTGTTTCTGTATTGCGTAATAACCCCCAACCTCCTCCTTCACCTCCCACCATCACCTCCTTTGCACCCTCTAGCTGTGCAATAGGTGCTACATTTTCAATAACAGGAACTGGTTTTAATACTACACCTGCTAATAATGTGGTATTTTTTGGTGCTACACGTGCTACAGTAATTACAGCATCTGCTACTAGTTTAACTGTAATTGTGCCAATAGGTGCTAACTTTGCTCCTATTACAGTGTTAAACACGTTAACCGCTTTAGTTGCCTATAGTACTCAATTTTTTAAACCAATATTTAGCCCCACTAAAGGTAGTATTACCTCTACCGATTTAGCCGCAAAAGTTGATTTTGCAACAAATTCAGCAACTAAATCAGTAGCAGTTGGAGATATAGATGGAGATGGGAAAACTGATTTGGCAATTGTTAATGGAGGCAACAATACTGTTTCTGTATTACGAAACACTGGAAGCAGTGGTTTAGTTAATTTTGCAACAAAAGTAGATTTTACAACTGGTATAAATCCATGGTCAGTGGCTATTGGCGATATAGATGGAGATTCAAAACCTGATATGGTAATAGCTAATTATAACAGCAATACTGTTTCAATTCTACGCAATACTGCTAGTATCGGTGTACTTAGTTTTGCATTAAAAGTAGATTTTACATCAGGCATCCATCCTAAATCAGTAACTATTGGTGATATAGATGGAGATGGTAAACCAGATTTAGTAATAGCTAATGATAGCAGCAATAGTGTTTCTGTTTTGCGTAATACAGGCAGCAGTGGTTTCATTAATTTTGCACCAAAAGTAGATTTTGCAACAGGCTCTTTTCCTAGTTCTGTAGCCATTGGCGATATAGATGGAGATGAAAAGCCTGATTTGGCAATACCTAATGATAGCAGTAATACTGTTTCTGTTTTGCGAAATATAAGTATCAGTGGTACCGTTAGTTTTGCAATTAAGGTAGATTTTGGAACCGGCACTCAGCCTACTTCTTTAGCTCTAGGCGATATAAATGGGGATGGGAGGCTTGATTTGGCAATAGCTAATAGAAGCAGCAATACTATATCTGTATTGCGTAATATAAGCACTAGTGGTGTGCTTAGTTTTGCACCAAAAGTAGATTTTGCAACTGGTTCAAGTCCTCGATTTGTAGCCATTGGCGATATGGATGGAGATGGTAAGTCGGATTTGGCAATAACAAATCAAGGGAGCAATACTATTTCAATATTACGTAATACAAGCAATAATGCTACAGTTAGTTTTACAACAAAAGTAGATTTTATAACAAACACACAACCAAATACATTAGCCATTGGCGATATTGATGGAGATGGTAAACCTGATTTGGCGATAGAAAATGGAGGTAATACTGTTTCTTTATATCGTAATAACCCTCAAATATTTCCACCCAGCATTACATCCTTTGCTCCTTTAAGCGGTACAGTAGGTTCTTCCGTAACTATTATAGGTTCTGGTTTTAACACTACACCTGCCAATAATATTATATTTTTTGGAGCAACACGTGCAACTGTAACTACCTCAACCACAAATAGTTTAACAGTAACAGTGCCAACAGGTGCCACTTTTGCACCAATAACATTAATAGATACAGGAGTTAATTTTACTGTACACAGTCCCCAGTTTTTCAATCCAATATTTAGCCCTAGTAAAGCTATTATTACCACTTCAGATATTGCGGCAAAATTAGATTTTTCGACCGGTACAAGTCCTCGATCAATAGCCATTGGCGATATTGATGGAGATGGCAAATCTGATTTGGCAATCGCTAATACAAACAGTAAAACTGTTTCAATTTATCGTAATACTGGCAAAATTGATACGGTAAATTTTGCAACAAAGGTAGATTTTACTACACTTTGGAGTCCTCTATCGGTTGCTATTGGAGACATAGATGGAGATGGAAAAGCTGATTTGGTAATTGCAAATGCAGGTAGTGATATTGTTTCTATATTTCGAAATACAAGTAGTAGTGGCATTATTAATTTTGCATCAAAGGTTGATTTTATTACAGGGTCGCTTCCTTATTCAGTAGTAATTGGAGATATAAATGGAGACGGTAAACCAGATTTGGCATTAACTAATTATAATAGCAATACTGTTTCAGTGTTACGCAATACGGGCTTAAAAGGTTCAATAAGTTTTGCCACCAAAGTAGATTTTGCAACAGGATCAAATCCTTGTTCGGTAGCTATTGGAGATATAGATGGGGATGGTAAACCTGATTTGGCGATTGCTAACACAGGCAATATCTATACTGTTTCTGTATTACGTAATACAGGTAGTAATAATTCGGTTAATTTTGCCACAAAGACAGATTTCACTACGGGTTCAAATTCAAAGTCCATAGAAATAGGCGATATAGATGGAGATGGAAAACCCGATTTGGCTATAGGCAGTAATTCTGTTTCTATTTTACGCAATACGAGTAGTAGTGGTTCGATTAGTTTTGCAACAAGAGTAGATTTTGCATCAGTATCAACTCCTTATTCATTAAAAATTGGTGATATAAATGGAGATGGCAAACCTGATTTGGCAATAATTAATCAAAGCAGCAATAAACTTTCTATATTACGTAATACAAGTATCAGTGGTACAGTAGATTTTGCAACAAAGGTAGATTTTGCCTCAGGTACAAATCCTCTTTCAATAGCCATTGGCGATATTGATGGGGATGGCAAATCTGATTTGGCGATAGCAAACGAAAACAATAATTCTGTCTCTATTTTAAGAAATTATCCTCAACCACCGCCTCCTACCATTAATTCATTCACTCCAACCAGCGCAGTTGTAGGTGCTTCAATTTCCATAACTGGTGTAGGTTTTAACACGGTACCTACAAAAAATATAGTGTTTTTTGGTGCAACTAAAGCAATTGTAACAGCAGCAACTGACACCAGTTTAATGGTATTGGTACCTATAGGTGCCTCTTTTGCACCAATAACTATATTAAATACTGCTAACACTTTATCAGCTTATAGTACACAATTTTTCAACCCAATATATAGTCCTAGTAAAGGAAGTATAACCACAAATGATATAACAACAAAGCAAGATTTTACAACTGGGCCGCAATCCAGAGCTGTAGCTATTGGAGATTTGGATGGTGATGGCAAACCCGATTTGGCTGTAGTTAATAATGTTGGTGCTACTGTTTCCATATTAAGAAATACAGGAAGCATTGGTTCGGTTAGTTTTGCAACCAAGGTTGATTTTTCTACGGGTACAGATCCTGAGTCAATATCTATTGGAGATATAAACGGAGATGGTAAACCTGATTTAGTTGTGACAAATTTTGGAAGCAGCACTGTTTCAGTTTTTCGCAATATAAGCATGAATGGAGCAATTAGTTTTGCTACAAAAATCGATTTTGCAACAGGTACAAATCCCAGTTCAGTGGCCATTGGCGATATTGATAAAGATGGCAAACCAGATTTGATAGTAACTAATTATAATAATGGCTTTAACTCTATTTCTGTCTTTCGTAATACCAGTAACAGTGGTACAATTAGCTTTGATTTAAAGGTAGATTTTGAAACAGGAGGTAATCCGGCCTCAGTAGCTATTGGCGATATTGATGGAGATAATAAACCCGATTTAGCAATAGCCAATCAAATGAGCAATACTGTTTCAATACTACGGAATACAAGTATTTATGGAACAGTTAGTTTTGCAACAAAGTTAGATATTACAATGATTTCTGAGCCTTTTTCAATTGCCATTGCTGACTTAGATGGCGATGGAAAATCTGATTTAGCAATAGCAAATGTTAGCAGTATTGGAAAATCAGTTTCTGTCTTAAGGAATACCAGTAGCATTGGTTCAGTGAGTTTTGCATCAAGGGTAAATTTTTCGGCAAATGGAGATCCTTATTCAGTATCCGCTGGCGATCTAGATGGAGATGGAAAGCCTGATTTGGCAATCGCTAGTTTTAGCAGTTCAGTTTCAGTATTGCGAAATACAAGTGTGAGCGGTACTATTAATTTTGCTACTAGGGTTCCTTTTACAACAGGCTCATTTCCACGATCAGTAGCATTGGGTGATATAGATTGTGACGGCAAACTTGATTTGGTGGCATCTAACAGTAACAGCCAAACTGTTTCCGTATTGCGTAATAACCCACAATTTCCTCCCACAATTTCCACAATAGGTAATTTAACACCATTTATTTCTTGTACTGGCAGTGCTTCAGCACAGCAAACATTTACAGTAACTGGAACTAATTTAATAGCAAATTTAATGGTAATACCACCAATAGGCTTTGAGATAAGTACTACTTCTGGTTCAGGTTTTGGAAACAGTGTTAGTTTATCTCCTTCCTCAGGCACAATAAACGCAATCTTATATATACGTTTAACCAATTCGGTAACAGGTTCGCCAAGTGGAAATATAGTTTGTGCCTCAACAATTGCTGATACACAAAATGTAGCTGTATATGGTTTAGTAAAAGCAACATCAACTAGTACTACAAATATTTCAGTCTGCTCAAGTACATTACCTTTTACTTGGAATAGTAGAGCATATAATTCAAGTAGAACAGATACTGTTTATTTAACCAATTTCGTTGGTTGTGATAGTATTACCATTTTAAAATTAACAGTTAAACCTACAAGTTCATCAACTTCTAATATAAGCATTTGCCCTAGTGCATTGCCTTATACTTG
The DNA here is from genome assembly GCA_027484685.1 of Bacteroidota bacterium. Taxonomy (GTDB): domain Bacteria; phylum Bacteroidota; class Bacteroidia; order UKL13-3; family UKL13-3; genus JAAFJM01. The sequence continues at coordinate 55,271 of JAIXSO010000026.1, forward strand.
GAATGGAAGAACATATAATTCCAATAGCATAGATACGGTTTATTTAACCAATTCCGTGGGTTGCGATAGTATTACTATTTTAAAATTAACTGTAAAACCTACAAGTTCATCAACTTCTAATATAAGCATTTGTCCTTCAGCACTGCCTTATACTTGGAATGGAAGAACATATAATTCCAATAGCATAGATACTGTTTATTTAACTAATTCAGTAGGTTGCGATAGTATTACCATTTTAAAACTAACAATAAAACCAATTAGTACTTCAACAAATAACATAAGTATTTGTCCGAGCGCATTGCCTTATACATGGAATGGATTAATCTTTAACGAATCAGGAACGCAGACCAAAACAGGTTTAACTAATTCGGTTGGATGTGATAGTTCAGCAACTTTAAATTTATCGGTAAATCCAATTCCAGCAACTTCCAATATTACAGGCTTTACCAATGTAGCAAGGTTAGATACAGCTACTTATTCGGTAATAGGAACAAGTGGTTCAGTTTTTAATTGGGCAACTACAAAAGGATTGGTTCAAACAGGCGCGGGTACAAATCAAATAAAAGTAAAATGGAATACAGCCGGAATGGATACTTTAAAAGTTACTGAAACTTCTAATCAAGGTTGTGTTGGTTCACAAAAAACACTATTGGTTAATATTGGTCCTGCTACCGGAATGAATGAAATCAATGCAAGTAATAATATACTGGTTTATCCAAATCCATTTAACGAAACCATATTTATTTCATTGCTTAATAATTCAGGTTTGAACAAAGCTATTTTATATGATTTATTAGGTAAAGAGGTTTTAACTACCCATAAAAGTGAAATAGATGTGAAAGAGTTAAAATCTGGCGTTTATTTGATAATGGTGATTGATAATAATGGCAATAGTTATAGCCAAAAATTGATTAAAAATTAGGTAATTATGGTGTAGTTATTTTATGTTCATGGTTGGTGTCCTAGCAATCATTCCAAATCGATTGGTGAGGACACTAGCCGAGGACTAAAGAAGAAATTAATGCCAAAGTTGTAGTAGCTATGCTTTTAACCATTGCCGGAGTTTGGCTAGTTGGGCGTAAAGGAAAAATAGCCAAGCAATAATTTTACAAAACATTTTTAGTTTAGTTTTGCTTTAATTTATAAACTTACTACTATGAAAAAAATTTATATTTTGTTCTGTTTTATTTTATTGAACGTTAACGTATTTTCTCAAAATGGATTATATGGTATTGTAAGAAAAAATTATTATTCAATTGTTAGAAATCCTACAGATACTAATCAAACATTCGAACAATTTGATTCTGCAACAATTCGATTAGGGTTTTTAAATCCGTCATCAGGACAAGTTAGTAATATAGGCAGCAATTTATACAATCAAACAATTAACCTAACTGGAGCTGCTTTAAACCCTTACGACAGCACGTTTATTTATATTGGAGCAGATAAAATTAATACAATTGATTTAAATACGGGTGTAATTATTAATAGTATTCCTTTGTCAAATCCTATACAAAGTAGTTACTTTGATAACTTTAGGTTTAATAATTCGGATAGTACCATGTATGGTTTAGCGCGAAGAAGTTATTTGGATCCAATTACTAACACCTTAGTTGGTGAAGTTTACATGGCTAAAGCAAATACCAATACAGGCGTAATAACGCAAATTTCTCCAAGTTCTGTTGGAAATGGATATGCATTATTGGGCAGTTCAATTGATCCTTATCAAATGGTTTATTATTATTCAGATGGAACACATATTATTGGATTAGATATTTATACTGGCTTGGTTTACAGTAAGGTGGTAATTAACAATGTGTTTGGAACAACGTTTGGAAACTTTACTTACAATTGTAATGATAATAAAATATATGGGCTAATTGGAAAGAACTATTTTAGAACTGTAACTGATTCACTTGGTACTTATGAAATACTGGATTCAAATACACAAACTTTGGGCACTATCAATCCTAATTCTGGAATTGTAACTCAAGTTTCGGCCAATACATTAAGTAAAGTTGGATATACAATAAATGGAGGTTCTACAATTGACCCTAATACCAACACTTATTATTTTAATATAGGTACCAAAGTAATTGGTGTATCAATTTTTGATGGAACTATAGTTAGCGATCCTAGTTTTATTTTTTCTGATGGACAGTATTTTGATTTAATAAGAAACTTACAAAGCTGCTATTCGGCTTATTCATTGAGAAAAAAACCAACAAATGTTGCCTCTGTTAATTCTCAAAAAAATAATATACAAGTTTATCCTAATCCGTTTAAAAATACGGTAAGTGTAAATGGAGGTAATCAACAAATAGGAACAGTGGAGATTTACTCTATATCAGGTAGTTTAATAAAGAAACAAAACATAACTGAAAATGGCCAAGAAATTGAACTTTCAGAATTAAAAAGTGGAATTTATTTTTTAAAAATAAATACTCCAGAAAACGAAAGTACCTTTATAAAAATTTGCAAATCGGAGTAAAACTGATTAATCGTAATAAAACAATCACATTCAAATCCCGAAGCGAAAGCAGAGGGATTTTTTTGTTAATAATTAATTTTAACAAATTAATTCAAACTATTCAATAAAATAATAAGTTTGAAATTGTTACAAACAAGCATAATGAATAAAGAAACCCATATTCAAAATTATTTTAAAACGGTTAAAGCTGCTTCAAATGAACTTTCTAAAAAGGAAGCTTTTAAAGATTTATTGAATAGAATATATGCTAATGAGGAGTCTTATACAAAACTGATTGATAGAATGACCTTAGGTTCTGAAAAAGCCATTTTTAATATTCCAAAAGGTGATAAAAATAAAACAGGAAGGGCTGATACCAAATACAATCAAGTAATTATTGAATTTGAAAAAGACTTACGTAAAACTGGAGAACATGCCAAAGAACAATTAGCTGAATACTTTTTTGGAACTTATAAAAGTGGAGGAGATTATAACCTAACCTTAATTGCTACCGATTGCATAACTTGGAAAATATTTGTACCAAGTTTTGAAACCTTTGAAAACATAAGCTCAATAAAGCTACGCGAAGTAAAATTGGAAGAGTTAAAAGGTGGAACTTTTGTTTTAAGCGAAAATAATGGCAATGATTTCTTTTATTTTATCGACCGTTATTTGTTTAGAACGGAAGCTCAAAAAGCTACTTTAGAATATATTGAACAAGATTTTGGTTTACAATCTGCTGTATTCATCAACTCATTTAAACAACTAAAAGAACATTTTAATGATGTAAAAAAATATGGTGAAGTGCAAGTAAGCTTTGAACAATGGCGTAAGTTTTTGTTTATAGCTTATGGTATAGAAGAATTACCAGAAAATATATTTTTAGTACATACTTATTTAAGTGTTTTTGCTAAGATGCTTGCCTATACTGTTCTTACTGATGATGATTTTATTGACGACCAAGAGCTAGAGCAAATTATTAATGGAAGTATTTTTGAAACATTAAATGTAAAAAATTTAACTGACAATGACTTTTTTCATTGGGTAAAATCTGAACGAAGTTTTAGAGAACTAAAATCTGCTTTTAGGCAAATAGCCCTGGAGTTAAGTAATTATAGTTTTAAAAATGTAGATGAAGATGTTTTGAAAGGGGTGTATCAAAACTTAATTGATATTGATACTCGTCACGCTTTGGGTGAATACTACACACCCGATTGGCTTTGTGAAATGGTGGTAAGAGAAATGCCAATAAAAACAGATAGTAAAACATTAGACCCTAGTTGTGGAAGTGGTTCGTTTTTAAGAACAGTTATAGATAAACTTAAAAATGAAAATAAAACAATAACAGCAAATGAATTGGCAAATAATGTTTATGGCATAGATATTCATCCATTAAGTGTGCAAATAGCTAAAACTACCTTACTTGTTGCTATTGGAAAAGATTTAATTCGAAAATCGAAAAAACCAGTTAGTTTAAACGTATTTTTATCAAATACCATATTGATTCCTGATGGTGTAAAAAACCTATTTGGTGGTGATTTTACCTTAACTATTGATAGAGAAAAATATAAACTAAATACCCAAGTTTTAGAAGATGATAAACTATTCGATGAAGCATTAAATGTAGCAGATGCTTTGGCAGAGTTAACCTTGGGTAAAAAGGCTGTTGACCAAACTACTTTTATTAATAATTTAAAGAAAAGTTATCCTTATGCACCTATTCCTGTATTAAACGATAGCTTGTATAAAATATATTTAGGTTTGAAAAGAACCAAAGAAAGCGGTAGAGATAGTATTTGGAAGTTTATACTTCAAAATATGTACAAGCCATATTTTTTAAAAGAAAGATTCGATTTTATAGTGGGTAATCCGCCTTGGTTTACTTGGAGTAGCGTTAAAAAAGAGGATTACCAAGATGAACTTAAAACACTTGCAGAAAGCTACTAAGTAATGCCTGAACGCAAAGCCAATTTTCCACACTTGGAAATCGCAGCCATTTTTTTAGCGCATTGCAGCAATTATTTTTTAAAAGAAAATGGTCAATTAGCATTTGTATTACCAAGAAGCTTTATGAGTGCTGACCAACATGAAAATACACGAAATGGCAAAGCCAAAGGATTTACCTTAACACAAATTTGGGATTTGGATGCTGTTACTAATTTATTTAGGGTGCCTAGTTGTGTTTTATTTTCCGAAAAGAAATTAAAAACTTCAGTAAGCCAATACCACAAAGGTATAAATGGAATAAGCTTTAAGGGGCGAATAAAAAAACATAATTGTAGTATAAAGGAAGTAGAAGATGCTGGAGTATTAACTCAAACCGAAAATACATTTTACTATACTACATTGGGAAAAAGCAGTGCTTTTAGTGTTTCTAAGCAATCAAAAAAAGGAAGTCAAAATAAAACGAGTTATTACAAAACTTCGTTTAAACAGGGAGCTACATTAGTGCCTCGAAATTTTTATTTTGTAGAGCTAACACAAGAAGAGCCCGAAGATTGGGACGATAGGTTGATAAATATAAAAACCAGTTCTGAAAGCATGAAACAAGCCAAAAAACCTTGGAATGAAATAGACATGCACGGACAAATAGATAGCCAATATTTTTTTAGAACAGCTATTTCTAAAAATGTTTTGCCTTTTGTTTTGTATAATCCCGAATTGGTAATACTTCCTATAAAAATAAACCAAGAAAATAAACAAATAACCATGCAAACGCATGAGGAAATTTTGAAGGACGGTTACTATATCACAGCGCAATGGTTTAAGAATGTAGAAAATGTTTGGAATATTCTTAAAACTGAAAAAAATGAAAAAATTTCAAGCGGAAATTATTTGAATTGGCAAAACAAATTAACCGATCAAGATTTAAATAAAAAGTACATGGTACTTTATACTGCAAGTGCAAAAAATGCAAATAGCTGTGTGGTAAAACGGGAAGATTTAAAATTGGAATTTATAGTAGAAAGTACAACTTATGTATTTTTTTCAAACAATAAAAATGAAGCTTATTATGTTTCTGCTTTACTAAATTCAAGTGTTCCAAATGAATTAATGAAAGACTTTCAAGCAAAGGGATTATTTGGAGAACGCCATGTACATAAAAAAATATTAGACATTCCTTTTCCACAATTTAACGAAATGAATCAAGCTCATATTGATTTGGCTTTACTATCAGAAAGCTGCCATACCAAAGCTGCCAAATGGATGAGAGAAAACAATATTCCTGATAATTTAGACCCAATAAAACTAGGCAAAGTTAGGGTTCAAATAAAAGCTTATTTGAATGAGGAGATGAAAAAGATAGATAAGTTGGTGAAGGGGGTGATAAAATGATAGGTTAATGTTTAAAGTTTTACATTGGAAAAAAATTATTTTTAATATTATTCGAGTTGTCATCATGAAAAAAGAATCATTGTTTTATAACCCAACATTTAGTGTTTTTATCCAAGCTTTTATTGTAGTTTGTTTAGGTTTATGCACTATTCCAATAATTGGTTTTGTATTTTCTTCAATATTTAAAATAGCTCCAAATAATTTAGGAGATACAATAGGAGGAACAATGGGGCCATTCGTTGCTTTATTTGCTGCCTTGTTAACTTTCTTGGCTTTTTATGTTCAATATCAAGCAAATCAGTCGCAGAGGAACGACATAAAAAGAGAAAGATTTGAAACACAATATTATGAAATAATTAAATTGCACAGAGAAAATGTTTCGGAAATAAAAATAAGAAGTGATAATGGTTCTATTGAAAGTAGATATGCATTTGTAACAATGTTCAATGAATTTAAATTTATTTATCGTTTTTGTTATGACACGTATTTTAGAATGGTGGAAAGAGGAAAAATTGAGATATTAGATAATGAAGAGTTGATTGTTAAAGAAAAAATTCTCAATATGTCTTACATTCTATTTTTTATAGGTGTAGGTCCAAATTCATTTGATTTAAGTTTTGCTTCTGCTTCTGAAAAATCTAAAAAATTACACAAAGAATGTTATGAAGAATTAGAAAAATTGAAGTTAAAACATGTTGATAATAACTATTTTTCAAAATTTAATTTTGAAAAATTAGGAATAGAAATGGTACTTCAATTAAAATACAAACCTTTTGGAGGGCATATGTCGAGATTAGGACATTACTACAGGAATTTATATATGGCAATAAAATATGTAGATTCACAAGACTTTTTAAGTGAAAATGAAAAATATAGTTACATTAAAATAATTAGGGCTCAATTGTCAAATCATGAACAAGCCCTAATATACTACAACGTAATTTCTGGTTTTGGTTGGCGTTGGATAGAAAAAGAGAAAAACTATTTAGTAAAATATCGACTCATTCATAATGTACCTACAACATTATTAGAATTTGCAATTAAACCAAGAGACCATAAAATAATTGGTGAACAAATAAAAGAGTGGGAAGAAGTCAAGAATAAAAATCACAAAGAAGACTTAAATGGATGGACACCTTTTTTTGAATGGGAAGAATAAAAAAATTATAAAATGGAAAAGAAATATTCAGTCTTTGTAAGTTCAACTTATGAAGATTTAAAAGAACATAGAGAAAAAGTAATATATAGTTTAGTTGAAAATAATTATTTTCCTGTTGCTATGGAATTTTTCCAAGCTTCAAGCGATAATAAATGGGAGCGAATAAAAAAGTTAATTAAAGATTGTGATTATTTTATTTTGATAGCTGGCGGTAGGTATGGAGAAATTCAATACGATGATAAAAGTTTTATTGAGTTGGAGTATGATTTTGCATTAGAAAATAATATTCCTGTAAATGTTTTTGTTGTAAATTCAATTGACGAACTTAGAAGTAAAGATGTTGATCATGGAGAAAAAAGAGAAAGTTTAAATAGGTTTATCAGGAAAATTCAGGATGATAAAATATCAAAATCATACAAAAATGTTGATGATTTAAAAGCTGTAGTAGTTAATTCATTAAATCGATTAATTATAGATAGTCCAAGAGTTGGTTGGATAAGGGGTACTACCTATAAAATTAAAGAAACTTTAAATGAGAGAATTGATTTCGAAATAGACATTACTGAAATTACCAAATGGATAAATACTGAAAATATTACAATAGAATATAACCCAATTGGTAAAGATTATTCCATATTTTCTTTTGAAAATTTTTCTTCCGAATCTCTTGCTTTAAGTGTAAAAGAAGTTTGGGATATACTTCGATTAAAATGTTTGCAAGAACTTCCTGAAACGGAAATAGGAAAGAGTTTAAATTTGCTCATCGACAGAAAAATAAAGGTTAGTATAAAAGATAAATTTTCATTTAATGACACCAATATTTTTAAAGATTCATTTGATAATGTAATAAGAGTTTTTGTTGATAGAGGTTTAATTGAACCTTCTTTAAAAAGTAAATTAAGTATTAAAAATCAAAAAGATTGCTATTGGAAGTTATCTTCATTGGGAGAAGTTATCAATAGTGGAAAGTAAAAATAACTTTAATAATTATTTTTATGGATAAACTCATTCCAACATTTACTGATATCAGTAAATGGAACATAAACGTATATACTAATACGGGAGGTACACGTAGCAAGCAAATTGCGGTGCATCCTGAAACTGATAAGGAATATTTTTTTAAAGGTTCTAAAGTAATTAAAGATACCAATGAAATACGTTATCCTACTGAATTTTGGTCTGAAATAGTTTCGTCAAAAATAGGTCAATATTTAGGTTTCGATATGCTTGATTATAATATTGGATTTAACCAAAATAATCAATTGCAAAAAATTGGTTGTCTTTCGAAATCAATGATTGAAAACTCTGAAAATAGATTAACAGAAGGAAAAATGTATTTGATGGGTTTTAATTCAAATTACAATCCAAATTTGAAGGAACATCAGAGTTTATATACTTTTCAATTCATAAGTGAATCTCTTATAAGTTTTGATTTTGAACTATTTATCAATAAGGTAATAGAAGTTATAATCTTTGATAGTATAATTGGCAATTCTGATAGGCATCAAGAAAATTGGGGAATAATTACTAACTATAACCACACCATAAGGGGTATAGATGCACATTTAGAAACTGAAGTTAAGAATTTTTTTACAAAACAAAAATTTCGTGTAGCTAAATGGTATTTAAAGCTAATTTCTAAAGCACAGATTAATATGAAAAAAATTCCAAAATCAATTTTATCTCAGCAATCATCATTTGCTCCAAATTTATTTGCTCCAATATATGATAGCGGTTGTTGCTTAGGGAGAGAAATTGAAGAGGAAAGATTAAATAAAATGTTGCTAGATAATAATATGTTAGAAGCTTACGTTAGAAAAGGTGAATCAGAAATTCATTGGGATGGGTTTGAGAAAAAAAAGAAGCATTTTGAGTTAATTAATTTGGTTAAAGAAATACATAAATACCAAGTTTGTGAAGTTATTGATAGGGTAGTGAATAAATTCAAGAATGAAGATATACAAACAATAATATTTAATATTGACAGAAATATTCCTCCTCATTTAAGCCAATATAAATTAGCAGATAATAGAAAAGAGTTAATGAATAAAATTATAAATTTGCGCATTGAAAAGTTGAAAGAGATAAGATGAAAGAGATAGGAAACATACATTTGTGTTGGCGTCAAGCAAAAGGATCCAATAGGATTCCCATAGGTACTATTAAACATAGTGTTACAGGTGGAGTACGTTTCTCTTATAATCAGAATGAAGTAGCAAAAGCAAGAAAATTAGGTTTTCAGCATTACGAAGGATTTCCAGATATAACAAAGGTGTATGATGAAAATGTGCTAGAAATATTTGGACAGAGGTTAATTAAAAGTGAACGTTCTGACACAAGTGCCTTTTATGAATTTTGGGGAATAGATGCCCAATATAAAGATAACGATTTCTATATGCTTGCTTATACTCAAGGACTTTTACCAACCGATAACTATGAGTTTTTGGCAGACTTTCACCCAATGCCTAATCTATCGTTTGTTTCTGAAATTACAGGTTTAACTGAAGCTAAGTTAGAAGCTGATTTGTTAAAAGTTGGAGATAAATTGACTTATAAACGAGAGCCAAATAATGTCTTTGATAATAAAGCAATAGGTCTATACTTAGGAGAATTGTATTTAGGCCATGTTAAATTAATTCATAGTAGAGTGTTTTATAAAACAAATACCTTATTAAAAGTTAGTGTTCATAATATTGAAAAGAATGGTTTCTTGAAAAGGGTATTTATTAAGATAAATAGTTAGAATTAAATAATTACCAAACTTTCTTAAATCTCTATAAACGTTAAAAAATTGCGCTTTTTACTTTTGAAAGCTCAATTAATCATTGAAACTGAATCAAACTTTTTTTTGGCTAAGCTATCACCTAAGTTTGTGTGTAATATGGTTGTTTGTATGAAAAAAATGAACTTGTTGGGGCTGATGGTTTTATGGTCTGTGTTTTCAACTGCTCAAATTATTCCTAATGGTGGTTTTGAAAATTGGACCACAACTGGCAATTATGCTAATCCTGATGGATGGTTTACTTTTAACGCTACGTTTTCTACCATTAATGTTTTTACTGTTGAAAAAGGAACACCGGGCGCTACTGGCAATAGTTATGCAAAAATTACTTCAAAAAATATTGGCGATAATTTGTTTCCTGGAGCTTTATTAATGGGTTCATTGGTAAACAATGAAGTAATTCCTGGTATGGCCATTAATACTAAACCAGCATTTTTACTTGGAAAATACCAATCTAAAATTGGTAAAGACGATACTGCTTTGGTAATAGTGCAGTTTACCAAATGGAATAATTTAACCAATACAAGAGAATTAGAAGGGATTGGTATTTTAGATTTTATAGACCTAAATACCGACACTTGGACTGAATTTATAGTGAGCATGGATTATTTTGGAAACATTACTCCCGATTCGTGTTCCATAACAATTACCTTAGGCAATTCACCTCCAGCCTCAGATAACTTTTTTGCTGTTGATGATCTAATTTTTTCAAACACATTGAATTCTGTAAATGAAATAAATAAAATTACAACGCAAGTTTATCCCAATCCTAACGATGGTAAGTTTCTATTAACTCAACAGCAAATATGAGCTATATTCAAATAACCAATATTTTAGGTGAAGTAGTTTTTTCTGAAAATATAAATGGTAATTCTGTTCCAATTACTTTAAATAATTTGGCAGCTGGATTGTATTTTTATTCCATTACTACTGAAAATAATAAGGTTATAAAAGGAATGATTACTATTAATTGATTTTCGAATTTTAGTTTCATTTCTTTGTCCGAAATGTTTTTTTTATCAATTTAACAGAAAATAATCACTTGGAAAACCTAATATTGGCCGCAGGTAATGGAAAACAATTAGGTAAAGCCAAGGAGATGCTTGCAGCATGACTATTGAAGTTTTTTTTTGCCTATCAACTATATCAATTGTCACTATCCAAACAAAAAAACTCCTCACACTTTTAAAAAGTATGGGGAGTTTTTTTATGTTCTATTATAACTGGTTAACAATTTCCTTTAAACAAGGAAGGTGATTATAGCATGACTTTTGAATGGTTCTGTTTTTTAGCTCCAACTCAAAAATCATACAACAAAAATCACCAATCGGTTATTATTTATTTTCGAATACAAATTGTTGACGGTCGTCTAGGCTAATAAGTATGTTTGAGTCTTTTTTAACTTTTCCTGCTAATATTTCTTTAGAAAGTTCGTTTAAAATTCTGCGTTGCATTACTCGTTTTAAAGGTCTTGCACCATATTGAGGGTCATAACCTAATTGGGCTAACCAATCTAAAGCTTCATCGGTAATATTTAGTTCAATTTGTTGGTGCAATAAAGTTCCTTTTAAGCTTTCAAACTGTAGGTTTACTATTTGTCTTACGTTTTCGCGGTTAAGCGGAGTAAACATAATAATATCGTCTATTCGGTTTAAAAACTCAGGACGAATTTGCCTGCGTAAAAGTTCCATTACATTGTTTTTAGCTTTGGCGGCTATGGCTTCTTTGTCTGCATCTATATCGTCCATTTGCTCAAAACTTTCTTGAATCAGGTGTGAGCCAATATTAGAAGTCATGATAACAATGGTATTTTTAAAATTAGCTGTTCTACCTTTGTTATCGGTTAAGCGGCCATCGTCCAACACTTGTAACAAAATATTAAATACATCAGGATGTGCTTTTTCTATTTCATCTAATAACACAACTGAATACGGTCTTCTTCGAATGGCTTCGGTTAACTGTCCACTTTCTTCGTAACCTACATATCCTGGAGGCGCTCCAATTAAACGGCTTACCGTATGTTTTTCTTGGTATTCGCTCATGTCAATTCTTACCAAAGCACTTTCTTGGTTAAATAAAAACTCGGCTAAGGCTTTGGCTAATTCAGTTTTACCTACACCTGTAGTTCCTAAGAAAATAAATGAACCAATTGGTTTTTTAGGATCACTTAATCCAGCTCTACTTCTGCGTATGGAGTCACTAATAGCTGCAATGGCCTCTTCTTGTCCAACCACACGTTTGTGTAACTCTTCCTCTAAGTGCAATAATTTTTCACGTTCGCTTTGTAGCATCCTAGTAACCGGAATGCCTGTCCATCGAGCTACTACATCGGCTATATCGTCAGCAGTAACTTCTTCCTTTACCATTGGCGAATGGTTTTGAGCTTCGTCTAGTTTTGCTTTAAAAACATCCAAACGTTTTTCAGCTTCCTTAATTTTTCCGTAACGTATTTCTGCTACTTTAGCAAAATCGCCATTTCTTTCAAATTGGTCAGCTTGGTATTTTAAGTTTTCAATTTCTTTTTTGGTTGATTGAATACCTTCTACCACAACCTTTTCGCTTTGCCATTTGGCTTTTAGCTCGTTTCTATCTTCTTGTAAATTGGCTATTTCTTCGGCCAATTTTTTTACTTTTTCATCATCGCCTTCGCGTTTAATAGCTTCTCTTTCAATTTCCAATTGCATAATTCTTCTATCCAATTGGTCTAATTCTTCAGGAACTGAATCTATTTCTAAGCGCAATTTTGCAGCAGCTTCGTCCATTAAATCAATGGCTTTATCTGGCAAAAATCTGTCAGAAATATAACGTTGCGAAAGCTCCACCGCGGCTATAATTGCATCGTCTTTTATGCGCACTTTATGATGCACTTCGTAACGTTCTTTTAAACCACGTAAAATAGAAATGGCATCTTCGGTATCAGGTTCTTCTACATATACTTTTTGAAAACGTCTTTCTAAAGCTTTGTCTTTTTCAATATAGCGTTGGTATTCAGCTAACGTAGTTGCACCAATGCTGCGCAATTCGCCACGAGCCAAGGCAGGTTTTAAAATATTGGCAGCATCCATAGCACCTTCGCCTCCGCCTCCTGCGCCTACCAAGGTATGAATTTCATCTATAAATAAAATAATTTCACCATCGGCACTAATTACCTCCTTTACAACTGCTTTTAAACGCTCTTCAAACTCGCCTTTAAATTTTGCCCCAGCAATTAATGAACCCATATCTAATGAGTAGATCTTTTTTGTTTTTAAATTTTCGGGTACATCGCCATTCACTATTCTGTGCGCTAAGCCTTCGGCAATGGCAGTTTTACCTACACCAGGTTCGCCAATTAGCACAGGATTATTTTTGGTTCTGCGGCTTAAAATTTGTAAAACCCTGCGTATTTCTTCATCGCGACCAATTACAGGATCAAGCTTGCCTTTTTGTGCTAATTCGTTTAAGTTTTTAGCATATTTATTAAGCGAGTTGTATTGATTTTCGGCTGTTTGTGAGGTTACTTTTTGCCCACCACGCAATTCGTTAATGGCAGTTTTTAAGTCTTTTTCGGTTACACCAACATCTTTCAGCAAGGTTGCCACCGTGTTTTTTCCATCTAACAAAGCTAAAAAAATGTGTTCTACCGACACAAATTCATCGCCAAACTCCGTCAAATAACTTTGCGCTTTTAGTAAAGTTTGGTTACTATCATTAGATAAGTATTGGCTTTGACCTTCTACCTTTGGGTAACTTTTTATAACAGCATCTAGGGTAGATTCAATTCTGCTTTGGTTAATGTTTAATTTTTTAAGTAAATAGGAGATAACATTTTCATCGGTTTGAATCAACGCTTTTAAAATATGCGCAGGTTCAATGGCTTGTTGACCATTTTTTAAAGCAATTTGAACTGCTTCCTGAACGGCTTCTTGCGATTTGATTGTGAAATTATTTAAATTCATGGTTAGTTTTTTCTATAAGTCGTCAAAATTTACTCCAACGGGAAAATAAAGTATTATTGACACACTTAATAAAAAAACAAGCATACTTGACTTAAATAATGGTTTTAGGAATACATTTTAGATTTCAAATTCAGCCAAAAAGTCTTTATTGATAAAGGTTTTGAAAGATTTTAAGGATTAAATTTATAGGTATAACCAAAATAAGGAATCAAAATAGGATAAAGTCCAAACAAATTGTAGTTTGCCCCTATAAAGCCAAAATCATATTGATGTGATAATGTAGCAATGTTTAAGGTTGCTATAAATAAATCTTTTTGTAACCTGTCGCCCAAAAACCAATATTGGGTAGAAAAGCCTAATTTTTCATAAATTTTAGAATATAAATGAGTGGAGAAAATAGTCATTCTATTGGGGTTGGTATTTACTCCATAACCAAAAGAGATATAATTTTTTTGACTTCCTAATGTTATATCGCTATAAATAACACTTAAATTACCAAAATTGAAATCTCCAGAATAAGAAAGTTTTACAAAATAGTAACCCGCTCCTAAAGCTATATTGGGTAGTAAGTTAAATTTTATGCGTGGAGCAATAAAAAAGTTGGGCTTGCCTTCAAAAATATTTACGAGTTCTAATCCGCCATTAATTGAAATATTATTGGTAAATGCATATCCACCTGAATTAACAAAGATGAAGTTGTTTTTATAATAACCTTGGTTGGCAGATAAGTTTGTAGCAAGTCCAGTTGTGGTAAAATCTAATTTCTCTTTCTTTTTAATTCTTTCCGTTAATGAAATAGGTTCAATTTTATCGAAAATTGGTGGGTAAACTATTTTCTCTATTTTGCTTTTACTAATTTTAGTAGGCTGCTTATAGTTATTAGCAAAAAATGTAATGGTGCTATCATTTTGAAATAGAATGGTTCCTTTTAGCACAAAACCAGTTTTAAAAGTAATGGTTACATTTTTGTAAATAGTTGAATCGACATTGTTAATATTATTTTGAGCAAACAAATGTACACTCATAAAATGGAGTATTAGCAATATAGTTAATTTAAACACCTGCTTCATGAGGTGGTAAATTAAAAGAAAATATGGTTTTGCGCGTTTATTTTAGTTTACCTAAAATTTCCTAAACAAATTTTGAATGCAAAATTATTGGTTGATAATGTTTTACCTAAGTCAGAAAAAGTATTGTTGTTTATTAAAACAATTCCAAAACCGCCCCACGAGTTATGTATAATTACATCTAATTGGGGAGTTAATGAAACACCAGAAAAAGGAGTTTCAATATAATCAATATTACCTATACTGATGTTAAACCAACCAGAACGACTAGAGGTGCTGGGAGCCAGTTTATCAGTTCTATACATTCCAAAAGTTTGCCCAAAACCAATTGATGGTATAATTTTTAGGTGATTACTTTTTATAGGAATTTTATAACCATAACTTATTTTAGTAGTATTACTCTGTTGTACCTTATTTGGAGTTTCATCAGCAAAAATAATTCCACCTTCTTCCAACTCTCCATATTGGTATATTTCGAAACCTAAAATATGATTGGATGCAACTTGATAATTTATGCCATACACATATTTTGTTTGCCATAAAAGTTTGGTAAAACCCACGCTGCCCCAATAAATAGGTTTTTGAGTTACAGTTTGACTAAATAGATTTAAATAACAATTGCACAGCAAAAAAGGTATTAGCATGGTTTTTTTCATGGTGCTAGCATTTAATTTTAATAAAAACTATAATTTTGAATTATAACCAAACGATACACCAATCCTAAAGCCATCGCTATTTGGAATAGTAGCCCAAGCATTAATTGGAATATTTAACCGGCCGCTTTTAATGGTTTTGCCAAATGCTACTACCATAGCTCCAGTTAGTTTTAAATCTCCTCTGCTATCTAATCTTTCTTCAAGTTTATAGCCAGTTATATTCATAGCGTCTAAATCTTTTTTGCTGTAAAATTTCCCATTAAAATCGGCCCCTTCCATTTTACTAACAATTCCTGCAGTTGGGCCAAAAGCTATTTCCCAACCATTTTTATTATTTCTAAAACCATTTAAAAAGGTTAGGCTTGGAATAATTAATTGTTGGTCTACACCAGTAATCATTGGTAAAAATTCAAATAAAGCTTGGTAATTACCTTCATTTAAATATTGTTTTTCAAACTGATATCCAAATTGAAACATGGCAGGGCTTGCGTTATAGCCACCATTTTCTTTGCTTTTTTTCAATACTTCGTTTTCTTTTCCTACCAAGTAAGTATAGCCAAAACGAGGTCCTTCAAGGTTAATTCTATTTTTATTTGGATTGTTTAGGGTGTTTTCATAATCAAAACGTTTGGTTAGTTTGGCTACCACCTCTTCATTATTGGTTAGTCCAAACATTTTTCTTGCAGTAATTTTTATCATCGATTGAACTTCGTTGGGCAAGTTATTAAACTCTTCAATGGTTGTTTTCTCAATGCTTTGTTTTTGAATATTGATAAGCCTTAAAGTTAACAATATATTTTGGTTAATAAGCTCTACACTTCCAGTTATCATGTAATCGGTTTGAATAACTTTTGCTACCTCAAGCAAACACATTTTTCCATAACAATTATTTACATTGAGTTTATTTTTTTCAATTAAATAATTTACATCGTAGCGATCGGTGACGTCAAAAGTATCTAGTTTTTCAATTTCTGTTCTTAGTATATTTCCCAGTTGCTGCGCATCTGTTTCAAGCCCTTTGCTATCTATATTTAATATGGTAACTGTTGGCTTAATTTTTTGTGCATTTGCTATCATTACATTGCCAATTAATAAAAATAGAAGTGCTAATTTGTTTAAGTTAATAAAGTGTTTCATAATAGTTTTTGTGTTAATTTATGGTACAAAACACTTATTATTTTCATTTTAAAAATAATTGATAACTTGGGCTTAAAATGAAATTGGAAGTATAAAATCCTAAAATTTAGATTTTAGCGGGTTTTTGCACATTTTTTAGTAAATTCTGCAATAAAAAATTTAAGTATTTGCATATTTTGCAAAAAAATAATGGCTAAAAATGCTGTTTTAACTAAAAAAATAATGGGTAAAGAAGGAACTAATTCAATTCAAGAACAATTTATAAGCAAACTAAAAACGGCTATTCCTGCAAACGAAAATTTGGTTCAAAGCATTGCCGATACTTTAAACCTTAGCTTAGATAGCGCTTACAGACGTATTAGATGCGAAAAATTGTTCGATATTGACGAAGTAGCTATTTTATGCAAAACCTATAAAGTTAGGTTTGATGATGAGGTAAATACACTAGCCAATGGAGCAAACTTTAATTTTAACTTATTAGAAAACAGTAAAGAAAAATTTAGACAATGGTTACAAAGCATTTTAGAAAACTTAAAACAAATTAGTTCACGCCCAGAAAATACCATTATTTACTCAGCCGATGATGTTCCAATTTGGCACCACTTTAACGATGATTATTTAATTAAATTCAAAATATTTTATTGGCTAAAAACCATTTTGGCTGACCCTGATTTTGTGGATAAAACATTTGATGAAAAGTTAATTCCTAACGATTTGGTGCAAATGGCTAAAGATGTGGCTCATTATTATAATCAAACTACATCTATCGAAATTTGGACTGAAGACACTTTTAATTCTACTCTTAAACAAGTAGAATATTTTTGGGGCAGTGGATTTTTTAAAACCAAAGAAGATGCAGTTAAAGTATGTAACTCCATTTACCATGAATTAAATATTTTGCAAAGAATGTGTGCCAGTAGTAGTAAATCAGAAAATGGAAAACCTAATTTTACCATGTACCATAGCGAGGTAATGGTGGGAAATAATAGTATTGTGGCTACCATTGGTCAAACCAAAATTTCGTATGTAAGTTATAATACATTTAATATGATGACTACCACAAACGATAAGTTTGTTAACGAAGCAGAGCAATGGCTTAAAAATTTAATCAAAAAGTCAATATTAATAAGTGGAGTAGGAGAGAAGCAGCGTAATCAATTTTTTAGAAAATTAACCCAACGCCTCGATAAATTAAAGCAAGAAATAGAAGCTGAAATGTAAATCTGAAACCTATTACATACATTTAAAATACATTTATGCATCAGAATTATACAGTTTTACATAATTGGGATAAAAAAAATTTAATAATTACTTGACATTGCAAGCATAAAGACTAATTTCGTTAATATGAATTTGAGTAGTTCGATAGTACAATATTTGCAGTATGTGGAGTTCGAAAAAAAACAAGCCAAACATACACTTACAAACTATCGTGTTGATTTAACTCAATTCGAAAATTACATAACTCAAATTTATCAAATAACGCAAATTGAACAAATAAACCATTATCACATAAAAAGTTGGTTGGTTCATCAAATAAACGAAGGTTTAAAAAATCGTTCAGTAGCCAGAAAAATATCAACTTTAAAGTCGTTTTACAATTTTTTATTGCGTGAGCAATTGGTTACTATTAATCCGCTTAATAAAGTGCAAGCACCAAAAGTTGAAAAGCGCTTACCTGAGTTTGTGGAGCAAAATGCCATGGAAAATTTATTTGATGGCAATTTAACTGAAAAGCATTTTGAAAATACTTTTGAAGGTTTAAGGGATAAATTAATGGTTAATTTGTTTTATGCTACAGGTATTCGTTTGTCTGAGTTGCAAAATATTGAAAATCATAGCGTTGATTTTTATAAAAAACAAATAAAAGTTCTAGGAAAAAGAAATAAAGAACGCATTATACCCATAACTGACGAAGTAATTGAATTAATAAAACAATACAATAATCAAAAATCAGAAAATGGTTTTGCAAGCAATTATTTGTTGTTAACAAATAAAGGCGAGCATTTGTACGCTAAATTAATTTACAATACAGTAAAAAAATATTTAAGTAAAGTAACTACCTTGTCTAAAAGAAGTCCGCATGTATTAAGGCATACCTATGCTACTCACTTATTAAACCAAGGTGCCGATTTAAACGCAATAAAAGAACTATTAGGCCACTCAAGTTTAGCGGCCACTCAAGTTTATACCCATAATAGTATCCAACAATTAAAAGAAGTGTATAAAAAACACCCTAGAAAATAGATAAAATAAATTGTAACAATTAAAAAACAATCTAAATTATGAAAGTTAACATTCAATCAATCCACTTTGACGCAGACATTAAACTACTTGATTTTATTACCAAAAAAGTAGAAAAAGCCAAAACTTTTTACGAGGGTATAGATAATGCAATGGTATATTTAAGGTTAGAAAAAGACGCACATGGCGAAAACAAAGTAGTGGAGGTAAAATTAAATATGGCCGGTCATGAAGTATTTGCAAAAGAACACAGCAGCACTTTTGAGTCGGCAGTTGATTTGGTAATAGATAAAATAAAAGCGCAAGTTAAAAAGCATAAAGAAAAACTTCAAGATAAAGTATAAGATAATAAGCTAGATAGAAAAAAAAATGAAACCAGCACCTAAAAATGCTGGTTTTTTTATATAATAAATATATCTTGCGCTCGCAAAAAAAAAGGAAAAAGAACTATTGAAAAACAAATTAGCTTGTAATTCAATACTTGCTGAGAAAAAATAAAAATAATTTTAAAAATAATTTGCATTTCTCATTAATACCACTACTTTTGCAGTCCGAAAAATTTAAGTCGGAGTTCTAAAATTATAAGTAATATTTGTATCAAAAAGTAAAATAAACCATTGTTTTATTTAAAGTATAAGCCACTTTAGCTCAGCTGGTAGAGCAACTGATTTGTAATCAGTAGGTCGCTGGTTCGATTCCGGCAAGTGGCTCCATTGTTATTGTAGCAATACAGTAATAAGGGGAGATACCAGAGCGGCCAAATGGGACGGACTGTAAATCCGTTGAGAAATCTACGAAGGTTCGAATCCTTCTCTCCCCACAAATATTACAAGCGAGAGTAGCTCAGTTGGTAGAGCGACAGCCTTCCAAGCTGTAGGTCGCGGGTTCGAGCCTCGTCTCTCGCTCAGAATAAAAAAATTGTTTTGCCGAATGATATCGATAAGTAAAACAATTTTTTTTCATTTATTGGCAGTTATAAATGCTGTAAATGTAAAATTGTTAAAGTAGCTGTTAAAGTTATTTTATATGTTAAATAGAGAGTTAAAATGAGTTTGACCGAAAGGTTAAATAAATATAGAACTACAACATAATAACAAAACAAGCTGTTGTAGCTCAGGGGTAGAGCACTTCCTTGGTAAGGAAGAGGTCGAGAGTTCAATTCTCTTCAACAGCTCAAAAAAATAATAGCTCCCTAGGGGGCTTTTGGTGTATTTAAAAACAATAAAAATTAATAAATAAAAAAATGGCTAAAGAAAAATTTGACCGCAGTAAACCCCATGTAAATATTGGAACTATTGGTCACGTAGATCACGGTAAAACAACATTAACTGCAGCAATTACAAAAGTATTATCTGATGCAGGTTTATCAGAAGCTCGCTCTTTCGATTCAATCGATTCAGCTCCAGAAGAAAAAGAACGTGGTATTACAATTAATACCGCTCACGTTGAATATTCAACAGCTAACCGTCACTACGCTCACGTAGATTGTCCAGGTCACGCGGATTATGTTAAGAACATGGTTACGGGTGCTGCTCAAATGGATGGTGCTATCCTTGTGGTTGCATCAACTGATGGTCCTATGCCTCAAACTCGTGAGCACATTTTATTAGCTCGTCAGGTAGGTGTGCCTCGTATCGTTGTATTCATGAATAAAGTGGATATGGTTGATGATGCTGAATTATTAGAAATCGTTGAAATGGAAATCCGTGATTTGTTAGATAAGTACGAATTCCCAGGCCAAGAAATTCCAGTTATCCAAGGTTCTGCATTAGGTGGTTTAAATGGTGACGCTAAATGGGTTGCTAAAATCATGGAATTAATGGATGCTGTTGATTCATATATTCCAGTTCCTCCACGTTTAACTGAATTACCTTTCTTAATGCCAGTTGAAGACGTATTCTCAATTACAGGTCGTGGTACAGTTGCTACAGGTCGTATTGAGCGTGGTATCATTAACTCAAGTGAAGGTGTTGAAATTATCGGTTTAGGTGCTGAAAAATTAACTTCAACTGTTACAGGTGTTGAAATGTTCCGTAAAATATTAGATAGAGGTGAAGCTGGTGATAACGTAGGTTTATTATTACGTGGTGTTGAAAAAGAAGCTATCCGTAGAGGTATGGTTATTTGCAAGCCAGGTTCAGTAACTCCACACACTGAGTTCAAAGCTGAAATTTACGTATTATCAAAAGACGAAGGTGGACGTCACACTCCATTCTTTAACAAATACCGTCCTCAATTCTACTTCCGTACAACAGACGTTACAGGTGAAGTAGTATTACCAGAAGGAACTGAAATGATTATGCCAGGCGATAATGTTACTATCACTGTAAAATTAATCAATCCAATTGCTATGGAGAAAAATTTACGTTTCGCTATCCGTGAAGGTGGTAGAACAGTAGGTGCTGGTCAGGTAACTGAAATTTTAAAATAATTTAAAATACCAAATAGATACTAAATGTTGGTTAAGGCAACTTAGCCAACATTTAGTGTCTAAAATAGGAGTGTAGTTCAAGGGTAGAATGTCGGTCTCCAAAACCGCTGATGGGAGTTCGAATCTCTCCACTCCTGCCAAAAAATAAGAGTGTAACAAGCTAACTTGTAAAACACATCAAACTATGAATAAAATTAAAGAATACGTAAAATTATCATACGATGAATTAATGAATAAGGTAACTTGGCCTACTTGGGGCGAGTTGCAAGAAAGTACTATCATAGTTATGATTGCTGCCTTATTAATTGCATTTATAATATTCATTATGGATTTAATTAGCAATGGTGGGTTAGGATTTTTTTACCAAATATTTAAGTAATTAAATCGAGAAAATGATACAAGAACAATTTAAGTGGTATGTGGCTAGAGCAATTACCGGACAAGAAAAAAAGGTAAAAGCACAAATTGAAGTTGAGCTTGAAAGAGCAGGTTTGAGTGTTCATGTACCTCAAATTTTAATACCTACTGAAAAAGTTTATACTGTAAAAAATGGTAAAAAAATAGCAAAAGAGAAAGCTTATTTACCTGGTTATATATTAATTCAAGCAGAATTAGTAGGTGAAGTTGGTCATACCATTGATTCTGTTAATGGTATTGTAGGCTTTTTAGGTGGTAAATCTACACCAGTACCTCTGCGCCAATCAGAAGTTGCACGTATATTAGGTAATGTAGATGCAATTGGTGAGCAGGGTGAAGTAATGGATGAACCATTTATAGTTGGTGAAACCGTTAAGGTAATTGATGGTCCTTTTAGTGGATTTGATGGGTTGATTGAAGAAGTAAGTGAAGAGAAGAAAAAACTAAAGGTGATGGTAAAAATATTTGGCAGAAGAACTCCTTTAGAGTTAAATTTTGTTCAAGTAGAAAAAGAATAAAAAGAATAATTATATTTAATTTTTATAGTATTTAATGCTGCTTTCCACTGATTAAATATTTAAGGATTGGATAGATATTATATATAAATAAATAAAATGGCTAAAGAATTAACAGGATTTGTAAAATTGCAGGTAAAAGGCGGTAGCGCTAACCCTGCACCACCAATTGGACCAGCTTTAGGTTCGAAAGGTATAAATATCATGGAGTTTTGCAAGCAATTTAATGCTCGTACCCAAGATAAAGCTGGTAAAATATTACCAGTAGTAATTTCAGTATACAGTGACAAGTCATTCGACTTCATTATTAAAACACCACCAGTAGCCTCTCAACTGCTGGAAGCTGCAAAAATCAAGGCTGGTTCAGCTGAATCTAACCGTAAGAAAGTTGGTTCAGTAACTTGGGACCAAGTTCGCGATATTGCAACTGATAAAATGCAAGATATGAACTGCTTTAAAGTAGAATCAGCCATGAAAATGGTAGCAGGTTCAGCTCGCTCTATGGGTATTACTGTTACGGGTGATAGTCCATTTCAAAATTAATTTTTAGATTGTAAAACAATGGCAAGGATCAGCAAAAAAAGAAAAGAAGTACTCAAGAAAATTGAGGCAAACAAAAACTACACTTTGTCTGATGCATCTAAATTGGTGAAAGAAATTTCTTACACTAAGTTTGATTCATCGGTTGATATTGATGTACGCTTGGGAGTTGACCCTAAAAAAGCCAATCAAATGGTTCGTGGTGTGGTAAGTTTACCACATGGTACCGGTAAAGATGTTCGTGTTTTAGCATTAGTTACTCCTGATAAGGAAGCTGAAGCTCGCGAAGCTGGTGCAGACCATGTAGGTTTGGATGAATTTATCCAAAAGATTGAGCAAGGATGGGTTGACATTGATATCATTGTAACAATGCCTGCGGTAATGGCTAAATTAGGTAAATTAGGTAAAATTTTAGGACCTCGTAACTTAATGCCAAACCCTAAATCAGGAACAGTTACTATGGAAATTGGTAAAACTGTAAGAGAAGTAAAAGCTGGTAAAATTGATTTTAAAGTAGATAAAGAAGGAGCAATCCATACATCTATTGGTAAAACCTCAATGGAACCGCAAAAACTATTCGAAAATGCAGTTGAATTAATTCAAACTATTAATAAACTAAAACCATCAGCAGCAAAAGGTACATACTTAAAAGGCGTAAGCTTAAGTAGTACAATGAGCCCTGGTATTTCAGTAGATACAAAATCAATTCCTGGCATTTAAAATTTAATAAAACAACAGTTATGACAAAACACGAAAAAAATGAAGTGATAGATAACTTGGCTGGTTTATTTAACGAGTACAAGAATGTTTATGTAACTAATGTAGCCAGTTTAAATGCAAAACAAACTAGCTTACTACGTGGAGAGCTTTTCAAAGCAGGTATTACCATGCAAATGGCAAAAAATACTTTAATTGAAAAAGCTATGGAACGTAGTGGAAGAGATTTTGGTAATTTAGGTGAAACTTTAGTAGGAAATACAGCATTAATGTTCTGTCACGATATGAAAGAACCTGCAAAGGCTATCAAATCGTTCCGTAAAAAGACAGAAATACCTTACTTAAAAGGTGCTGCTATTGATGCTGATATATTTATTGGCGATAACCAATTAGATACTTTAATGGCTCTTAAAACTAAAAATGAGCTTATTGGAGAAATCATTGGAATGTTACAAAGCCCAGCTCAAAATGTTATTAGTGCATTACAAGCTTCAGGTGGAGGTAAAATTGCAGGCTTAGTAAAAACGTTATCTGAGCGTCCTGAATAATTCAGATAAAACAAATTCATTAATTTAAAAAAACAAAAATAAAAAATACAATCATGGCAGATTTAAAAGCGTTCGCAGAACAATTAGTTAACCTTACAGTAAAAGACGTTAACGAATTAGCAAAAATTTTAAAAGACGAGTACGGCATTGAGCCTGCTGCTGCAGCTGTTGCTGTTGCTGCTGCTCCTGCTGCTGCTGAAGCAGCTGCTGAACAAACATCTTTCAACGTTATATTGAAAAGTGCTGGTGCAGCTAAATTAAACGTAGTTAAAGTTGTTAAAGACTTAACTGGTTTAGGTTTAAAAGAAGCTAAAGAATTAGTTGATGGTGCACCTAAAGCAATTAAAGAAGGTGTAGACAAAACTGAAGCTGAAAGCTTAAAAGCTAAGCTTGAAGAAGCTGGTGCTGAAGTTGAAGTAAAATAATTGCTTATAGCAAAATAAGCAGGCTTGACCCCGGCAATTTGCCGCGGGTCAATTCTGCATTATAAAAAAGCTACTTTTTTAGTTTTTTTATTGTCGTGATGAACGATTTTTTTTTGGTTTTATTCAACCTTAAAATGAATAACACAGTAAATTGATAGCATTTTCAATTTAAAACCAAATATTACATTGACTAACAGAACTATAACACCCGAAGGCAGAATCACTTTCGCCAAGGTAAAACCGGTTATTGATTATCCAGATTTTTTGGATGTTCAATTAGAATCTTTTAGAGAATTTTTTCAATTAGATACTACTTCTGAAAGTAGAGCTAATGAAGGACTTTTCAAAGTGTTTCAGGAGAACTTTCCTATCAGCGATACAAGAAACATTTTTACTTTAGAATTTTTAGATTATTTTGTTGATCCTCCACGCTATTCTATTGAAGAGTGTATTGAAAGAGGACTGACTTATAGTGTTCCATTAAAAGCCAAGTTAAAACTAAGCTGTAATGATCCCGAGCACGAAGATTTCCAAACTATAGTTCAAGATGTGTACTTAGGAACAATTCCTTACATGACTCCGAGTGGTACTTTCTGTATCAACGGTGCTGAGCGTGTTATTGTTTCTCAATTACACCGTTCTCCAGGTGTGTTCTTTGGACAATCATACCACACTAATGGAACTAAATTATACTCAGCTCGTGTTATTCCTTTTAAAGGTAGCTGGATTGAGTTTGCTACTGACGTAAATAACGTTATGTATGCATACATTGATAGAAAAAAGAAGTTTCCAGTAACTACGTTATTACGTGCTATTGGATTCGAATCTGATAAAGATATATTAAACTTGTTTGACTTAGCTGAAGAAATTAAGGTAAGCAAAGCAGGTTTGAAAAAGGTATTAGGTCGCAAATTAGCAGCTCGTGTTTTGAGAACGTGGGTTGAAGATTTTGTAGACGAGGATACCGGTGAGGTTGTATCAATTGAACGTAACGAAGTTATTATTGAACGCGATACTACTATTGAAGATAGCCATATTGATTTGATTTTAGAAGCTGATGTTAAAAACATCATTCTTCATAAAAATGAAAACAACCACAATGAGTTTGCTACTATTTTAAATACTTTACAAAAAGATACTTCAAATAGTGCTAAAGAGGCTCACGAACATATTTACCGTCAATTACGTAACGCAGATCCACCTGATGAAGAAACAGCTCGTGGTGTTATTGAGAAATTATTCTTCTCTGACAAGCGTTATGATTTAGGTGAAGTTGGTCGTTACCGTATCAATAGAAAATTAAACAAAAACGAATCTTTAGATAATCGTGTATTATCGAAAGACGATATTGTTTCAATCATAAAATACTTAATTGAGTTATCGAATTCACGTGCTGATGTGGATGATATTGACCATTTAAGTAATAGACGTGTTAGAACTGTAGGTGAGCAATTATATTCACAATTTGGTGTTGGTTTGGCTCGTATGAGCAGAACTATTCGCGAGAGAATGAATATACGCGATAACGAGGTGTTTACTCCTCAAGATTTGATCAATGCTAAAACATTATCATCTGTTATCAACTCATTCTTTGGAACTAATCAATTATCTCAGTTTATGGATCAAACCAATCCATTGGCAGAGATTACTCACAAAAGAAGAATGTCGGCCCTAGGTCCAGGTGGTCTTTCTCGCGAAAGAGCTGGTTTTGAGGTTCGTGACGTACATTACACCCACTATGGTCGTTTGTGTACTATTGAAACTCCAGAGGGACCAAACATTGGATTGATTTCATCATTATGTGTTCATGCTAAAATTAACAGCATGGGCTTTATTGAAACGCCATATTTAAAAGTAGAAAACGGAACTGTTGCTGTTGGAAAACCTGTTACTTATTTAAGTGCAGAGGATGAAGAAGGAATGGTTATTGCGCAATCGGATGCTAAATATAACGAAACTACAGGTGAGTTTAACGATCCTAAAGTAAAAGCTCGTTACGAAGGCGATTTCCCGATGGTGGAACCTGAAAAACTACAATTTATGGATATTGCTCCTAATCAAATTGTATCGATTGCTGCTAGTATGATTCCTTTCTTGGAGCATAATGATGCGAATCGTGCATTGATGGGTTCAAACATGCAACGTCAAGCAGTTCCTTTATTACGTCCTGAAGCTCCAGTTGTTGGAACAGGATTAGAAGGTAAAATTGCCAGAGATAGTAGAAACTTATTATTGGCAGAAGGTACTGGTGTAGTTGAGTATGTGGATGGTAATGAAATTAGAATTCGTTATGAACAAACCGAATCTGATAAATTAGTTAGCTTTGGAACAGATACTAAAACTTATAAATTAACTAAGTTTTTACGCACTAACCAAAATACTTGTATTAACTTAAGACCGATTGTTAAAAAAGGTCAAAAAGTTACTAAAGGTAATGTTTTATGTGAAGGTTATGCAACACAAGGTGGCGAATTAGCAATTGGAAGAAACTTAAAAGTAGCTTTCATGCCTTGGCAAGGAAATAACTTCGAGGATGCGATTGTAATTAGCGAACGCGTTACCAAAGAAGATATTTTTACTTCAATTCACATTACTGAATACGAATTAGAAGTTCGTGATACAAAACGTGGTGAAGAAGAGTTAACCAATGATATTCCAAATGTAAGTGAAGATGCTACTCGCAACTTAGATGAAAATGGATTAATTAGAGTTGGTTGCGAAGTATTTGATGGTGATATTTTAATTGGTAAAATTACTCCTAAAGGAGAAACTGAACCATCGCCAGAAGAAAAACTATTACGTGCTATTTTTGGTGATAAAGCTGGTGATGTAAAAGATGCATCGCTGAAAGCTTCTCCATCAACTGCAGGTGTGGTTATTGAGAAAAAATTATTTGCTAGACTTAAAAAAGATAAAGTAGGTAAAGCAGATGATAAAACTAAGATTGCTAAATTAACTGAAGAGCATGACAAAAATATAGCTTCAATTAAATCAATTTTAGTTGATAAATTATTTACCATTTTAACTGGTAAAACTAGTCAAGGTGTAATGAATGTTTATGGTGAAGAATTGATTTCGAAAGGAACTAAATTCACTATGAAAAACTTAAGTGAAGTTGATTACACCAATGTTAATGCTAACAATTGGAGCACTGATGCTGAGAAAAACGATATGATTAAACAAATCTTATCGAACTACAAAAACAGAGTAAACCAAGAACTAGCTGATTACAGACGTAAAGAGTACGCAATTAGTGTGGGTGATGAATTACCAACTGGTATTTTAAAACTAGCTAAAGTTTATATTGCTCAAAAACGCAAGTTAAAAGTAGGTGATAAAATGGCTGGTCGCCATGGAAATAAAGGTATCGTTGCACGTATTGTTCGTGACGAGGATTTACCATTCCAAGAAGATGGAAGACCAGTTGATATTGTGTTAAATCCATTAGGTGTACCTTCGCGTATGAACTTAGGACAGATTTACGAAACTGTGTTAGGTTGGGCAGGTATTGAATTAGGGGTTAAATTTGCTACTCCAATTTTTGATGGTGCTAACGATGATGATGTATTAGAATTTACACGCAAAGCAGGAATTCCTGATTGGGGTAAAACTTACTTATACGATGGATTGTCAGGAGAGCGTTTTGATCAGCCAACTACTGTAGGTGTAATTTACATGATTAAATTAGGTCACATGGTTGATGATAAGATGCATGCTCGTTCTATTGGACCATACTCATTAATTACACAACAACCTTTAGGTGGTAAAGCACAATTTGGAGGTCAGCGTTTTGGAGAGATGGAGGTTTGGGCTTTAGAAGCTTATGGTGCATCAAATATTTTACAAGAAATTTTAACCATTAAGTCGGATGATATTATTGGTAGAGCTAAGGCTTACGAAGCAATTGTAAAAGGTGATAATTTACCACAACCTGGTATCCCTGAATCGTTCAATGTATTATTACATGAATTAAGAGGCTTAGGTTTAGATGTAACGTTAGAATAAAAAAATTAATGGAATTAATCCTACAATTTTGCAGGGTTAATTCCTTCATTTTATTTAAACTAACAATTTTCAATAAAAAAATTTCAAACGAAATATATGTCTTTCAAAAAAGATCAAAAATTAAAAAGCAATTTCACCAAAATCAGAATAGGTTTGGCCTCGCCAGAGTCTATTTTACAAAGATCACATGGTGAAGTAACCAAGCCAGAAACTATCAATTACAGATCGTTCAAGCCAGAAATGGGTGGATTATTTTGTGAGCGTATTTTTGGACCAATAAAAGATTACGAATGTCATTGCGGTAAATATAAACGTATTCGTTACAAGGGTATTGTTTGTGACCGTTGTGGTGTTGAAGTAACAGAAAAGAAAGTAAGACGCGAACGCATGGGTCACATTAATTTAGTGGTACCTGTTGCGCATATTTGGTATTTCCGTTCATTGCCTAATAAAATTGGTTATGTATTAGGAATGCCAACAAAAAAATTAGACATGGTGGTTTACTACGAGCGTTATGTAGTTTGTCAACCAGGTATTAAGCAAAATGATGGTGTTTTAATGAATGATTTGTTAACGGAAGAAGAATATTTAGATATTCTTGATTCGTTACCAAAAGATAACCAACATTTAGATGATGACGATCCGAATAAATTTATAGCTAAAATGGGTGGAGATGCACTTTGGTTTTTATTAAGCCGAGTTGATCTTGATGCATTGAGTTTTGATTTACGTATTAAAGCTAGTACAGAAACTAGCCAACAACGTAAAGCTGAAGCTTTAAAACGCTTAAAAGTTATTGAAGGATTCCGTTCGGCTCAAGAAAACGGTGAAAACCGTCCTGAGTGGATGGTGGTAAAAATTTTACCAGTTATTCCACCAGAATTACGTCCGTTAGTGCCGTTAGAAGGTGGACGTTTTGCAACTTCGGATTTAAATGATTTATACAGACGTGTTATTATCCGTAACAACCGTTTGAAACGTTTAATGGAAATAAAAGCTCCTGAAGTAATTTTACGTAACGAAAAACGTATGTTACAAGAAGCTGTAGATTCATTATTTGATAATACAAGAAGAGTAAGTGCTGTAAAAACAGAGGGTAATCGTCCTTTGAAATCTTTAAGCGATATGCTAAAAGGTAAACAAGGTCGTTTCCGTCAAAACTTATTAGGTAAACGTGTGGATTATTCTGGTCGTTCGGTAATTGTGGTTGGACCTCAATTAAAGTTACACGAATGCGGTATTCCTAAAAACATGGCTGCTGAGCTTTTCAAACCATTTATTATCCGTAAATTATTAGAGCGTGGTATTGTTAAAACAGTAAAATCGGCCAAGAAATTAGTAGATAGAAAAGAGCCTGTAATTTGGGATATTTTAGAAAATATTTTAAAAGGACATCCTATTTTATTAAACCGTGCTCCTACATTACATAGATTAGGTATTCAAGCTTTCCAACCAAAATTAATTGAAGGAAAAGCTATCCAATTACATCCTTTAGTTTGTACTGGTTTTAATGCGGATTTTGACGGGGATCAAATGGCTGTTCACGTTCCACTAGGAAATGCAGCAGTTTTAGAAGCACAATTGTTGATGCTTGCTCCTCACAATATTTTAAATCCTGCTAATGGTGCACCAATTGCGGTACCATCGCAGGATATGGTGTTGGGATTATACTACATAACAAAGGGTAGAAAACATACTCCTGAACATCCAGTAAAAGGCGAAGGATTGAAATTTTACTCTCCAGAAGAAGCAATTATTGCTTACAACGAGCGTAAGGTTGATTTACACGCTTTTGTTAAATGTAAAGTAAATGTTTTAGAAGACGATCAATTGGTTAATAAATTGATTGATACTACAGTTGGTAGAATTATTTTCAATACTGTAGTACCTTCTAATTATGGTTACATCAATGAATTATTAACTAAGAAAAACTTAAGAGATATCATTGGTTCAGTAATTGCTGAATGTGGTATGGATAAGTGCGCAAAATTCTTAGATGATATTAAAGAAATTGGTTTCCATCATGCATTTAAAGGTGGATTATCATTTAATTTAAGTTATGTAATGATTCCTGAAGAAAAAGGGAAGTTTGTAAAAGAAGCACAAGCAGAGGTAGAAGAAATTTGGAGCAATTACGAGCAAGGTTTTATTACCAACAATGAGCGTTATAACCAAGTTATTGATATCTGGACTCGTATTAACTCTCGTTTGGCTGATACCTTATTAACTCAATTGAAAAACGATAACCAAGGATTTAACCCTATCTATATGATGTTAGATTCTGGAGCGCGTGGATCAAAAGAGCAAATTCGTCAGTTAGGCGGTATGAGGGGTTTGATGGCTAAACCACAAAAGAATTTAAGTGGGGGAACTGGAGAGATTATTGAAAATCCAATTCTTTCTAACTTTAAAGAAGGTTTATCAGTTATTGAATACTTTATTTCAACCCACGGTGCGCGTAAAGGTTTGGCGGATACAGCTTTAAAAACTGCGGATGCTGGTTACTTAACACGTAGGTTACATGACGTTGCTCAAGATATTGTTATCAATGAAGAAGATTGTGGTACTTTACGTGGTATTCCAATTAGTGCATTAAAAGATAACGAAGAAGAAGTAGAAAGTTTATATGAACGTATTTTAGGAAGAACTAGTTTACACGATGTATTTGATCCATTAACTGGTGAATTATATGTAGCAGCTGGTGAGCAAATTATTGAAAAAATTGCTACTAAAATATCAAATAGCCCAATAGAAATAGTTGAAATTCGTTCGGCATTAACTTGCGAAACTCAATTAGGTATTTGTGCTAAATGTTATGGAAGAAATCTTTCTACAGGTAGAATGGCTCAAAGAGGAGATTCAGCTGGTGTAATTGCTGCTCAATCAATTGGTGAACCAGGAACTCAGTTAACATTACGTACTTTCCACGTGGGTGGTACTGCTTCAAATATTGCTAACGAAAGCCAAATGAATGCTAAATTTGGTGGTATTTTAGAATTTGAAGAGATAAAAACAGTTGAAATGAAAACTGATGAAGGTATTTTTGATACTGTAATCGGTCGTCAAGGTGAGATTAGAATTTTAGACGAGGTAACTCGTAATCCAATTATTACTGTAAATATTCCTTATGGAGCTCATTTACAAGTTAAAAATGGGGCTAAAATTGCTAAAGGTGATATCATTTGTTCATGGGATCCATACAATGCGGTAATTCTTTCTGAGTTCCCGGGTGTGCTTCAATTTGAAAGTATTATTGAAAATATTACTTTTAAAGAAGAAAGCGATGAGCAAACAGGTCACAAAGAGAAAGTTATTATTGAATCGAAAGATAAAACTAAAACACCTTCAATTATTGTAAACGATAAAAAAGGTAATCCTTTAAAAGAATACAATATTCCAGTAGGTGCTCACATTGTGGTTGAAGATGGTAAATCAATTGGACCAGGTGAAATTTTAGTTAAGATTCCTCGTGTTGCAAGTAAAACACGTGATATTACAGGAGGTTTACCTCGTGTTACCGAGTTATTTGAAGCTCGTAACCCAAGTAATCCTGCAGTAGTTACTGAAATTGATGGTGTAGTAAGCTTTGGTGGTATTAAACGTGGTAACAGAGAAATTATGGTTACTTCGCGTGATGGTGATAGCCGTAAATACATGGTTCCATTGTCGAAACACATTTTAGTTCAAGAAAATGATTTCGTAAAAGCAGGTTCACAATTATCTGATGGTTCAATTAGCCCTCAAGATATTTTGAGAATTGAAGGACCACTTACAGTTCAGCGTTATATTGTTAATGGTATCCAAGAGGTTTACCGTTTACAAGGTGTAAAAATTTCGGATAAACATATCGAAATTATTGTTCGCCAAATGATGCAAAAATTGGAGGTAGTTGATCCAGGCGATACTTTATTCTTAGAAGGTGAAAATGTTGATCGTTTCAAATTCAAAAAAGTAAATGATTGGATTTACGATAAAAAAGTAGTGTTAGAAGCAGGTGACTCAACTAACTACAAACCAGGCCAAATTATTAGCGTTAGAAAATTACGTGACGAAAATTCACAATTAAAACGCAAAGATTTACGCCTAGTTGAAGTAAGAGATGCTGAATCGGCTACTGCAGTTCAAGTAATTATGGGTATCACTAAATCATCTTTAGGTACTCAAAGTTTCATGAGTGCTGCATCGTTCCAGGAAACTACTAAAGTATTAAACGAAGCTGCTATTAACGGTAAAGTAGATAGAATGTTAGGATTAAAAGAAAACGTAATTGTTGGACATTTAATTCCTGCTGGTACAGGTTTACGCGATTACGAAAAATTAGTAGTTGGTAGTAAAGAAGAATACGAAGCATTATTATCATCGAAAGATGAGGAATAGTTAAAAAGTATTTAACTAATAAAAAAAGCTACTTAGCCGAAAGGTTAAGTAGCTTTTTTGTTTTAGCTTTGTTTGGAATTAAACAAGTTCGATTTTAATATAATATGCCCAAAAAAGTAATCCTCTTTGTTTTTAGTATTTTATTCCTTTTAAATTTACCAAAAGCGTTTGGTCTAAAAAATGATAAGGTAGATAGTTTATTAAATGAACTTAAAAAAGTGCAACCCGATACTGTTAAAGTTAAAATTTTGAATGGACTAGCGAGGGCCATTAGAAATACGGAAGCAGCAGTGGCTTTTGATTATGCAACCCAAGCTAACCAATTGGCTATGGAATTAAACTTTGCTTCTGGAGTTGCATATTCAGCCGATATTTTGGGAGTAATTAGCTTGCAATTTGGCGATAGTAAAAAAGCTTTATTTTATCATTTTATTGCCTTACAAATTTTTAAAAAACTACGAGATCTAAGAGGTGAGTCATTTGCCCTTAATAATGTAGGTGGTGTGTATGCTCACTTAAAAAACTATAAGAAAGCAGGTCATTATTATGAATTATCGTTGAAAATAAAAAAACAACTAGGTCTTTTTAAGGATGTAACCAGTTCGCTTATTAACTTGGGAAACATTGAAATGAGTAATAAAAATATTTCAAAGTGTTTGGCCAATTATTTTTTGGCTTTAAATAATTCCACTCAATATAAGGATTCTAACAATATAACAATTGCTTTAATAAATATAGGTGAGGCATATATTGATGTTAAGAATTATAAAAAAGCATTACACTATTACAACCAAGCATTAAGGCTAATTGAACATACTGGTGTAATATTTCACAAGGCTCATGTACACTATGCAATTGGTAAAATATATACTAAAATGAACCAATATACCAAAGCGCAAATAGAGTTAGAACAAGCTTTAGTATTAGCTACAAAAATAGGTGCTAAATCTTTGCGATTAAACATCTACAAGTACACTTATCAATTATTTAAACAACAACATAATTTTAAAAAAGCATTACTGTTTAACGAGTATTATATAGCCTTGTACGACAGTTTATATAATCAAGAAAATGCCCAAAATATAAACGAAATGCAAGCCAGATTTGACTTACAACAAAAGGAAGAGCAAATAAAAAATTTAAACAACGAGCGTACAATAATTGAAGCCAATAAATTGAGAGAAAGCTTAATTAAAAACTTTTTGATTATAGTGGTTATTTTTGTTTCCATTCTTATCTTTATAACCATACGTATTATAATTATAAAGCAGAAATCTAATAAAATTTTAACCATAAAAAACGCACAGATTCAAACACAGCAAAGCGAGATAGAGAAAATTAATACATCTTTGAATACCTATAACATGGAGTTGATGAGAGAAAATGTATCAGCTAGGTATGAAATACTTAAAACTAAAATTAACCCACATTTTTTATTTAATAATTTAAGTACACTTTCATCACTTATTATATATGACCCGCAACAAGCATTATCATTTGTGGCTAAATTTTCTAAAATGTACAGGTCTATTTTGGAGTTAAGTAATGCACAACTTATTAATTTTAAAGAGGAGTTAGAAATAGTAGAAAGCTATATGTATTTATGTAAAATGAAATATTCGGATAGTTTGCATTTAAATATTGATGAGCATTTACTAAACTTAAATTGTTTTATTCCGCCATTTAGTATTCAGTTATTAATTGAAAATGCTATAAAGCATAATCATATAGATACCAATAATGTGATGAAGATTGATGTGTTTCTAGAAAAAGATTACATAGTTATAAAAAATATTTTTAACCCTAAACCCGATAAAGAGCCTAGTACCG
This sequence comes from Bacteroidota bacterium, assembly GCA_027484685.1. Taxonomy (GTDB): domain Bacteria; phylum Bacteroidota; class Bacteroidia; order UKL13-3; family UKL13-3; genus JAAFJM01. The sequence continues at coordinate 89,865 of JAIXSO010000026.1, forward strand.
GATTAGGACAAAAAAATATTACAGAGCGATATAAAATATTAACGGATAAATTGCCTTTTTTTGAAGGCAGACAAGGCTGGTATATTGCAAAAATTCCTTTTTTTGATAAGAGTGTTTAATTTATGAGATGTGTAATAGTAGAAGATGAACCATATGTAGCCAAACATTTAAACTACTTATTGTTAACATGCGATAAAAAAATTGAAGTATTAACTATATTATCAACCGTTGTAGATGCTGTTACTTGGCTTAGCGAAAACGAAGTTGATTTAATTTTTATGGATATTCAATTATTAGATGGTAACAGCTTTGAAATATTTGATTATGTTCAAATTAATACACCAATAGTTTTTACAACCTCTTATAATTCTTTTGCCGTAGAAGCTTTTAAACAAAATAGCATTGCTTATTTACTAAAACCAATAGACCTAGATGAATTAAAAGTAGCACTTACCAAATATAAAAATTGGTTTGGTAAAAGTGAGCTATATGCTAATTTTAGTTACATTGAATCAACTTACCAAAAGCGCTTACTATTAAAAACTTCCACACAACTAAAGTCGTTGGATGTGAAAGAAATAGCCTTTTTATATGTTAAATACAAGCAAGTATTTGTTAAGGATAAAGCAGGTAATACCTATCCTTATGAAAACAAGTTAGAGTTTATAGAAAAGAAGTTAAATCCTGAACAATTTTTTAGAATTAATAGGCAATTTATAATCAATAGAGATTCGATTAAAGAGATGCACTATGAAACAAGAGGGCGTGTTAGAATTATTATTACACCAAACTTTCAGGAAGATATGATTGTAAGTATTGATAGAGCCATTGAGTTTAAGAAGTGGCTAAACTTTTAAACATTGCACTTTCGGTTATCTTTTAAACGCTTTCGGTTCTTATTTATAGTATTTTAAATTAAAAGAGGAGCTTAATATAATATTTTGCGCTTAATTAAATTTAATACATGTAATAAAAGTCATTTAAAACATTATTTCTATGTATTAGTATTATTTATATAAAGAAGTAAAGTTTTAATAATAGCTTTTGGCTTACAATAAAAATTGGATAAAATTTAACCAACACTAAGAAATATTAAACAATGAAAATTTCAAGATTCTTTTTCACCATTTCTGTTTTTGTATTACTATTTTTTAAATCATTGGAGGTGTTTTCTCAATCAATAACATTTGATAATGTACCACCATTTGGTACTGGTAGCACGGCTATTGGCACTAATGGCGGTATTGTATTTAATTTTACAACCAATGAACCAATTGTAATAGAAACTTTTCGTTTAGCATCTACTGCCTCAACGAATACTGCTACTATTTGGTACAATCAAACAAAAATAAATGGACAACCAGTTATTGCCAATATGAATGCTGCTGGTGGTTGGATTGCATTAGGAAGTGCAACCCATACTGGTTTGGGAAATGCCGCACTTGCAACAATTCCAGTTAATTGTAACTTAAATATGAATCCAGGCGATACTTTTGGATTTTTTATACAACTTTCAGGGGGTAACGTTTTTTCGAATACCACTGCAACACCTCCTACCTTTTCCAATGGAACAGTCTCCATTATTGCAGATGCTACTTGTGGTTTTACACGAAATGCTACAACTTGGTTTGGCCCAACTCGCCAGTTGAATGGAGGAGTGATATACAGAATAAAGAGTAAAGGAGGAAATAACGCAAGTATTTCTCAACTTGTATCAGCTCCTAAATTTTGTGGTACTAATCAAGCATTAAGAGTTAAAGTTGCCAATAAAGGCATAAATCCTATTTCGAATGTAATGATTAACTGGGCTATTGATGGTTTAGCACAAACACCCATTAGCCTAATAACATTGCTAGACACCTTAAACCACCCCATTAATAAAAATGATACCAATATTACATTGGGCAATATTACCTATACCCCAAATATTACAAAACGAATTGACGTTTGGACTTCAATGCCAAATGGAGTAGCAGATACAATTACTAGTAATGACTCTCTAACTGTTTTTCTGAGACCAGGATTAAATGGTACATACACCATTGCTTCAACTTCGGCTGATTTCAGTTCATTAGGGACTGCAATTAACGTAATTGACTCCTTTGGTAAATGTGGTCCTGTTACATTTAATGTTATTGCAGGCGAGGTCTTTACATCTACACCAATTACGCTTTCTAACCTTGATTCTATTACTTTTCAAAAGTTTGGTGTTGGTGCTAATCCTCTTGTTTATGGTGTGCGAGGAATAGGAGCTACTGATGCAGTATTTAAAATTTCAGGTAGTAAAAATATTTTATTTGATGGAATTGATGCAGCTGATAGTGTTAGCAATGCTGCTGCAACTTCTCAAATGGAATATGGGTATTCAATTTTAAATTCAAGTGGAGTAAATGGTTCTTCTAATAATACTATAAAAAATTGTAGAGTAACATTAAACAGAAGCAATACTGCTACTTTCGGAATTTTACAGTCTGCATCTACAACAGGTGGTGGAGTAGCTGCTACTTCATTAACAGGTGCAAATCATAATAATAGATATGAAAATGTAAAAATTCAAAATACTTATAAAGGAATTGGCTTAATTGGAACGGCCGGATTTCCCGACAGTAATTGTGTTATAACATCAACAGGTGCTGATACTACTATTATTGGAGCTATTACTGCTAACGATATTGGTAATGGAACAGCATTGGTGTATGGAATAAGCGCAGCTGACCAAAAAAATGTAGAAATATCGAAATGTTGGGTACGTAATTTAACGCATACCGGTACATTAACAAATCAAGGAATTTTTATTGATAATGGTTCAACTACAACAGACTATGGTATAGCAAGGGTTTGGGGTAATGTTGTTTATAATATTAATAGAACTACCAGCACTTCGGCAACTGGTACAGTTCATGGAATTAGAATTGATGCATCAACTACTTCAAATGCTGTAGTTTATAATAATGTAGTATATGCAATAAACAATATATCTACTATAGCTACAGCAACTGCAAATCAAATGGTAAGAGGTATTTCATTTGGTACAACTAGTGGTACAGGTACTGCTTCATTTTTTTATAACTCAGTTTCTTTAAATAGTTCAGGATTAAACAATTCAATTGTATCTTTTTGGAAAGGAGGAACAGGAAATGTTATAGTTAGGAATAATATATTTTCTAATACTTCACCCGCTCAAACAGGTGTTTCAAAACACTATGCTGCTTATATAAGTGCTGGTACAATTTTATCTTCAAATAATGTATTTTGGTCGCCAAATGCAAATGGTTTTGTTGGCTTTGCAGCTGCATCAGATAGAAATTCATTACCAGCATTTGCTGCTGCTATAACAGCTTTAAGTCCATCTGATGGAAATGAACAAGGGAGTGCAAATGCAAATCCTAATTTTGTAAGTTCAACCGATTTAACACTTGGTGGGATTACACCAGCGGTTCAAAGTGGTTTACCAATTTTATCACCAATTGCCATAACAACTGATATAGCAGGAAATGCAAGGAGCGCAACTAATGGAACTACTATTGGGGCGTATGAATCATTGCAAGCATTGAATGATAGTGCAGCACCTATCATATCAAATGTGGTGATTATAAATTCAGCTTTACCTACCGTAATGGCTACCATAACAGATAATAGCAACCCTACTATTGCTGGTAGTGTTAGACTTTGGTATAGATTAGGTTCAAGCGGAGCATTTACCGATTTGGCACCTGATAGTATTCCAAGTGCTGGCATGAATGGAACTTATAAATGGTCAACCTCGCTTTCATTATTGTCTTCAGGTTTATATCAATTTTACATTTCGGCAAGAGATGTTGTTGGCACTGGACGTAATATTGCAGTAAACCCAATTCAAGCAGCAGCATTTACTGGCTTTAGTACAATTGATCCTGCAAATTATTTAAATAATCCTGATGCAGGAGTTAATATCAGAACATTTGTTAAAGCTGGATCAATTTCAGGCGGAACTTACCAAGTTGGTTCTTCTAGTTTTCCATACTTAAAATTAACTGATGTGGCAAATGCTTTAAATTCATCTCAATTATTAGGTAATGTAATATTTGAATTGCAGTCAAGTTACGATGGAACTACAGGTGAGGTTTTACCAATCACATTCAATCAATTAAATACATTAGGAGGAAATTGGACAGTTACAATTCGCCCAGCAGCGGGTGTTACAGGCAGAGAAACATCAGGATACCCAGCTTCAACAGCACCTGTTATTAGTTTAGATGGTGCAGACAGGATTGTTTTTGATGGGAGACCTGGAGGAGTTGGGGCTACCAGTGAATGGACTATAAAAAGCAAAAGAACAGCAGCTTCTTCAAATTCACCTTGCTTTCAATTTATAAACGGAGCACAAAATGATAGTTTACTGTACTTAAAATTAGAGAGTGGAAATACTACTACCACTAGTGGTACTGTATTATTTTCTACAACTAATATATCTGTAGGTAATAGTTTTAACGTAATTAGTAATTGCGATATTCGTGATAGAAGCGATTCTACTGGTAACCCAGCAGTAGCAGTGTATAGCGCAGGAACATCAGGTTTTACCAACGATAGCATTTATATTACTAATAATAGTATTTATAATTGGCTAACTTCTGGTATTCAGGTAACTGCCACAGGTAATGGAGCAGGATGGAGAATAAGTAACAATAATTTTTACATGACTTCACCGCAAACTACAGCACAAACATCTATTCGTTTTTTAAGTGCATCGGCAAAAAATGTAATTGAAAACAATTTTATAGGTGGCTCAACTATTAATGCTGGAGGCGCGGCTTGGACTAATTCTGGAAATATTGCATGGCGAGGAATAGTGGCCAATACAAGCCAATCTGATTCATCATTCATACGCAATAATACCATTCAGAATATAGCTTTAACTGGAACAGGTTCTGGAACTTATGGAGGTATTGAACTAACAGGTGGTTTAAATAGCGTAAACAATAATTTGATAGGTAATACCACATCATTAAATAGTATTCAAAGTTCGTTACTAGGTACACAAATATCATTATGGAGTAACGGAACTACCAATATTCCAAACTTTTATAATAATACAATTGCTAATATTACTTCAACAGGTAATACTACCGCAGTGGGGCATAACGGAATTAGAATTACATCATCACTTACAGCAGGAGCATTAAATATTAAAGGAAATACTATCTTTGGTTTATCTGCTGTTAATCCAACGGTATCAATTAGCACCGCATCAATGGTAGGAATTTTAACATTAAGTCCTTCAACGTTGCAAACTATTGCTAATAATTTGGTGTATGATTTATCAGCTTCTGGGGGGCCAGCTAATAACGCTACTACAGCAATAGGAATTAATGTAGATGATGCTGCTTCAGTAGGAAATATTACAGCAAATAGAATTTACAATATAAAAAATAATAGCGCCAATATTGCTGCCAAAGTATTTGGTATTAATTTAACTAATGGTGCTACTTGGAATGTTACCAATAATATGGTAGGTTTAGGAAGCGATATAACTAACGATATTGTTATAGTAGGTATTAATGATAGTATAATAGGAACGCTAAATTTATATAATAATACTGTTTTGATAAGCGGTTTAAATGGAAGTGCTGTAGATACTTCTTATGCATATAGAAGATTCAGAACGTCTAATTTAAATAGTAGAAACAACATATTAGGAAATATAAGAACCAGTTCAAGCTTAAATTATGCTTCTGCTATATATACCATTGTGCCAACTACTACCTATAAAGCTAATTATAATACACTATATACTAGTACTATTAATGTGGGCTTGTGGTTAGGGGTAAATAGAGATTTTTCTGATTGGAAATTTATAACTCAGCAAGATACCAATTCAGTAAATACAGCAGCAACTTTTGTTTCAAATACCAATTTACATATAACTAGTCCTACAGTAGGTAATATAAATTTTGCAGGTAGACCAATATTGGGTGTTACAACAGATTTTGATGGAGAAACAAGAGATTTTTACAAACCTTACATGGGAGCTGATGAAATAACTTCAAGCCCATTACCAGTTAAATTAACAAGTTTTAATGGAGAAAAATTTGAAGAAAATGTAAAAATAAATTGGACTACTTCTACCGAAATAAACAGTAATCATTTTGTGGTAGAGTTTTCTAATAATGGTAAAAACTTTATACCATTATCACAAATAAAGGCAAAAGGACAGGCAAACACCTTAATAAAATATAACTACATTCATAATGATGTAAAAGAATTTTTAAATGGTTCATTATTGGCTTATTATAGACTAAAAATGGTTGATAAAGATGGTACATTTGAAACTTCAAATACCATAGTTGTGAGGTTCGATAATGTTGCTCAAAAACAAGAAATAAATTGTTACCCAAATCCTTTTGAAAATGAAATAAACTTAACTGTTAATAATTTAGCTAATAGTGGTTTAGTTGAAGTTTCTGTTATAGATGTTAAAGGTTCTATATTGTTTCAAAAAAGCATTTTAGTGTCGCCAAATCAAGTTAATACTTCAATTAATGAATTAAACTTTTTAAGCAAAGGTGTTTATTTTATGAAGGTTAAGCTTAATGAGGATGTACAAATAATTAAATTAATTAAACACTAAAATATAAAGGTATTTTAGTAAAATTCAACTCAAAACGCCATTTATTTTCGAATAAATGGCGTTTTTATATTTTTCTTTTTCAAATAAATTTGAAAAATATGGAATTACAAATAAGAGCTTATGAAAACACTGACAAGCAAGCCTGCTTAGAGGCTTTTGAAAGCAATGTGCCAAAGTATTTCACACAAGCCGAAATAGCTGATTTTGATGCTTTTTTAGAAATGGTTCCTAATAAAATTGTGGCCAATAAAACGTTTTATTACGTAGTAGTTTTTGGAAATGAAGTAATTGGTTGCGGAGGTTTTGGCGATAAAGATAATACCAATATTATCACATTAGCTTGGGGGCTCATTCATCGAAATTTCCATAAAAGAGGATTTGGTAAAGAGTTGTTAGCTTATCGTTTAGCTCAAATAAAAGAAATTTATCCTAACCACATTATTTATATTGATACTACACAATATTCGTATGGATTTTTTGAGAAATTTGGTTTTGAAACTACCAAAATTACCAACGATTTTTATGAAAAAGGATTACATAGATACGATATGGAATTGCTTACTAATAAATAGTCTTAGCTTTTTTGTTAAAAAATAAATAGGAGTAAAAGCTAAAATAATCACTAAAAAAATTAATATTGAATCATGAAAATATTGATAACTGGAAGTAACGGTTTACTAGGCCAAAAGCTGATAGATTTATATAAAAATAATGCAGATAATGAGCTAATTGCAACAGCAAGAGGCGAAAATAGATATGGCGATAAAAATGGTTATGTTTATGAAAGTTTAGATGTAACTAACGAGCAAGAAGTTAGTGCAATTATTGAAAAACATAGACCTGATGTGGTTATTAATACTGCCGCCATGACCAATGTAGATGCTTGCGAAAGCGATAAAGAAGGATGCGATAAATTAAATATTGATGCAGTTACTTATTTGGTAAATGCTTGTAATGAGTATAATGCACATTTGGTGCAAGTGTCAACCGATTTTATTTTTGATGGAACGCATGGGCCTTTACTTGAAACAGAAACTCCAAATCCATTAAGTTATTATGGATTATCGAAACAAAAAGGGGAGGAGGTAGTTATTAATCATTCAAAAAGTTGGGCTATACTACGCACAGTTTTGGTTTATGGAATTGTTAGTGATATGAGCCGAAGTAACATAGTACTTTGGGCAAAAGGAGCTTTAGAAAGCGGTAAAAGTATCAATGTGGTTTCTGACCAATTTAGAACACCAACTTTGGCCGAAGATTTGGCTATGGGTTGTAAATTAGCAGCCGATAGAAAAGCACAAGGTATTTATAATATAAGTGGTAGTGATTTTATGAGTGTGTTTGATTTGGTTTATAGAGTAGCCGATTTTTGGAAATTAGATAAATCGTTATTAAACATTAGCACCAGCGAGGGAATTAAACAACCAGCTAAACGCCCGCCAATTACTGGTTTTATATTAGATAAAGCACGCAAAGAGTTAGGTTATAATCCGCATACTTTTGAGCAAGGATTAGCTATTTTAAAACAACAATTAGAACAACACAACACTAGCAATTAATACAAAAAATATGTTAAATTTATTAATTTTATTACAAGCCGAAGTTCCCAAATTGGCTACCGAACCTGAGCAATCAAGCTTTTGGTTTTGGTTTATTTGTGAAGCTTTTGGTGCTGCGTTTGTGTTTTTGATGTTGTATATATTTTTTATAAAAAACCCTAAAATAAATCCTCCACGCCAACGCAGACGAGATGAAGAAAGCTAAGCTTAGATTAGAAAAGTTTATAAAAATGTACCTTTATTTTTCGCCAAGCGAAAGAAAAGGTGTTTTGATATTAATGGCTGTATTGATGCTGGTTATGATTTTACCAACTGCTTATCGATACCTTAAACCGGTTAATAATATAAATATTACTATCAGTCAAATGGCTGAATTGGATTCGTTAAATGTAAAGACTTCGTTTGCTGAGGTTACAGATAATGAATTGTTTTTATTCAATCCAAATACTGCTACTGTGGCTGAGTTTAAGCAATTAGGTTTTACTGATAAAAATATTGCAACGCTTAAAAACTATTTGAGTAAAGGTGGCAAAATAAAATCAATAGAAGGGTTAAAGAAAATTTATGGAATAAATGAGGCTTTGGTTGATAAACTAACGCCTTATATTCAGCTTGAAAACAATGAATTTACCAACAAACAATCTGCATTTGCCGATTCAAGTAAAAATACAAAGCCAAAACAATTTGAACCCTTGGAGTTAAACTCGGCTGATTCAATACAATTGGTAAAATTATACAGAATTGGGCCAAAGTTAGCTAGCAGAATTATAGAACAAAGAACCAAATTAGGTGGCTTTTTAAACCTAAATCAATTAACAGAAATTTTTGGTTTTGATGAAGATATTTTATACGATTTACAAGGTAAAATATATGTAGATGCCAATAAAGCTAAGCGCATTAACCTCAATACAGTTACAGAAGATGAGTTAAAAATGCATCCATACTTTAAATTTAAAGTAGCGCGAGTAATAGTTAATTATCGTAATCAGCATGGTAAGTACAAAAACTTTAACGAATTACTAAACATAAAAATTATTAACGATTCTATTTTGAACCGAATAAAAATTTACGGGGTTATTGAATAGAATTTAGCCATTGCAGGCGTCCTCGCCTGCAATTATTAGCTTTATTCAAATTTATTAATTTTGGTGAGGACGACAACATCGGCTGGAAATGTTGGCAGTTGCTTTTTATTCTGTTATCAATTCATACTTATGGCATCTAGAACACCACCAATAATTTTGATCATTTACCATTAAATTACATTCAGTTTTTGTGTTGCAGTTTAAACAAACTCTCTCTAAATGTTCATCTTCATACGCTTCAAAATTACACTTATAACAATACCAAATTGTAGGTTCATCAATTTCCTGCGAAGCCCAATTGAAGCTTTCATTTTTGCAATTAGGACATATTTGTTCAGCCATTTTTTTTATTGTTTAAATAAACCCTTATAGGTTTTTTGTTGATATTTATGTGCTGTAGAGACGTTTAATTAAACGTCTCTACCGGTGCCTCAAGAAAACCATTGAATTTACCAATAACCATGTAGAGACGTTGCATGCAACGTCTTTTTTTATTGGAAGACGTAACATGTTACGTCTCTACAATTTCCCGCACCAAATAATGCTGGTTTAAATTCACCCTCCAAATCATTTACTCCTACTATTTGCAACCATCTTTTTACCAAACCATTCATAAAACAAATATATTTAAAAGCAATGATGTTTTTGAATGGCTGAGGCTAATAATATTTAGTGAGGTTTGCAAAACTGCGCTCGCTGCTGATGGGAACCCTTTTGATGACTTGGATAAATAAAAATAATAAGTATTTTTGATAATAGAAACCTTCCTTAAACAACCCGAAATTGGATAGACATAGGAAGGTTTTAGTTAAAAACATTCAGAGATAAGCATCTTACTTGCAATAGTTATAAAGTCACGCAACAATTAAAATAATGACAACAGAAATATGTGAATATCGGTTGATAAACAAGCGAATGACAGGACAAACACTCAAACTTTTCTTTAAAAAATGGAATAATGAAAAATTCGATAAAGTTTTGGAATTAAAAAATGTCGCTGCTTTCACAGACAATCTTGTTGACCAACGAATATTTATAGTTGACATTAGAGACAACGCAGGTTCTTATGGTTGCGACATGGCTTTGCAACTTAAAAGACCTGAAGTTCAAAACTTCAAAGAGGTTTTTCTTTTCACTGACACAACACTTACAAATTCTGTTTTTAGAGCATTAGCTGAAAACATAGTTTGGCGTGACTTTGACAATTTAACATCGGGTGACAAAAACTATTAATAGCAATGGAAGAGACCTTTAATTAAACGTCTCTACCTTGCCACAACAACAACATTGAATTTACCAATAACCATGTAGAGACGTTACATGCAACGTCTTTTTTTATTGGAAGACGTAACATGTTACGTCTCTACAATTTCCCGCACCAAATAACGCTCCTTTAAATCCACCATCCAAACCATTCACTCCAAGTATTTGCAAACCGCTTTTTACCATACCATTCATAAAACAAATGTATTTAAAAGCAATGATGTTTTTGCATTACAAATGCTAATAGTATAAATGAGGTTTGTAAATGTTAAAGACATGCACCAACCAAGCAGATTTGTACTTGGACTACCTGCGTTTATGTAGAAAATTCATCAACTCTTGTTCTAGTTCCAAGCTTTTTTCTTCAGACATTTTTTCAGTAAATCTTTCTTCTTCAGTGAGTTTATAAATTTCATTATTCAAAATTTCTTTTTGAGCCAGTTTCTTACATTTTTCAATTTTACTGATTTCAATTCCATAAGTCGATAATAAAGAAAATAATCCTTCAAAAAAAAATTCAATATATTTATCTAAAGGATAATCCTTAGTATCAGTAATAAACTCTGGAGGTAAAAGAATAGTATGGCACTCGAATTTATTTTTCTTATCAATTGTTGGTTTAGAAGAGGCCAATAATTTCCTGTACTGAGACAGAACCGTTACATTAATACTAAAAATCCAATCTGATTTCTGGGACTTCATTGGTTCATGATTAAAAATCTCCTGCTGACAAATCTCATTCAGTCTTTTATTTACAAGATCTTTTACTTGAAAATAACAGTTAGGATCTGCATGAAAATAATATATTCCTATTTTCATTGATTTAGCCTTTAAATAATTTAATCAAACCACTTTTTACCATGCCATTCATAAAACAAATATATTTAAAAGCAATGATGTTTTTGCATTACAAATGCTAATCGTTTAAATGTGATTGGCTTTTTCGTAGCCATCGGTGCTCACCAATTACTTATATTCGGTTGGTGCGGTTAGACCTGACAGGTTTTTAAAAACCTGTCAGGTCTTGGCCCTCCAAACCATTCACTCCAAGTATTTGCAAACCGCTTTTTACCTTACCATTTATAAAACAAATGTATTTAAAAGCAATGATGTTTTTGAGTTGTGAATGCTAATAATTTAAATATGGTTTGTGAACTTTACAAACTATTAAAGTGGCTTATCCTTTTGTCGGTTTTTCCAAACCATAGGCTTGCAGGTTTGCAAGTGGATGAGCAAGATTTTTTTATATATTTGAAAAACCTTAGTAATTAGAAGGACTGAGGTTATTGAACATTGTAATTTTAAAAAAATATTTTAGTTAAATTAAAATGCAAGAAATAGTTGATTTAGAAATAGTTTTGGTAAGCTTGTCAGAGAGAATAAACAAGATTCAGCATGATAAACCACTTTTTGGAAAATGTATTCTATATTGGCTAAACAGAAAACTAAACAAACTCAAATTGAAACAATTTCAAAATATAGACTCTTATCTTTATGCCACAAGCGAAAATTATAGAGTATTGGCAGACAAAAATCTAGAATTGTTGAAAAGTGATGAAATTGACTTTGTGGTATATGAAAATTCATATCCTCTATTAGATAGGGGTATAAAAAAATTGGAGGGTAATATACATGATAACGGTTTTAGTTATTCCAGCTCTTTATTGAAAGGATTCTTCGTTCTTAAGCAAATAGGATATGTTATTGAATTTTGTGGCAAGATTGATTATTGGGGTAACTTGAACTTGAAACCTATAAAGACCAAGTCTGATTATTTTATAACGTTTCCTAAGCGTTTCAGAGGGGTAATTAACTCAAAAGGTGAAGTTAATATACAATGTATAGAAAAAGAAATTGACATATTTAATAAGTCAGTTACGATTGGAAAGGTGATTGCAAATCATTTTGGAGGTGATGATATTCGAAAACAACAATTTATATCAAATAAGAATAAACTTATGGATTTTGTAAATGAATTAAGAACAGAACTAAATTTGAGCAGTTGAGAATATTTATTATAGCGAAGCTAGCGCAAGCGTCCGCTTGTGTTATTTGAATTCAAGCATCCTCTTAGTTTTAAAAAATAAAGCGCCCATTTGTCAACTTGGATATATGTAATAATAAAATACTTTTGTTAAAAATAAGTATGGCAAAACACCTCCTTATCTAACCTTATTGGAGAGATGAGGACAATAAAATCATACTTATAAATAAGTTAGCAGTAATAAGCGTAAATACATCGAAATAATCGGCAGACATGTAAAATGAAAGAATTTATTCAAAAATATTTTTCCGACCCAGCTTCTGATTCGACTTATGCAGACAAAAACGTATTCAATCCACCGACAGAAATCGAAACTATTATTAAGGCAGAAAAGGAATTAGATATAATATTTCCACCTGACTATAAGGACTTTTTACTAATTACAAATGGTTATGACGGTACGCTTGGACAATCATATGTTCAATTTATCAAAGTTGAGGAAATTCTAAAATACACAGACATGTATGGCGGTGAATTTTTTCCGTGGGTAATTTATTTAGGTGCTGACGGTGGGAATGAAATGTTTGTTCTGGACAAAAGAGGGCCTGAATTACAGTTTGGAGTTATGCCTTACATTGGTGAGGACAAGGACTTCATCCCACTTGGAAAAACCTTTGACGAATTCGTTAGACATTTATACAAGAACGATTATTGGGACGACAACAAAACAAAGTAGACAGCAAAGCTTTGTTTATGCGTGTGGCGCTTACAACTGCTAACAGCGCAGCTAGCGCAAGCGTCCGCTTGTGTTATTTGAATTCAAACATCCGCTTAGTTGTAAAAAATAATGTGCCTTTTTGATGATTTGGATAAATAAAATAATAAAATACTTTTGTTAAGAATAAGTATGGCAAAATACCTCCTTATCTACCTATATTGTAGAGATAAGGATGCAAAATGCATTCTTATATAAGTTAGCGGTAAGCCTATGGAAATTCTGTACATCGACAAATTTATTGAACTAAAAAGACTTCAGGACTTTCTTTCTACAATCTTTCCTAGTCTGACTGTTTTTCATTATGACTTTAAGGGTGATGAACCAAAAGGTTTTGACTCTAGTAATGAAAGGCATATCATATTTAATTTAACGCACAAAGAAACCCTAAAAGAACTCTCAATAGAATTGACAATTTTTCGCACTCCAAAAGTAAATGAAGAAGAGCGCTCTCTTTTTATTGGTAAAAAATTGACAAAGCATTTTAATATACGAGTTATGATTCCTGTCATAGACCCTTTAGGGCATGACCCATATATGAGTACGCTATTCGACCATGAAAATGTTTATATTGTAGACGACTCTCAATGGGAAATGGAAAATGTAATAGGTTCTAGGTTCACGTTTCAAGAATCGTATTGTTATCCTGACTTCAACTTTGACTCAGCAGGTAACTTATTGGCTTAGAAGTCCTACTACTAGTAGCGGTCCCAGCTAGCGTAATTGTCCGCTGGTGCTATTTGAATTCAAGCGTCCGCTTGGCTTAAAAATAATGAGCCAATTTGATCACTTGGATAAATAAAATACTTTTGTTAAAAATAAGTATGGAAAAATAACTCCTTATCTACCCTTAATGGAGAGATAAGGATGATAAAATCATACTTATATACAAGTTATGCCTAATTTATGAAGAAACAAATGCGATACACATTAATAATAATTTCATTTTTCATTTTAGTTTCTTGTACAAATGAAAATACAAGTAAAAATTCTCATGCATCCGTTTCCACAGATAGCAATTCTATAAAACAAAATCAATCACTATCTTTTTCAGCTCATGATATATCGTTCCCTTGTGCAGTAATTCTCTCACCTACAAAAAAGATTATTGACAGTTTAAAAAATTTTGATGGTGAAGACTTCGACACTGAATTTGAAGAAATAATGTTATTTACTAGTGATGCAAAAAAATATTTCGAATCTCATCAAATAAAAATAATAAACATGACATCAAAGGGTAACTTGAAATTTCATACAACAAATAATAAAGATACAATAATTAATCTCGCAGGTTTTTATTGGAGCATTTTGTTATTTAACGGTAAAGACGCCCCTATACACATGGGACGATCAGACTTTTACATAGAGGTGGACGACTATATGAACCTTAAAAAATAAACTGGACATAACAGCCCAGCTAGCGCAAGTATCCTCTTAGCTTAAATAAATAAAGTGCCCTTTTGTTAACTTGTATAAATAAAATAATAAAATACTTTTGTTAAAAATAAGTATGGAAAAATACCTCCTTATATATAAATGACCAGCAATGCTAAGACGAACGAATCAATGAAAAAAATCAGCGACATATATCAAGGAGACTTATTGGCATTTAAAGCGAATGACGAAAAGTATAAAGTCTTGCTTTGTATAAGTACATATAAAGAGAAAAGTCCTCAGAGTTTTACTTTTGCTGCTTTGACCTATGACGATTTAGAAAAACCAACCCCTGAAAAAGTTCTGAAAAGTGACTTTTGGGGTATTGGGAATACAAAGAATGAGCATTTTAAATATCCTGACATTGAACTAAATCAAATATGGAGCATTCACCCTGAGACCAGACCATACTTTTTAGGTTCTTATGGACTCGTAATTTGGAGAAAGGATTTTTTGAAGTTTAGAGATAATTTTGAGGTTATTGGTAATCTAAAAATTGTTGACAATCTTGACAAAAATGGTAATGGAGAAATGAATGTAAGTGATTGGGATTTCATTAAAGACTTTTTCACCAACAAAATAAATTCACTTTTGTCTGACAGGGGACAGAAAACATTTAAGTTGAAATCAATAATTAAAGACGAAAAATAAATGGGCACGCAACGTCTTTTTAGCTGGAGACGTAACATGTTACGACTCTACAATTTCCCGCACCAAATAATGCTACTTTCATTTAGCCATTGCAGGCGTCCTCGCCTGCAATTATTAGCTAAATCTAAATTTATTGATTTTGGCAAGGACGCCAACATCGGCTGGGTTCGACCCCTTTGGGGTCGTATGTTTATAGAAACAAATTAAGCTATAAATATGCGACCCCAACGGGGTCGAACAGCAGCAGAAAAACAGTTATACTTATTCCATCGTTTGCAATTTCTGCAAAGCGAGATAAAATAGACTAATGAATAGGCTGTTTTATAGCATTCATTTTTTGTTTAAGAGACTCATACAATTTCAAGGTTTTATTGTCCATTTTCGCCATTGCAGGCGTCCTCGCCTGCAATTATTAGCTAAATCTAAATATATTGATTTTGGCGAGGACGCCAACATCGGCTGGGTTCGACCCCTTTGGGGTCGTATGTTTATAGAAACAAATTAAGCTATAAATATGCGACCC